>JAYSXP010000318.1:0-4729 GCA_043717125.1 Polyangiaceae bacterium | reverse complement strand
CGCCGTCTTCCTGCGTGCCGAGCGCCTTCATGAGCGCGCGAACGGCGTCGGGGGTCGCGATGCGTCCGAGCGCGACGAGCGCCGCCTGGCGCACCGCCGGGTTGCGCTCGAGCGCGAGCGGCGCGATCGCCGATGCGGCCTCCGGCGCACGCAGGCGTCCGAGCGCCGCGAGCGCCTCGATCTTCACCTCGGCCACCGTGTCACGAAGCGCGAGGAGCAGCGCCTGGGTCGCGCGCGAATCACCGAGGTCGCCGAGCGCGCGAACGACGGCCTGTCGCACGTCGGGCACCGAGTCCTGCACCTTGCCCACGAGCGGAACGACGGCGCGCGGGTCGCCGAGCCTCGAGAGCGCGCGAGCGACCTGCGCGCGCACGGCGGGTGTCGGGTCGTCGAGCTTGCCAGACAGCGGGGCGACAGCGTCGGGCGAGCCTTGTGCTCCGAGCGCATCGGCGCAGGCGGCACGGACGAGCGGGTCCGAGTCACCGAGCGCGCGCGCAAGTGGCGGAACCGCGCGCGGCGCCGGGATCGCATTCGCGACCTCGCATGCGGCGATGCGGAGGCGACTCTCTCGCTCGCCGAGCCACTGGAGCGCGACGTCGGTGGCGAGCGCGATGTGGAGACGGACCGCGGACTGCGCGCCGGCGAGCCGGACCTCGACGTCCGCGTCGTTCATCGCCTTGACCACGAGAGGTGTCGCGCGCGAGGCTCCGAGCGTCGAGAGCTCACGCGCCGCGCTACGCCGGCTGGCGGGGTCGGGAGAGAGGAGGCCGCGCTCGATGCGCTCCGGCACGTCGGGCCACACGAGCGCGTTCGCGGACGACGTCAGCGCGAGGAACGCGAGAACACCGAGAGGAGCAGCGCGTCGCACGTCCCGAACGGTAGCAGAAGCGGCTTCGCAGCGGCTCGGGTCACGACAGGCCCGAGCGCCGCCGGGCAAACCAGTGCAGGCCGAGAGCGATCGCGGCCGCGAGGGTCCAGGCCCAGGGGGGCGCCAACGGCACGACGTGGCGCTCCGCGCTCACCACCGCGGGCTTCGGAAGCGGGAGCGTGAGATCGTCCGTCGCGTCGTGGAAGCTGCCGCCCGTCGCCGAGGCGAGCGCACGCAGGCGCTCGCGGTCGGGGCGAGAGTCGGCCCACTCGTCGCCGCCCGACTCGCATGCGAAGTCGCGTCGGGTGGTGGGGCCGGCGCCGAGCTTCAGTCGCGCGGTGTAGCCACCTGCAGCGAGTGGGGGGAGCGCGATCTCGACGGCGCTCGAGAACCCCGGCGTGCGCTTCGGGACCTCGACGCGGATCGGCGCCTCGTCCTGTTTGTCGAGGCGCCGGACCTCGACGATCATGGCCTTGCTCGTCGCGTCGGCAGGTCCGCTCCTCGCCACCGCGGCGGAGGGGAGTCGGACGCGGAGCAATGTCCGTGTGTCGGCGACGCACGGCGTGACGAGCTCGAGCTGCCCGGGCTCGAAGCGTGGGTCGCGCATGAGCCAGCCGAGCAGACCGTCCCAGAGCGCGCCGTAGCCTCGGCCGGAGGTGCGCGCGCCGAGCTGCGAGAACTCGAGCTGCCACGCGCCGTCGAGGCCGAGCGCGATCGAGCGCCCATCGCCCTGATCGCCGATCGCGAGGATCGGCATCGGTGCGCCGGACTTCGTCGTGCGTGTGGGATGCGCCCAGAGAACGAGCCCGCCGGGCCTGACTTCGCCGAGGACGTTCGCGCCCGGCATCTGCGGGAGCTCTTCGCCGACGATGTCATGAAGAGGGGAGAGGAGCGGTGCTGCACGGCCGTCGTCGGTCCAGGCCGGCGTCACGTTCGCGACGTCCGCGGCAGTCGCCCCAGGTGAGCCATCGAGGGTGACCGGCAACACCTCGGCGAGCGGCGTGTTCGCGTACCCACCGGCGACGAACGAGTTCTGTCCTCCGACCATGATGAGGCCGCCGCCGGCCTTCACGTAGCGGGCGAGCTGCGGGAGGTGCCTTTCGAGGCCGTACGGCTGCGCGTCGAAGTCCTGGAGTACGACGGCGTCGAACGAGGGCAAGTGCTCCGTGAAGAGCTCGTCGACAGGGAAGGGGATGAGCGAGAGGTCTTCCTGGCGCGCGTTCGGCGTGTCCGACTGCGTGCGCAAGATGAAGAACGCCACGACGTCGACGGACGCATCGCTCTTCAACCACTGGCGCAGGGCGCGCACGTCGCTCGTCGGGCGCCCGGCAACATGGAGCACGCGGACGCGCTCGCGCGCGACGTTGAACGTGAGGAGGCGGCGATCGTTTTCGGGGATCGTGTCGCCTCCGGGCGGAGTGATCGCGATCTCGAGGATGCGTGCGCCGGCGCGGTCGAGCGTCACGGCGAGGTCGACCGTGCCCTTGCCGTCCTTGAGGTGCGAGAGCCCCGTCGCGAGGAGGGCGGGCGGACCGTCCTCGCGGAGCTCGCGTGCCGTGACCGTGAGCTCGTCGCACGAGAGACCACCCGCGCACCCGACCTCGACCCTGAGCGGAAGCGGCACGTGCGCGACGGCGGCGCCGGCGGCCGAGACGCGCCGAACGCTCGCGTCGGACGGTGACACCGCAGTCGTGGCGACGGTATGAATGGGCACCTTCAGGTCGCGTGCGAGCGCCTGGAGTTGCTCGCGCGACGCATCCTCGCCGGGATCATCGAGCCGCCCGTCGGACACGACGACGATCGCCTGCGGGCGCTCCTCGGCCGACGCCGCGAGCGCACGCACCGCCGACGTGAGATCGCTGCGCGGTGCAGAAGGCGGGCTCGCGGTCGAGACTCCGGAGGGCGCCACGAGCGGAACCGGAGCGCCGTCGCCGAAGCCAAGGACGTGAAGGCGCGCCTCCTTCGCCTTCTTGGTGATCTCGCGTACGGCGGCGTCGCGCACGACCGCCCGCGTCGACGTGCTGTTTTGAGGCAGCGCCATGGAGCGTGACGTGTCGGCGAGCACGATGACCTTTGAGCCGATCACGCTCTCGCGCGCCGCGATGCGCACGGGCCGCGCGATCGCCGCGAGCAATGCAAGGACCGCGAGGAGGCCCGTCGCGACGATGAGCGGGCCGCCACGTTCGCGCCGGCGGAGCTCGATCACGACGAGGACTGCGAGGCTCAGCACGGCGAGCACGCAGGCGAGCACGGTCGCCCAGAGCGGGAGGTCGCCGTTGACCGCGAGGCGCTCGTGCATCGCCTGTTGCCTACGGTCCGACCGGCAATGCGCGCCGTCGCATCAGGAAGGGCGCGTGCACCTGGTCGTCTTTGTAGTTCGAGCAGAGCGTGTACATGGCGATGTTCACGGCGAGACGGATCGCCCGCTCGCGCTGCACGTCACCACCGGGGATCACGGGGTTCTCCCAGGCGCCCGTCGCGCCACGCGCCAGCGCGCCGCCGAGGTCGTGCGACGAGAACACCACCTGCAACTGGCCGCCGCGAACGATCGCGTCGAGCGTCTTCGGTCCGGCGACGCGTCCCTCCGCGCGACGCAGAAGGTAGAAGGTCTTGAAGATGACGTGGTCCGGGCCGAGCGCGATCGGGCTCGTGTCCGGGAGCACGCGGGCGATCTGCTCGCGTGCAGAGCGTCCGAACGCGCTCGGGCCGCCGTCGTCGGAGACTCCTGCATCGTCGACGAGGAGGATCCCGCCGAGTGCGAAGAACTTACGGAGCCCGGAGATCTCCTGCGGTGTGAAAACATTGAGGCCGCGGTCCCCGCTGAGCCAGAGGAACGGCGCGTCGACGACCGAGGGATCATCGGCGCGGACCTGCGTAGGCTTGAGGCGGCCTGGAGCGCTCGTTCGCTGGACGAGCTCCCACGACCAACGCGCGGGCGCGCTCGCATGTGCGGCGCCGGTGATCCCACCGACGAGCAGCACGCGCGGATCGAACGCACCGACGTCGCCGAACGCACGCGCCGGGCGTGGGAGCGCGACGATGAGCGCCGCGAGCGCGAGCGCGAAGGTCAGGGGCATGGCGAGCCGTCGGAGCGTCATCGTTCTTCGTTCGATCTAGTCGAAATCGTCGACGCGCCACACGCCGCCGTCACGCTTGAGCTTGACCGTGTGGCCCCCCGGGACGGTCACGACCGCCCCGTCCCCCGTCACCTGGACGTGCAAGGTCTCCGGACGCTCGAGGCCGGAGACGAGGGAACGGAGATCCTGCTCGATCGCGGCACGCGTGGCTGGCGTGAGAACCCGCATCAGCCCGGCGTAGCTGCGGCGCGCAAGCACCCTTCGGAGCTGGTCGAGCGCCTGCTCCGGCGTCCGCGATCCTCCGGGCAGCGCGCCGGACGACGTGATCCAGAAGCGGCCCTCGCGCAGCTCGAGCTGAGCCTCCTCGCCGTCCTCGTAGCGGAGGCGAGCCGTGGCCTCGACCCGCGCGTCACGCGCGGTGACCAGCTTGGCCTGCTCCGAGAGCTCCTCGCGCTGCTCCTTGACGAGGCGGCGCACGTCGTCCCGCGAGCGGGACTTCTGCGCCGACGTCGTCATCATCTCGTAGATGGCGTCGGCATCGCCACGCGCCGCCGCGGCCGCAAAGTCGTCGGCTGCCGATCGCGGGTCGGGCACCGCATGGCCAGTGCACCCCACCAGCGACGGAACGACAAGGAGACAGCCGAGCAATGCGACGCGCATTAGCGGGCCGGAGCGTACACGGAAATTACTTCGCCGGGGGGCGGGACGCCGGGCTCGCGGCGGGCTCCGGGCGTGAGGACGGGCGCGGTGCCTGCTCCGCGATGTTCACCTCGAGGTCGAACAC
>JAYSXP010000317.1:0-13603 GCA_043717125.1 Polyangiaceae bacterium | reverse complement strand
GCGCCGGCTACATCGTCGCCGCTCGCGAGCGCGACCTGACCAAAGCCCATGGCGGCCATCATGTAGGTGCCGAAGAGCCATTCGCCGTCGAAGCGGGTCGAGCCGGTGGCGAAGGCGGCAGGCGAGAGCTCCTCGCCGGTCCACCGCGAGACGGAGGCCGCGAGGGCGTCGACCTGGACCGCGTCCCCGTCGTAGTAGGCGGCGGCGTCGCGCTCGCAGACGCGGTGGGGGACGGTCCCGAGGCCCATGACGAAGGCGAGCAGGGAGATCAGGGCCCGGGCAGAGCGAGCGGGGACGGTGGGACCGTTCATGTACATTCGACGCGCGAACGGCCCCGATCGTGCCCCCGTTCGACCTCCGCCTGCGACCGGTCACCCCCGGGTGGCGACGGCTGGGTTTCCAGGGCTTCGCGGGGCGCGCGCGCCGGCCGGCGGCTCATGTGCTAAGTGGCGCGTGCCGTGAAGGAAGACTCCCTCGTCATCCACGAGATCTACGCGAGCATTCAGGGCGAATCGACGTTCGCCGGGCTGCCGTGCACCTTCGTGCGGACGACGGGCTGCAACCTTCGATGCTCGTGGTGCGACACGACGCAGGCGTTCTACGGCGGCACGCGGATGACGCGCGCCCAGGTGCTCGAGCGGGCGCTCGCGACGGGCACCGAGCTCGTCGAGCTCACGGGCGGCGAGCCGCTCCTGCAGCCTGGTGTGCTCCCGCTCATGACCGAGCTCTGCGACGCGGGCCGCACCGTCCTCCTCGAGACGAGCGGCGAGGCGGACGTCTCCGGCGTCGACCCGCGCGTCCACAAGATCATGGATCTGAAGGCGCCGGGATCCGGGGAATCTGCACGCAATCGCTGGTCGAACCTCGACCACGTCGGCGAGGGTGACGAGCTCAAGTTCGTGCTCGCCGATCGCGGCGACTACGAGTGGATGCGCGACGTGATCCGCTCGCGCGACCTCTCGCGGCGCACGCCGCACCTGCTCGCGAGCACCGTCTTCGGCAAGCTGGCGACCAAGCAGCTCGTCGAGTGGGTCCTTGCCGACAAGCTGCCGGTGCGCGTGCAGCTACAGATGCACAAGTACGTCTGGCCGCCCGAGGCTCAGGGCGTGTGAATCACACGCCACGAGCTCTCGAGGGTCGCTCAGGGCGTGTGAATCACGCTCAGGGCGTGTAGCAGTGGATCGTGAAGTTGCACTCGGTCACCGGGTAGCAGCTGATCCCCGGCTTGCTGCACGTATCGATGGCCATGACCTCGATGTCGCCGCCGTTGCAGTGCGGTAGTGCGGTGCATGCCGACTCGGGGTGAACGCACGAGATCGTCGTGCCGCAGCCAGTGCGCGTGTAGCAGGTGAGGTGGGCGCCGACCGGGGTACTGGCCGGGCACAGCGAGACCGCGATGTCGCCCTCGTTGCAGGTCGGAACCGCATCGCACTGCGCGCCCTCGTCGTGCGCGCACCAGACGACCGTGCCGCTGCACGCCTGCGTGCGCGAGTAGCAGTAATCGGCGCCGCCGCACTTGGCCTCGCTACCGACGGAGCGATCGTCCGGGTCGCATGCCGGCGCGATGGCCGGACACACCGGCGGCCCCGCGTCGTCGTCAATGGGCGGCGGCGTCGGATCGGTCGGATCGGTCGGCGTGGAGGTGAGGTCGTCGCCGATGGTCTTGCCGCCGCAACCCACGAGGAGGGCGACGGACGAGACGACGACGACCGAGACCCAGCGAGCGAGCGTCATGGGAAGAGGCGGAGCATGCGCCATGCCACTCGCAACCCTTATTTTTGCAGGCTTTCGGAGGGGGATTGGTGGGCCGCGTTGTGCCGCCGCCGGGCGCTCGCGTCAGCCGTGGCGTTCGCCGAGGACGAACTGGCGGAAGACGGAGACGTCGTCCTTCGAGCCGAGGATCACCGGTACGCGCTGGTGGAGCTCGCTCGGCATGATGTCCAGGATGCGGTCCTTGCCGTCGATCGCCATGCCGCCGGCCTGCTCGAAGAGGAAGGCCATCGGGTTCGCCTCGTAGAGGAGGCGGAGCTTGCCGCTCTTGCTCTTCGTGTCGGCGGGGTAGGCGAAGATGCCGCCCTTCATGAGCGTGCGATGCGCGTCGGCGACCATCGAGCCGACGTAACGCGCGCCGTACGGCGTCTGGAACGGCTCGCTGCCGTCCGGCGTGGGGCCCACCGGATGCACGGCCTTCACCCAGCGCGCCCAGTTCTGGATCTCGGGCGCCCAGCGCGAGAAGTTCCCCTCGTTCACCGAGTAGCAGTTGCCGCGCGCGGGCACGCGGATGTCCGGCTGCGAGAGGAAGAACTCGCCGATCGACGGGTCGAGCGTGAAGCCATGTGCGCCCTGGCCGGTCGACATCACGAAGATCGTCGAGGGGCCGTAGACCACGTACCCGGCGGCGACGATCTCGCGGCCGGGGCGGAGCGCGTCGGCGAGGCTCGGACGCGAAAGCTTCGGCTCGTTCCGACGGAGCACCGCGAAGATGGTGCCGATGCCGACGTTCGTGTCGATGTTGCTGGAGCCGTCGAGCGGGTCGAACAGGACAACGTACTTGCCGTGGTGATCGGCGAGCTGCGCCTCGTCGAGCTCCTCGCTGGCGATGACGCCGCAGTGCCCGCTGCGCTCGAGCACGTTCATCAGCACCTCGTTCGAGAAGGTGTCGAGCTTCTGGACCGACTCGCCCTGCACGTTGGTCTCGCCGGTGTACCCGAGGAGGTCCGCGAGGCCCGCGGCACGAACGCGCGAGTTGATGATGCGAATCGCGAGCGAGATATGGTTGAGCAGCGAGGTGAACTCGCCGGTCGCGCCCTTCGCGGCGTGCATCGATTGCAGCACGTGCTCGCGAAGCGTGGTCCCGACGACGGCGGCAGCTCGGAGCGAAGGAAGGCTATCGGACATGGGATTGACCGGCGTTTTCGTCGATGCACAGCCGTGGCGCAAGCGGCGCGATGCGTCACTCAGGGATGCGTGACGAGGGTGACGCTCCTCGTTGATCGGCGGTGGCGCGAGGAGCTACCCTCGCCTCCCGCTAGAACAACGCGACAAGCGAGCAGATTTGCTCGAGGAGCTACGAGACCATGGCCGTCACCGACCGCGTGAAGCAGATCCTGTCCTGGTACGGATCGGACAACCCCGGCACGAAGGCGAACCTCGCGCGCATGCTGAACCACGGCACGCTCGCTGGCACCGGGAAGATGGTCATCCTCCCCGTCGACCAGGGCTTCGAGCACGGCGCGCTCCGCTCCTTCCAGCCGAACCCGGACGCGTACGATCCCGACTATCACGTCCAGCTCGCCATCGACTCCGGCTGCAACGCGTACGCCGCGCCGCTCGGCTTCATCGAGGCGGTCGCCGACAAGTTTGCCGGACAGATCCCCCTCATCCTGAAGCTGAACAACTCGGACACGCTCGCCAAGGTCGACCCGTGCAGCGCCGTCACGAGCACCGTCAAGGACGCGCAGCGCCTCGGCTGCAGCGCGATCGGCTACACGATCTATCCGGGCTCGAGCCTCCGTAACCAGATGTACGAAGACCTTCGCGAGATCATCCTCGAGGCGAAGGACGCCGGCATCCCCTCGATCGTGTGGGCCTACCCGCGGGGCGCGGGCCTCTCGAAGGAGGGCGAGACGGCGGTCGACGTGGCGGCGTACGCGGCGCACATCTCGGCCGAGCTCGGTGCTCACGTCATCAAGATCAAGCCGCCGACGGCGCACGTCGAGCAGGCCGAGGCGAAGAAGGTCATCGAGAAGTACAACGTGCCGATCAAGACGCTCGCCGAGCGCGTTCGTCACTGCGTGCAGAGTGCATTCAACGGCAAGCGCATCGTCATCTTCTCCGGCGGCGAAAATCGCGACACTGCGGGCCTGCTCGAGGACGTGAAGGGCCTCGCCGACGGCGGCGCGTTCGGCTCGATCATGGGCCGCAACGCCTTTCAGCGTCCGCGCGCCGAGGGCATGAAGCTCCTCCACGACGTCATGGACATCTTCAAGAAGGCCGTGTGAATCACACGGCACGAGCTCCCGAAGGTTGCTCAGGCCGTGTGAATCACACGGCACGAGCTCCCGAAGGTCGCTCAGGCCGTGTGAATCACACGGCACGAGCTCCCGAAGGTCGCTCAGCCCTTGAGCGCCGCGATGTCCTTAAGGACCGCGACCTCGTGGCCGTTCGGATCGACCTTCGTGTAGACCTTTCGGACGACGCCGCCCGGGTCGACGAGAAACGAGGTGCGGTCCCAGTACATCGTGCCCTTGTACTCGGACTGGGCAACGCCGAGCGCGCCGAGCAGCTTGGTGGCGGGATCCGCGAGCAGCTCGATCGTGAACGAGAACTTGTTGCAGAAGTCCTTGTGGGACTTCACGTCGTCCGCGCTGAGGCCGACGACGACCGCATTGGCGGCGTCGAAGTCCGCCTTCGTCGCGGTGAACGACTTGCCCTGGATGGTGCAGCCCGGGGTGTCGTCCTTGGGGTAGATGTAGAGGACGAGCCACTTGCCGGCGTAGCTGGCGTTGGTGCGGCTCTGTCCGTCCTGGTTCTCGAGGTTGAAGTCGGGGAGCTTCTGGCCGTTGTCGATCATGCGCGCAGGTCTAGCACGGGCGCTACGTTCGCAAGCGTGCAGCGAGCTGTCCTAGACAACGCTGCGACGACCGAGCCCGTTGACCTGCTCGAGGTGTTCGACGCGGCGGGTGAGCCGACCGGCGTGCCAAAAACGCGCGCGGCGGTGCATCGCGACGGTAACTGGCATCTCGCGTTCTTCACGTGCGCGCGAATGGCCTCGTCGATCGGGAGGCTGATCGAGTCGTCACGGGGGAACGCAGCTCGCTCACGACGACCCTCGTGACCTTCGATGCGACGGGGCGCGCGTCTCGCGAGACGATCGTCCTCGAGGAGCGAGACCTCGTTCCTCACGACGGCTCGTACGGGCAGGCGATCCGTCCTGCGGCCTACTCGGGGCGGGCGTCGATGGCGCGGCGGTAACGCTCGCGACGCGCGTTGTCGCGGAGGATCTCGTAGGCCTCCTCGATGACGATGACGATCTTGCGAACGTCGTCGGCGAGGTCGAGCAGGCGCGGCGTCAGGATGCGCGACGGCTCGAACGTGCGGCGCAGCTCGATGAATGCGCGACGGATCTCGTACCCGGTGGCGTCGCGCGTGACGCCGAGCACCGCGAAGTAGTCGCCGTCCTCGACGAGCTCGAGACGGGCGCGGACGCGGCCACGCATGGCATCCTCATCGAGCGCGGCCATCTCCACGTCGGGGAGGGTGCGTGACTCTCCGCCGCGGCGCGCGAAGTCGGGCGATGGGATCACTTCGATGACGCCGAGGAGCGCGAGCGCGTGGACGACGGCGACGATCTCGCCGTCCGTCGCACGAGCGAGCAGGTCGGTAATCGTGCCGCCACGGGCGCGGTGAAGCAGCTCGAGATCCTGCGGAGGAAGATTGCACTCTGCAAGTAATCCGGAGTTCGGACCGTCGCTGATGCGGCTCGACTCGCCGCCGAGGCGCTCGAGCGCGTCCTCGTGGGGCACGGCGCGCCGCACGAGATCGACGAAGATCTCCGCGCCGGTCGCGGCGCCGAAGACGCTCGGCTCGCCGCGAAGGCGCCCGGGCGGATCGGGCTCGAGCTGCGCGGTGCCTCGCGTGATGCGCAGGACGGCGGAGGCAATCCACTCCGCGTGTGCACGAAGCACCTGCCAGAGCTGGTCCTGGCGGAGCCACCCGTGTGCGACGAGCGCGGCGCCGGCGTGGCGGCCGTAGGGCGGAATCTTCGCAGCAAGACGTGGGGCCTCGTCGCGAGGCAGCTCACCACGCGCGGAGAGGAAGTGGACGAGCGACTCGCCCTCGCCGCCCGAGGCCGCGGCGACGAGATCTCCCTCGCGCATCACGATGCGCCGGACGACTCCCTCGCTCTCGAAGCAGAGCGCTCCGGTGGCACGACGCGCGACGGCCTCGCCGAAGAAGCGCCTGGCCCCGTCGGGGCCGAGCACGGCGGCGGACGTCACGGCGGATGCGGGTTTCACGCTCGGCCCACGCAGGTCCGGACGGAGGTCGATCGGCATCGGGCTGGCGGCGGGCATCGAAGGCGGCGGATGCCAGGACGAGGGCCGGGGCACGCTCTGCGCGGTCGGCACGTCCTCCATGGGAGGACGCCTCGGCGCCTCGTACGCGGTCGAGGGCGGGATCGCGTCGGTCGTGCGCGGCCGATTGGTCATCGACGTGGGGGTCAGGTTGATCCCACCGGTGTTCCTCGGCGGTGTATCGCTCGAGACACGCGGCCGCTCGTGGGTCTGCGAGCCGGTGCTGGGCGGTCGCCCCTGCGAGCCCGTGGTCGGCTGACGTGATCCACCCGAGGTCGTGCCCTTGGCATGCGCGCCGGTGCCGTCGCGCTCGGGAGAGGCGCCGGTGCCGCTCATCGAGCCGGCGCCGGTGCCGCGCCCAGACTCTCCACCTGCGCCGTCCTCGTCCTCGTCGCCGTCGATCGGCTCGTCGAGTGATGCGAGGACATCCGCCGGAAGAACGGCCTCGATCTCCTCCTCGGGGCTCGGCATCGCCGCCTCGGGGCCGGTCACCACCTCGGCGCGAAGCTCGGCGTCGGCGAGGAGTTGCTGGAGCTCATTGCTCACGGTGCCGAAGGTCGCTAGCGAGAGTGACCGCGGCGCGTCGACGAGATCGGCGAGCGAAGTCGTGCTCATCGGCAGCGGCGGACCCGGCGTGCGGACGCCAGGCGAGGGCAGCGAGGGAGCGTTCGGGCGCTCGCTCGACGGCGGCGGATCCCGATCGCGGTTGGCATTGGCGCTCGCGGCGACGCCTCGACCGATCGCCAGAGACGGCGGAGGGGTCGAGGGCCGCGCCTCGGGACGGACCAGCGGACCGCCCGTGAGCGCCTCGATCTTGCGGACGAGCGCCCCGACGTCGATGGGACGCATGAAGAACGCGCTGCCGTCGTTCGAGAGCGCGTCCTCCGCGTTCTTGACGGGGCCAGCGCCGCGGCCAAAGTAGACGAAGTCGATCGCGCCCGAGCCAGGAAGCCTTCGAAGGCGAGCGAGCTCGTCGAGCACGTTCTCGGCATCGACGTCGACGAGAACGACGTTGGGGCGCTGGGCGGCGACGCGCGCCGAGAGCATCGAGATCGGCACGTCGGCGACGACGTAGCCGGCACCGCGCATCGTGTCGCCGATGCGCTCGGCTTCGGCCGACGCGTCACTCACGAAGACGACGGGGGATCGGCCCGGGGCGCTCCCTTCGGGCTTCACGGCTCCCCCACCACCCCCTTGATCCTCCGCCGTCATGAAAGCGTGCTCCCCTCAGCCACGGCTATTCGTCGGTCGGCTTGCCCGGCTTGCCCGGATCGCCGCCGCCCGAAAGGTACGCGGTGAGCTTGGGCAGGAGTCCGGCGCCATAGACGAGGGCAAAGATGAAGGCGACGAGGATTATCTCACCGCGTGTTAGCCCGAACGTCACCGCTCTTTATTATCATGGCGACGTGGTCCACGTGCGCAACGATGGCGAGGCTTCAGCGCAGAGCTGCGCCCCGAGCGAGCTCCTCGCCGAGGGCGGATCCGTTCACGCACGCGCGGAGACCCTGATTTCGCTGTCGGCGGAAGGGCCCTTCGCGCCGATCGCGGTGGCTCTCGAGCGCGATGCCGCGCTCCGGGACGCGGTCGCGACGGCAATCCCGGTGCCGAGCCTCGCGGCATGGTCACGCGTGCGCCTCCTCGTGCTCGCGGTGGCCTTGGTCCCTCTCCTGATGCTCATCGAGCTCGATCGCGAGCTGGCGGGGAAGGAGCTGCTCGGTACGGGCAGGCTCCTCGCGGACGTACTGGTCGCGACCTACGTAGTGTTCGAGCTGACGCGGCGAACGCCGCGGATGCCGGCCGTCGCGGGTGTCGCGCTTCTCTCGGTGTCGATGCGATGGTTGCTCGTGACGACGCGGCTGTGCGGAAGGGGCGTGCACGCCGCGGTGTGGGCGGCGGCGGCGCTCTCGGTGGTCGCCGCGATGGCAATCCTCGCGCGTGCGCCGTCGCGCGCGCGAGTCGCGCTGGAGCTCATGGGCAAGCTCGGGGTCTCACGTTCCGATGCGAACGCAGTGAAGGCAGGGCGAGAGCGCGCGGCGCCCGGTGCCCTCGTGGTCGCGGCGGTCGCGGCGGCGGCGGGACTTCCGCTGCTCCTGTGGATGATGCGCAGCGGCGGGGCGGGGGTATGGATCCAAGCGATCGCGTTCGTCGGCTACGCGATCGTGGTACCGGCGGTCTTGCTCCGAGGGGAGCGCGGACCGGGCGCGATGGTCGGGCGCGCCGACGTGGTGCGAGCGCTGTTCGGGACCGCGCTCGGTCTGGTGCTGACGGTGTCGCTCCTCCACGGCACGCATCAGTTCTTCGATGCAGGCGGTGAGCTCGCGCGATGCACGGGCCGTCTCGACGAGGCCACGCGGCGCCTCCTCGCGGCCGAAGCCACGGAGCTCGCGCGTCGCATCGCGAGCGTGCGCGCGTCGACGGCGCTCGTACTCATGACTACGGCGGTGATGCCGCTCGCCGAGGAGCGGATCTACCGCGGGCTCCTCATGAACGTCCTGGTTCGCAGGTACGGCTTCACCTACGGGCTCTTCGCGTCGGCCGCGGCGTTCGGCGTCGCGCACGTCGGAGTCTACGAGCTCGCGCTCTACCAGACCGTCCTGCTCGGGATCGGCTTCGGCCTCGCGTACGCGGAGGGCGGGCTCGTGGCCGCCTTCGTCGTGCACGCAGTATGGAATCTGCTCAACGTAGCGTGACCTTTGCGCTCACTGCGCGGAGCAGCGGTGGCAGTACTCGGGACGGACGGTGCGACCCGAGAGCGGACGAGCTGCGGCGCGATCGGAGGCGCTGCGGTCGACAATCTGACGGCGTTCGGTGCGGGGCGCGGCGTCGGCCTGAAGTCCGCCGAGCGGCGGCAAGGAGACACTTGGCCCCCTCGCGGCGGAGGTCGTCACCGACGACGGTGCGCATCCCTGGAGCACCACGAGAGCGAAGGCCAGGACGCCGGCAGTGCAGAGGCCGAGGGCGTGAATGCGGGGGTTCGAGACGCTGGACCGAGAGAAGCTGGGGGACATGGCCTCTTGTCGCGCGAGGGCGTCCGGAAATTTCACGGGGCCTCGCGAAACCTCCTTCCGTCAATCTCTTCGCTAGGATGCGAGACACGGTGAAGTCCGCCTTCGCAGGCCGAACGAGCGAGATCGCACGCCTCGAAGAGCTCGGGGACTTCGCGCAGCGCGAACGTTGGCGCGGCCGGGGCGTGGCGTGGCGGATCTCGCGGGCGCGCGAACGCCACGCGAGGTGCTCCGCGCGATCGCTTCGTCGCTCGGCATGGTGCTCGACAGCGGCGACTCTGCGAGCAGCGACGAGATCGAGGGGGAGCGCCCCGCTACGACGAAACGCTGAACACCGTCGAACGGGGCGAGACGACGTCGCTCGCGTCGATGGCTTTCTCACGACGGTGCGGGCCGCGCTTGCCGATCGAGCGGCTTTTCCACCATCCGTGGCTACCGATCTGCGACCGGCGCACTCCGCTCTCCCTCACCCCAATCGTCGACGCGCGGTATCGCTACGACGACGAAGACCCACGAGCGGAGCTCGCGTGAAGGTGAACGATCATGGGTCGTCGCGGCGCGGACGCCGCCGCTGCGCGCGCGGAACCTTTCCCTCGAGCGGCGACTTCTGAGCCGTCGGGTTCATGTGGAACCGGCTCAGCGGGCGCGCCGCCTGATCGGCGACCTTCACCTTGTCGCGCGTGAGCTCGATGAATCGTTGCTGGCTCCGAATCAGCGGAGCGCCCGGCTTCGGCACCACGCGCACGTAGGCTCCGTGTGACTCGAGGACCCAGGCCTTCACGTTGTCTGACCACTGGATCGCGAGGATGTCGATGAGCCGCGCGCGAACGGCAGGGTCCTCGATCGGCACCATGATCTCGACGCGACGATGGAAGTTGCGCGGCATCCAGTCGGCGCTCGAGATGTAGACCTCGTCCTTGCCGGCATTCGCGAAATGGAAGATGCGCCCGTGCTCGAGGTAGCGATCGATGATCGCCCGCACCTCGATGTTGTCACTCACTCCAGGAACCTGAGGCCGCAGGCAGCAGATGCCTCGAATGATCAGCGAGATCGGCACGCCCGCTTGCGACGCGCGATAGAGCGCCTCGATGACGTCCTCGTCGACGAGCGAGTTCATCTTCGCGACGATGCGCGCGGGACGCCCCTGCCGCGCATGCTCCGCTTCACGCGCGATGAGTCCGAGCACCGCCTCGTGCAACCCGAGCGGCGCGACCACCAGCGAGTTCCACTTCGCCGGCGCGCTGTAGCCGGTGAGCAGATTGAACAGCGAAGACGCGTCGGCCGCGATGTTGGGCTTCGCGGTCAGGAGCCCCACGTCCGTGTAGAGGCGCGCGCTCGTCGTGTTGTAGTTGCCCGTCGCAAGGTGCACGTAGCGACGCAGTCCGCCGGTACGCTCGCGCCGGACGATCAGCAGACACTTGGCGTGCGTCTTCAGGCCGAGGAGACCGTAGACGACGTGAACGCCGCTCTGCTCGAGCGTACGCGCCCACTGGATGTTCGACTCTTCGTCGAAGCGCGCCTTCAGCTCGACGATCGCGGTGACCTGCTTGCCGAGCTCCGCGGCGCGCGCGAGCGCCTTCACGATCGGTGAGTCGCCCCCTGCGCGATAGAGCGTCTGCTTGATCGCCAGCACATCCGGATCCTCCGCGGCCCGCGTGATCAGCTCGACCACGGGATCGAACGACTCGAACGGATGATGGAGAAGGATGTCCCCCTCTCTGATCGCCGAAAAAATGTCCTCGGCATCGCGGAGCGGCGGCACGACCTGCGGGCTGTAAGGATCTTCGCGCAGGTCCCGACGCTCCTCGCGCGGGACCCAGCCCATGAGGTCGGACACGTTGAGGAACGGCGCGCGATAGACGTCTCGCTCGGCGTCTAGCTTCAACGCGCGGACGAGCTTGGCGAGCGAGTCTGGCGTCGGCTCGCCAGCCACCTCGAGACGGACCGCCGCGCCACGCTCGCGCCGTCGTAGCTCCTGCTGGATCGTCTGGAGGAGGTCTTGGGCCTCTTCCTCGTCGAACTCGAGGTCGAAGTTTCGCGTCACGCGAAACGCGTACACGCCCTTCAGCTTCACTCCAGGGAAGATCGTTCCGACATGGCGCGCGATCACGTCCTCGAGGAGCACGAACGCATGCTTTGTCGGAACGCCGCTATCGGTTCGGAGGCTGCCCTGCACCTCGAGGAGACGCGGGAGCATCATCGGAACCTGAACGACACCGAAGCCCGGCTCCGTCTCGCCCTCGCGCGAAAACATGACGCCGAGGTTGAGGCTCTTGTTGCGAACGTGCGGGAATGGATGACCCGGGTCGATGGCGATCGGGGTCAGGATCGGGAAGACCTCGTTGTGGAAGCGATCATCGAGGATCGCGAGCACGTCCGGAGGCAGCTGCTCGGGCTTGAGGAGCACGAACGTCCCGTCGGCCGCGAGCCGAGGAACGAGATTGCCCATCAGGCTCGCCATCTGCTGCGCGACGAGCTCGTGCGCGCGCACGGAGATCTTCACGAGCTGCTCGTGCGCGGACAAGCCGTCCGCCGCGAGCTCGCCGACCTCACCCGTGAGCTGCTGCTTCAGGCCCGCGACGCGAACC
The DNA here is from genome assembly GCA_043717125.1 of Polyangiaceae bacterium. Taxonomy (GTDB): domain Bacteria; phylum Myxococcota_A; class Polyangia; order Polyangiales; family Polyangiaceae; genus Labilithrix. The sequence goes on along the minus strand of JAYSXP010000317.1, from coordinate 1,936 downwards.
ATGAAGAACTCGTCGAGGTTCGACGCCACGATCGCGTGGAACTTGAGCCGCTCGAGCAGCGGCACCACCTCGGCCTCCGCCTCATCGAGCACGCGCGCGTTGAACTCGAGCCACGACAGCTCGCGGTTCAGGTAGAGCGTGGTCGACCGGAGGTCCGGCGACTCTCCGGCAGGCGGCTGTGGCTGCGACGAGAGCGTCGTCGGCGGAGGTGTCGGCGACGATGCCGGGCCCGACGAGGTCAGCAGTGCGCTGTTCTCGAGCGAAAGCGACGGGCTCGACGCCGCGCTCGCCGGGATCAGCGAAGCTGGTCCGGCAGGAGCCACAAGCGCACCGGGTGACACCGTCGAGCTCGTCGGCGTCGCCGAAGACACCGGCGCCGCGGCTTCGGAAGCAGACAACACAGGACCAGCCATCGCCGCCGAGCGTACCGCAACGGGGCTCCTCCGGTGTGTGACAACCCTGCGATAACAGCAGATTGTGCATTCTTCGTGCCGAGACGAGTCGCCAACGACCTTGACATGGCCGCGCGCGGAGCGACGCTAGCTACGCACCATGAACGAGCCGGTCCGTCGGTTGCCTCTTCCTCAGCAGGACCGCGCACGCGGATTTGCCGAGGCCCTCACCTCCGCGAAGGGCAAACATCTCCTCATCGCACTCCGCGGGCATCCCGATCCCGACGGCATCGCTTCGGCGCTCGCGCAGGCCCACATCGCGCAGCGACTCGGTGTCGGCAAGACGACCATCGGCTACTGCCACGAGCTGTCACATCGCGAAAACCGCGCGCTCGTGAAGCTCCTGAACGTCGAGATGCGGAAGATGAAGAACATCGCCGACGTCGAGAAGGTCGACTACCTCGGCCTCGTCGACGCGCACGACATCGATCCCGATCTCGCCGGTGCCGAGGGCATCGAGGTGCTCACCATCGTCGACCACCATCGCGCGCACGTCCCGCCGCGCGCCAAGTTCGTCGACATGCGGAACGACGTCGGCGCCACCGCCACCATCTTCGTCGAGTACCTCGCCGAGCTCTTCCCGCTCTCCGTCGATCAGGACGACGACCGCCGCGTCGCGACCGCGCTCATGCACGGCCTCGCCACCGACACCGACGACTTCTCGCTCGCGCGCTCCAACGATCTCCGCGCCGCCTCGCAGCTCGCCGACGTCTGCGATCGCGATCTCCTCCAGGATCTCTCGCGGCGCCTCATCGCGCCGAGCGCGATGGACGTCATCGCCCGCTCGCTGTCGTCGCTCTTCGTCCGCCGCAACTTCGCGATGGCCGGCGTCGGCTTCGTGGCCGAGAGCGAGCGCGACACCATCGCGCAGGCCGCCGACTTCCTCATCCGCCGCGAGGACATCGACACCGTCGTCGTCTACGGCATCGTCGGCGATCGCTTCATCGAGGGCTCTCTCCGCACGCATTCGCCGAGCGTCGATCCCGCGGTCTGGCTCGAGCATGCCTTCGGTCACGACGAGCGCGGCAAGGCCTACGGCGGCGGACGTCGCGACAAGGGCGGCTTCCGCATCCCGATCGGCTTTCTCGGCCGCGCCACCGATCGCGCGCAGCTGTGGGCGCTCGTCGAGCACGCGGCCCGTCAGGCGCTGCTGAAGCAGCTCGGCGAAGAGAACTCGCCCAACATCGCAGCGATGTCGTCGCTCCAGGCAACGCCTGCCGCCAGCTCGTGATCGCGTGACCTCGACGCCTCCCCGACCCGCACGCGCCTGAAGCCGGACGGCTGAGCATGCGCATCGCGTTCGTGGGGCTGCCGCTCGCGGCGCTGCTGCTGCACGCGGACGGTCACGAGATCGTCTGGGCGGGCGTCTGCCGGCGCGATGCGCTGGGCACGCGTCGGCTGCGCCGCGCCATCGGACGGGACAACGTCTCGATGATGCCCGACCTCGATTGCCTGGCCGCGTCGGTCGCTGCGCGAAGGCCGGA
>JAYSXP010000316.1:0-4734 GCA_043717125.1 Polyangiaceae bacterium | reverse complement strand
CGGGGCGGCGACGGATGCCCACGCGAGCGGCCGCTCCGTCGAAGAGCAGCGCGCGGACCTTCTCGCAGTCGGCGGCGTCACCGCGCCACTCCCACTTGCCGTAGGCGCCGCGCGTGACGCCGAGGCCCTGGTCGATGCACCACTGCTCGAAGTCCTTGAGGTCGGTCGCCTTCGACCCCGTCGCGCTCGCGAGAAGCGGCGCTAGGTACGAGAGCTCGAGCGGGTTCTGGCCGGCGGTCGCCGAGAGCCAGAGACGGAAGCCCGCATTGGCGTTGAGCTTCGCTGCGAGCTTCGAGCGCGCGGCCGTGGGGTTCTTGCAGCGATGGCTCTCGTCCCAGACGATGACGTCGAGCTCGGGAGCGGTACCGAGACGCGCGAGGCCCTTCTTCGTGCGGACCTTCTTGCGGGCCTCGGCGCTCACATCGAAGAGCTTGCCGAGGCGATCGTAGTTGAGGATGACGATGTCCTTCCCGCCGTCGCCCATCGCCTCGATCGTTCGCCGCCAGTGTGCGACCACCGCCAGCGGGCAGACGATGAGCACCGAGCTCACGCCCTTCATGCGGAGGACGGACTCCCATGCGGTGATGGTCTTGCCGAGGCCGACGTCGTCCGCGAGGAGGAAGCCTGCGCGCCCGAGGTCGCGCGCGGTGCCGATGGCGCGAACGGCCTCCTCCTGATGCGGGCGAAGGACGATCGCGCCCGCAGGCTTCGACGCCGCGTGCTTCGCGACGCCCGCGAGCTCGCGCTCGACGTGGAGCTCCCACGAATACGGCAGCGCGCGGAACGGCGCGAGCGCGGGAGGCAGCTCGTCTCCGGCGAGCACGAACACGCCGTGCTCGGCGTCCCATCGCGCGCCGCTGGCGGTCGCGACGCCGCGCATCGCGAACGGCACGTCGAGGACGTGGAGCTTCTTCGTGCCCGTCCCGCTCGCAGGCGCGTCGCTGCGCTTCGTCTTCGGCACACTCGAGATCGACCGCTTCGCGCGAAGGATGCTCACGCCGGCGTTGATAGCACGCGGGCGCGTGCGCGGTTGCGCATCCCCGAGACGATGCGACGGAGCGCGCTACCGTGTACCGAAGAACACGTCGGCGTCGAGGCCGAACGAGCTGATCTTGAGGCGCGCGAAGATCTCCTCGGCGCGCTTCGCGAACTCATCGGCCTCCTGAATCGTGTCCGGGTCTTGCTGGCTCTCCGGGGACGAGCGGAGGAGCGTCGCGTAGACGCGGCAGCTCCTTGCGAGCTCCACGTCGTTACCGATCTCCTCGAAGATCCAGATCGACTGGAGGAGGTGCGCGCGGGCGGTCAGGAGATCGTCACCGCCGGCGCTGCCAGCGGCCATGACCTCGCCGAGCGATCGCAGCGCGACGCCGAGCTGCACCTTGCTCTGCACTGCGCGGAAGATGTCGACTGCGCGGGCCGTGCACTCGCGCGCCTTCGTGTACTCACGCTGCGCGAGGTACGCCTTGCCGAGGCCACGCACGGCTTCCGCCAGGCCCATCTTGTCGCCGAGCTCGTCGGCAATCTCCTCGGCCTGCTTCAGGTGGAGAACGGCTTTCGCGGGATCGCCGAGGCGGTTGTACGTCTCGCCGAGGTTCGTGAGGACGAGCGCGAGTCGGTTGCGGTCGCCCGTCTCCTTCGCGACCTCGTGGGCCTCGAGGAACAGCGTGAGCGCTTGCCTGTCGTCGCGCTGGTCCTGCGCGACGGTGCCGAGGTTGTTGAGTGAGATGGAGACACCGACCAGATCGCCGATCTCGCGGCGGATACGGAGCGCCTGCTCGAACGCGTCGAGCGCCAGCTTGAACTGGCCGGAGTCCTGGTAGACGAGGCCGAGGTTGTTGAGTGACAGCGCGATCGAGCGCCGATCGCCGAGCTTGCGGCGCATCGACAGCGAGCGCTGGGTCGACTCGAGCGCCTTCGGGTAGTCGCCGCGCAGCCAGTAGAGCTTGCCGACGTCGTCGACAGTGGAGGCGATACCGCGCTCGTCGTTCGAGTCCGTGAAGAGCGCGAGAGCCGACTCGAGGTGCTGCTGAGCGTCGTCGAGACGGCCGGTATCTCGGTAGAGCCGACCGATGCGCGCGTGCGCGGCGCCGCCCTTGGATTTGAGGTTCAGGCGATACGCGCGGACGAGCATCTCGTGGAAGGCGTCGAGCGCCTCGTCGTTCTTGCCGAGGACCTGGAGGACGTCACCGTAGTGGTGGAGGGCGCGGAGCTGCTGCTCGGTCGACCCCTCGGCGCCGTCACGCAAGATGCCGAGGCCCTTGATGTAGTACTCGGAGGCCTTGGCGTTCGCGTAGCGCTCGCGCGCGAGGTGGGCGGCATCGAGGTACGTGGCCGCCGCCTGGACGACGAGGCCCGCGTTCTCCTGATGGCGCGCGAGCTGGCCCATGTACTCCTCGTGCGTGCGCACGTGAGGCTTGAAGGAGAGCCAGTCGGCGATCGCCTTGTGGAAGCGACGCGACTGCCCTTTCGGCGAAAGCTTCAATAGGGTCTCGCGTTCGAGGTTGTGCTTGAACGCGAACTCCTCGTCGTCCGGGAACGTGCTGTCCGGGAGCGTGAGGATGTAGTCGCGCTCCTTGAGCTCCTTCAGGATGTCGCGGATCTGTGCGTCGTCTGTGACCGACGTGCGCGACCACATATCCGGGGCGCTCGAGTCGAGCCGGGCTATGGCGAGCAGGCCGCCGAGCCAGAAGACGCTGCCCATCGTGGCCGCGCGCTCGAGCAGATCGCGCTCGGGCGGCGCGAGGGCCGCGATGCGCGCCTGGATGGCGTCCTCGACGGTGAGCGGGAGCCGCACCTCGGACAGGCGGTCGACGTGGACGATCCACGTCTCGATCTCGGCGAACTCGTCCTGGACCTCGACGACGTTCATGTCGTGGAAGATGCGGACCATGCGCTCGAGCAGCGCGGGATTGCCGCCTGCGAGCGCGCATGCGGCGTCGACGAGCCCCTCGAGGCCAGGGACCTCGCCACAGGGCGCGAGCAGATCCTCCATCACGCGCGCGGAGTCGGTCTCGCTGAGGGGCGAGAGCTCGACGACCTTGTGACGCGCGCCGCCGTGCTTCGACCAGCCGTCGCGCCTGGCGACCATGTCGGGGCGCGCGAGGCAGAGCATGAGGATGGGCGCGTCGATGGCGTCGATGAGGTGCTCGAGGAGATCGAGCGACTCCTCGTGAGCGAAATGGAGATCGTCGAAGACGAGGACGATCGGGCCGCGGCCGCGCGTCGACTTGGGCGCGCCCGGCGGAATGCTCGCGGGCGTCGGTGCGGGCGCAGCGCCCTCGGCGGCGGGGTTCGTGTCGCGGAGCACCTGCGGGATGAGCAGAGCGTCGGCCTCGAAGAAGCGCTTGATGACCGCGCGACGAAGCAGGTGCATCTGCTGCGAGTCACCGCGGACCGCCTGGATCAGAGGAGAGTCGCTGAACTCGAGCTCGAGGAGCTGACCGAGGAAGTAGCAGACGTCGCCGATCTTCCGATCTTCGAGGACGGCAGCGACCTGGGTGCGGATCTGGGCCTTGGCAGCCTCGCCATCCATGCCCTCGACGATGCCGAAGCGCGCGCGGAGCACGCGGGCGAACACGTCGTACGAGGAGCCGTGGTCGCGGGCGGACCCGCGGAAGACGCGTGGTGCGCCCAGCTCGCTCGTCCGTTGCTTCGACAGGAAATCGCGGACGAGGCGGGTCTTTCCGATGCCGTTAGCGCCGACGAGCGTGACGGTCCGGGGCCGCCCGTCGTCACGGACGGCCCGGAGCGACTCGTCGAGGACGCGCAACTCCGCCGTGCGGCCGACGAGTCCGGCGCGCCTGTCGATCGTTCCGAACCCCGAAGGGGCGAAGCTCTCGGTCATGGCAGGTAGGAGCCTGTAGCACACTGCCACCGTGACGGAACCCGCGACTTCGGGCTCTCAGGGCCGGATTCTCGGAAGGTCGGTCAGTTCTGCTCGAGGACGCCGTCCGGATCGCTGATCGAGTCGGCCTTGGCCGGCGCCGGATCCTTGGACGTGCCCCAGGTGGAGCGGACACCCTCGAGCGGGGTCGGAATCACTGCCGAATCAAGACCAGGTACCGATGGCGAGAGGCTCGGGATCGACGCCTCGCTCTTCGCGGTCTCGTCGTGCGACTCGGCGGGCTTGCCGGCGGGCTTGCCGACAGGAGCCGCTGCGCCGTGGGCCGGCGTGCCGTGAGCCGGCGCCGCCGCGGGATGCGCGCTCGACGCGTGCGCGCTCGGCGCGTGGGAGCTCGGGTGCGCGGGGTGACCGTTCGACGCGAGCACTGCGCCGTGACCGTGGTGCTTCGCGAGCGGCTGCTCGACGCACCTGTCCATTCCGGACGGGCACGCGATGCGCACGTGGAAGTGATCATCGTGCGGGAGCGCGCCGTGCGGCTGCGCGAGGACCTCGGCGACCTTCGAGCGAATCGCGGGAGACGCGCCGATCTTGGCGGCATAGGCGAGGAGTCGCTCGCGGATCGGCGTCGCGACGAAGATGTGCGTCACGCGGGCATGCCCGTCGCTGACGATCGAGGAGACGAGCGCCCAGTTCCGCGCTTCGTCGAAATGAGCGCCGGGCCAGCTCGGCGCGGTGCCGTCACCGACGAACGCGACCATGTGATCGGCGAGGATGGGCTTATTGGCGACGTTCTTCACGTAGAAGCCGATGTCCGCGTCGCGACCGCTCTCGTGCGAGGCGTGACGATCGAGCTCGCCGCCACCGGCCTTCGAGAGGTGACCGACGGAGAG
>JAYSXP010000315.1:0-13634 GCA_043717125.1 Polyangiaceae bacterium | reverse complement strand
GGTCTTCAGCTCTTGCCCCGCGACCCCATTCCATCAGCGATTCGGCGTGCCATTGGGCAGAAGCGGGAACGTCCGCTGCGAGAATGTGCGCAGGCGGTCGCATGCCGGATCGACCGAATCCACGGCGCGCTCCTCGCCTCCTCCGAGCGCCATGCAGTACCACCCGCCGTCCCACGCGCGCGCCACGAGCTTCCGATCGCCGTCGTAGACGCCCCACGTGTTCAGCGGACACGGGAACATGCCGGTGCAGTTCGTCACCGGGATCGGCGCACGCACCTCGAACGGCCTGAGCAGGCTCCGTCCGGGCATCGCCGCACGATGCGACGTGACGCCAAAGTTGTCCCAGAGCCCGAGCGCATCGAGGATCGTCGGTAGGATGTCGAGGTGCGTGACGAAGCGCGCGGAGTGCTCGGCGAGCGCGCGCGACTGCACCTCGGTGAGCGTCCCCTTCCCTGCCGCGATCCAGCCCGGTACGTGGACCTGCTCGTCGAGGAGGTTCTGTCCGTGATGAATCGCGCCGTGCTCACCGAAGGCCTCACCGTGATCGCTCGTGAAGACCACCAGCCAGGGGCGCGACCCGACGTGCTCGATGAACGCGCTGACCGCGCGCGCGAGCGTTCGATCCTGCTCGTAGATCGAGTCGCGATACGCGTTGAGCAATTTCGGCATGCCGGACCACGTCACGACGTGATCGTACGGCTCGAACGGCGCGCGCTTCGGGTCGACGAAGTAAGGCGCGTGCGTCCCGACGAGGTGGAGCATGAGGACGCTCGGCGTCTCGATCTCGGGAACCTTCTTCAGGAAGAGATCGACGATGTCGCGGTCGAGCGGCAGGTCGGCATAGTCCGGGTCGTCGTCGACGTCGTGGCCGCGGATGGTCTCGATCGTGGCGAAGTGATCGACGGCCGCGCGGACCTCGTCGGTCTCGAAGACCGTCTTGGGCTGCGAGGAGAAGTAGCCGACGATCGGGCGATCCCCATGGCTGTCGCGTGCAGCATGCGCGAAGTCGAACAGGCTCGGCGCACGAAGGATCGCGTCGCGCGGGCCCTCCTGCGTGCGGCCCGTGAGGATCGCGGAGAGCGAGAGCGCCGTGTAGCTCGACAGCGCGCGGAGCTGAGAGAGGTCGGTTCGCCCGCGGGTCAGCGCGGCCGTCTCGGGCGCGGTCGGAGCGTCGCCACCGCCGTGATAGTCGGCGGCGCGAACGCTCTCGGTGAGCACGAAGAGAATGCTCGGCAGCTCGGCGCGGTCGGCGTGCAGCGGCGGCAGCGCGATCGCCGAGGAGACCGGCGGCTCGTGGTGCGCGGTGAGCGCGGTGAGCGCGTGCGCGGCGCGGACCTCGGGCGTCGCCCGACGCGGCGAGCCTGTCGCCAGCCCGCCGAGAGCGGCGACCGACAGCACGGCGCCGATGGTCCCGGCGCGCGACGGACCGAAGCTCGCGAGCGCTCGATGAAACACCGAGAGGAGCGCGTACTCGAGCGCGGCGAGGACGAGGACCGAGAGCGAGTACGCGGGGAGCGCGCGCAGGAGCACCGGCCGGACCTCGTGCTTCACGTGAAGCGCGCTCGCAACGACCTGCACATCGAGCGGCGTGTGGTAGTAGCGAAACACGAGAATCTGCAAGACGAGGACCGCAGAGGCGACGAGCGCGAGGAGGACGCGCCAGAGCCGAGCGCGCGCGAGCACGACGAGCGAGAGCCCCAACGCGACCGACGTAGCGAGGTCGAAGAGCACATGCGGCTCGACCCGCCAGCCCTGCGTCCCGCCGAACGACACGTCGAGGATCGCGAACTGAGACGCGACGATCGCAGCGGCGAGCGCGGGTTTCCACCCGGCAGGGAACGACGGCTCCACGCGCCCAGAATACCCCTGTGATTTCAGCAGTGTTACCATCGTAGCGAGTGGGGTTTCCGTCCACAGAGCAGGAGCGGGGCGTCCGGGCGTTCGAAGAGCGGCGCTGGGCGCTCGGCGCGCTGTCAAGCCTCGGCGACGGCGTGCTCATCGTCGACGAGCGCGCACGGCTCGTCTACTTCAACGCCGCCGCCGACCGCCTCGTGGGCGCGAACAAGTTGTCCTCCGATCCCCAGAGCTGGAGCGTCGAGTACGGCGTCCTGTGTTCGGACGAGCAAACGCCGATGCCCTCCAGCGAGCTGCCACTCGTTCGTGCGCTCGCCGGCGAGCCTGTGCAGGACGTCGAGCTCTTCGTGCGCAACAGTGCCGTGCCCGACGGCATCCACCTGACCTGCAGCGCCTTTCCCCTGCGTGACGAGAGCGGGGCCGTGCGCGGCGCGACCGTCATCTTTCACGACATCACCGTCCGGCAGGCCAAGCAGCTCCAGCTCCAGGAAGGCGAGCGCCAGAAGCGCGCCATCCTCGACAACATTCCCGACATGGCGTGGCTGAAGGACCACGAGGGCCGCTTCGTGGCCGTGAACTCGCCGCTCGCGAGCGCGTTTGGACGCAAGCGCCCCGAGGACATGATCGGGCTGACCGACCTCGACATCTCGCCGCGCGAGCTCGCCGAGCAGTACCGCGCCGACGACGCCGAGGTCATGCTGACGCGCCTCCCCAAGCGCGTCGAAGAGCAACACGTCGACCCGACCGGCCGTACGCGCTGGATCGAGACGTTCAAGACCTGCATCGTCGGTGACAACGGCGAGGTCATCGGCACGACGGGCATCGCGCGCGACATCACGAAGCGAAAGAATGCCGAGGAGGCTCTCCGCCTCAGCAACGACGAGCTGGAACGTCGCGTCGCGCTCCGCACCACAGAGCTCGCCGAGGCCCAGGAGAGCCTCGTCCGCAAGGAGCGCCTGGCGGTGCTAGGTCAACTCGCCGGCGGAGTCGCGCATCAGATCCGGAACCCGCTCGCGGCAATCATGAACGCCACGTACGTGCTCAAGCGACACCTCTCGCCCAACCAGCACTCGAACGTCGACGACGCAATCCGCATCATTCACGACGAGGTCCGGCACGCGAACGTCATCATCACCGGCCTCCTCGACTACGCGAGGGTACGTACACCGGATCGCCATCCGGCCTCGCTCGTGGAGCTCGTCGAGCGTGCGCTCGCGGCCGAGGGCATCCCCAGCGCCATCGTGGTGGAGCGCGCGATCGAGGTCGTTCCGCTCGTCGTGATCGACGCCGACCAGATCCACGGCGCTTTCTTCAACCTCGTGCGCAACGCCGTCGAGGCGATGCCCGAGGGCGGCACGCTTCGCATCGAGCTGCGCACCGAGGACGACCAGATCCTCGTCGCCGTGAACGACAGCGGCCCGGGCGTCAGCCCTCAGGTGCGCGCGCACCTCTTCGAGCCGCTGCACAGCACGAAGCCGACGGGCATCGGGCTGGGCCTCGTCACCGCGCGCACGTTCGTCGAGGCGCACGGCGGGCGCATCACGAGCCTGGACATGCCCACGGGCGCCCGCTTCGAGATCCGCCTCCCGCTGCGCTAGCCACGGGCGCCTACGTACGGCGGCGGCGGCGCAGACCGAGGAGCGTGGCGATGACGGTGAGCGCGTAGGCCGTGGTCGACGCGCGCGTCGTGTGCGTGACGGAACAGCCTGACGTCGTGGTCGTCGTCGTCGGGCCCGTGCGGGTGGTGCCGGCGTCGGGGTCCGCTGCCGGGTCCGCCGCGGCGGGGTCGGCGCCCGTGTCGAGACCGCTGCCCGCGCATTCGGTCTTGCACTTCGACGCCACGCACGTGGCCATCGCCTTGCGCGCGGCGTTCGTCGCGCACTCGGGGGCGGCGTCGTTCGTCTTCAGGCAGACGTAGCAGCCGCCGTCGGAGGCGCAGGCGAGCGCCTCGTCACAGCACGCGCCCTCGGTGCACGTCGTGCAGGCGCCCGTCGGCAGCTTGTAGCCACATTTCGGCGTGTTCATGCACTCGAACGTGCCCTTGCACTCCGTCGTGCAGGCCTTCGTGCACTGGCAATTCGCCGCCGCGTTGAACGGCCCTTCGGCCTTCGGGAACTTCACGAGGCACGACGCCTTGGTCCCGCCGGCCGAGAGGCACTCGTAGTACCCGCCGCACTCCTTGTCAGCGAGACAGCTACGGGTCGCGGCCGCACACGCGCCGTTACCGGAGTTCGCGATCTGCCCGCAGAGCGTGCAGTCCTCGGTCGGCACGGCCTTCGCGAGCTCGCCGGAGAGAAACGAGAAGCCGAAGGACACGCGACCGCTCACGCCGGTGCCGTTGCAGTCGCCCTGCACGTACGAGTGGACGCCGACCACCCTTTCGGAGCCGGGGCTCCCGACCAGCACCGGCCCGCCGCTGTCGCCCTGACAGATGCCGCTCGTCGACATGTCGTAGGCGATCATCTGTCCGACCTGGCCGAGCTGCTTCGCGACCCTGCGGCGCACGGTGTTCTCGGTGCCCGCGCCGCTCGCGATGAGCGTCGTGCGTCCGTATCCGACGCTGAGCACGTTCGTGCCGACCGCGAGACCGTCGGACGCGGACGCGAGCGGGAGGGTCGGCGTCGTCGCATCGACGCCCGCGATGCGAAGCACCGCGAAGTCGTAGGGAGAGCCGACAGAACCGCCGTAGCGAGAGTCCGCCTTGTAGTCGATCACGTCGTACCGGAGGACGCCGCCCGCCAGAGAGAAGTCGTCGCCCTGGAGGACGTACACCGGCGGGAGATCGACACAGTGCGCCGCGGCTACGACCCAGCCGATGTGCGAGACCGGGTCCGTCTTCACGATCGTGCCGGAGCACAGGCCGCCCTGCGACCCCGACTGGAGAACGATGGCGACGACCGCCTGGTGCGTCGTGTCGAGCTGACCGTTGATGATCGCGCTCGACGTCGCGGCGACGTGCTCCGGGCGTCCTCCTGCATCGGAGGGCGGGCCGCCTTCGCAGCCCGCGGCAAGCACCAGAGCGACGAAAGGAACGGCGAGCAGAGACGACGCACGCATACGGACCTCGTTCCCCCGCCTCGCCGCGGGACGCGACGAACCCGACGAGTATACGGTGGGCCGCGCGAAATGCCGCCCTTCGCCGCTCGTTCGGTCGGTTCCCGTGGCGCCCGCATTTTCCGCGAAAGCGGGCGCGCAGAGGCGCCGTGGTAGGCTCTCGTCGCGTATGGCATCGTTGTTTCGACCGCTGACGTCCTTCTTCCGCGTCGTGATCTTGCTCGTGATCTCGCTCGCGATGCTCCTCACGTCGATGCCTCGCGCGGCCTGGGCGCAGACCGTGCCGTCCGACGCCTCTCTGCCGGCCGGAACCCCGGACGAGGACAAGCATCACGGTGACGAGGCGATGATCGCCCTGCGCTACCAGGAGGCGCTCGCCTATTACCGACGCGCCTTCGATGCGACGAAGAACCCGGCACTCCTCTACAATATGGGCCGCGCGTACGAGGGCCTCGCGGAGTTCCCGAAGGCGCTCGACGCCCTGGACGAGTTCACCGAAAAGGCCCCGCCGGAGCTGAAGGCGCGCGTTCCGAAGCTCGGGGAGCTCGTGAACGACGTGCGCAGGCGTGTCGCGACGATGGTCGTCAGCGTCCCCGTCGCCGGCGCGGAGGTCCGCCTCGGCAACAAGGTGCTCGGTAACAGCAAGCCCGGCCCCAACGTCTATCGCGTCAACGCCGGCCCTCAGACGCTATTCATCTCGCACCGCGACTACTTCCCCTTCGAGCGCACGCTCACCCTCGTGGGCGGGCAGAGTGAGACCATCGAGGTCGTCCTCGCCTCGCGCTCCGCCGAAGCGCTGCTCCGCGTCACCTCGCCTGTTTCGGGAGCCGCAGTCGCGATCGACGGGAAATCGATCGGCAACGTACCCGCCGAGACTCCGATGAAGCCCGGTCAGCACCGGATCGCGGTCAGCCGCGACGGCTACGACAGCGCCGAGGCGAACGTCGTTCTCGTCGCCGGCGAACGGAAGGACGTCGACATCCCGATGGCCGTCCACGACAGCATCGCGAAGAAGTGGTGGTTCTGGACCGGGATCGGCGTCGTGCTCGTCGCGGGCGGCATCGCGACGTACATCGCGCTCACGACGGAGAAGGATCCGTCGGCAGGGACGATTCCGCCCGGCACCGTGAAGGCGCAGTCGTGGGGCTTCCGCTTCTGAGGTTCTTGCGGAACGGAGGCGTCGCGTAGCGTCCGTTCATCTCCGGCTTGCCGGTGGACGATTGGCGCGGCGCTGCTTCGCAACGTCGGCTTCGACCTCGGGGTACGGCTCCGCTTCGTCTTGCTCGAGCGGGACTCGCACCTCGAGCTCGTCATTCATGGCAACACGGACGCGCGCGTTCTCGCTCTGGAGCGCGAGGTAGATGGCACGCTCCCGCCGCCGATGGCGTGCCCGCACGAGGAATAAAGCGGCCAACCAGAGCGCGATGATGACCGTTTTGACGACGTGTTGGGTCAGCGTGACCGGATACGCGTGACCGTTGACCTTCGACGCCATATTGCCCGTCCACTCGAGGACCAAATATGGAGGAAGCCCGAGGAGCGACACGATGAGCACGGACCTCCACCACGGGGTCTGGAAGAGCGCCGGATCGAGGTCGGGCGATTGCGGCGGCGGCGGTGGGAGCGACGCTGGTTCGCGGTATGCCACTGCTCCACGATAGCGCTGTCGCGGCATCGTCAAGGTGCAACGACGAGCCGCTACTGCAGCCTGACTACCTTCGCGCCCGGCACCGAGAGGACCACGGGGCCGACGAGGTTGAGCCAGCCGCTTGTTTCATCCAGCACGCCGCCGAGTATACCGCCGCAGCGCAGTACGGCGATGAGAGGTTCGCGAAGTGAGCGTACGCTGGAGAGATGAGCCCCGCAGACGCCCTGAGGCGCCGTCTTCGCGCCGCACGAGGCATCGAGCCCTGTGACCTCGTCCTCCGCAACGCGCGCTATCTCGACGTGTTCACTTGCGTCTTCACCGAGGGCGACATCGCGATCAAGGACGGCTTCGTCGTCGGCCTCGCGCCCGGCCTGAAGGGCACGCGCGAGATCGACGTGAAGGGCGCGCACGTCGTGCCCGGCTTCGTCGACGCGCACGTCCATCTCGAGAGCTCGCTGCTCGTTCCGGAGAGCTTTCAGCGGGCGGTCCTCCCGCGCGGCACGACGACCGCCGTCTGTGACCCGCACGAGCTCGCCAACGTCCTCGGCGTGCCGGGCATCCAGTACTTCCTCGACGCGTCACGCCGCCTGCAGCTCGATCTCCGCGTGATGGTCAGCTCGTGCGTACCCGCGACGACCTTCGAGACGAACGGCGGCGGCATCCTCGATGCGACGATGCTCGCGCCGCTCCTCGCCCACGAGAAGACGCTCGGCCTCGCCGAGGTGATGAACGTTCCTGGCGTGCTCGAGGGCGACCCGCTCGTGATCGACAAGATCGTGGCGTTCGACGGTCGCCCGCTCGACGGCCACGCGCCGCTCGTCACTGGCCAGTCGCTCTCGGCCTACGCGTGCGCGGGGATCACCTCGTGCCACGAGAGCTCCGAGCTCGGCGAGGCGCAGGAGAAGCTTCGAAACGGCATCGCCGTGTGGATCCGCGAGGGCAGCGTCGCGAAGGATCTCGACGCGCTCGCGCCGCTCCTCACGCTCGCCACGTCGACGAGCGTCGGTTTCTGCACCGACGACCGCAACCCGCTCGACATCCAGCGCGAGGGCCACATCGACCACCTGGTGCGGTCGGCGATCAAGAAGGGCGTCCCCGTGGAGGTCGCCTATCGCGCGGCGTCGTGGTCGGTCGCGCGGCACTACGGCCTCGCGGGGCCCGCGCGCGCGCTCACGCGTATCGGTGCGGTGGCGCCCGGCTATCGCGCGGATCTCGTGATCCTCGATGACGCCGCGAGCTGCGCGATCCGCGAGGTGGTCGTGCAGGGCGTGCTCGTCTCGGAGATGGAGATGGTGCGCGCGCCTGCGCAGAGCCCGCCCAACACCATTCGCGCCTCCATTCCGGAGGCCGTCGATCTCGAAGGGCCGACCGGCAAGGTCCACGTGATCGGCGTCCGCGCGGGCCGCATCCTCACCGACCGTCACGTCCTGCTGCACGATGCGCCGGGCGTCTGCCGGCTGGCGGTGCTCGAGCGCTACGGCCACGGCGGAAAGCCCGCGAACGGCTATGCGCTCGGCTTCGGCGCACTCGAAGGCGCCATCGCCTCGAGCGTCGGGCACGACAGCCACAACCTCTGCGTCGTCGGCAAGGAGACCTCCGACATGCGCACGGCGCTCGCCGCGCTCGCGTCGTCGGGCGGCGGCTTCTGCGTCGTGAAGGGCGGCGTGGTCATCGCGCACCTCGCGCTTCCGCTCGGCGGTCTCATGTCGCTCGAGGATCCCGACGTCATCGCAAAGGCGCTCGTGGAGCTCCACGCCGCGAGCAAGGCCATCGGCTGCGCGCTGCCCGAGCCGTTCCTGCAGCTCGCGTTCCTGAGCCTCCCGGTCATACCGAGCCTGAAGCTCACCGATCGCGGCCTGATGGACGTCGACGCCTTCAAGCTGATCGACGTCCGCGCCGCGTAGAAGGTTCAGCGCGCTTCGGTGAGCGCGCGGTCGATCAGTTTCTTGAACTTGGCGAGCGGCTGGGCGCCACTCAGGTAGTAGCTGTTGATGAGGAATGCGGGCGTGCCGGTGAGGCCGATGTCCGTGCCGACCTTGTCGTCGGTGTCGATGACGACTTTGTGGGAGCGGCCGTCGAGCGCGCGCGCGAGCTTCTTCGGGTCGAGACTCAGCTCGCTCCCATAGCGTTCGAGGTCGTCGCGCTTCAACCGCTGCTGGTTGGCGAACAGCTTGTCGTGCATCTTCCAGAAGGCGTCGGGGCCGCGCTCCTCGAGCGTCTCGCGCGCGAGCTCAGCGGCGAGCGCAGCATCCGCGTGGAACGGGAGCGGCTTGTCACGCCAGACGAGCTTCACGCGGTCGCCGTAGAGCTTGAGGACCTCCTCGAGCGTCGGATTCACGCGCGCGCAGAACGGGCACTGGAAATCGGCCCACTCCTGGATGACGACCTTCGCGTCCTTGCCTCCGCGGAACGGCGCGCCGGCCGGGATCGGAGGAGCTTGCTTCGTCTCCGGCTCCTGCGGGCCCTTCGCGTCGCGCATGAGGCTCGCGTAGTAGTCCCTGGCCGGCACGCTCTGAGCCTCGAACTTCTTCAGCTCCTCGTCGATGACCTTCTGGAACTTCTCGAACGGCTGCGCACCGACCATGCGGTGCCCGTTAATGAAGAAGTGCGGAGTGCCGGTCGCCTTGACGTCGTCGGCGAGCTCCACGTCGACGTCGATCTCGTGCGCGTGCTTCTTGTCGCGGATCGCCAAGCGCACCTTCGCGGTATCGAGGCCGAGCTGGCCGGCCACGACGGCGAGGTCGTCGTCGTCGAGCTTCGGCGCCGAGTCGAACAGCTTGTCGTGGGCACGGAAGAACGCGACGTCGCCCCTCTGCGCGCGCGCCTCGAGCGCGAGCTCGGCCGCGGGCTCTGCGCGGTTGTGGAACGGGAGCGGTGAGTTCTTCCAGACGACGCGGACCTTGTCGCCGTACGTGTCGCGGATCTTCTCGAGCGTCGGCTCGGTGCGCTTGCAGAACGGACATTGGAAGTCGGCAAATTCGACGACGGTGATCGGCGCGTCGACGTTGCCGCGGATCGGCGAGCCGGTGACCGGGATGCGCCACACCACGCCGGGGTCCTCGTCGTGTTCGTCGTCCGTCTTCTTCGACGGGGCCTGGGCGAAGTTTGCGGTCGACAGGGCGACGTAGATCTTGTTCTTGGGCGTGCCCGTCGCGATCTTCGCGCTGGCCTTGGCGAGCTCGGCGTCGACCACCTGCTTGAACCTGTCGATCGGCTGCGCGCCGGAGAGCTCGAGGCCGTTGATCCGGAACGAGGGCGTTCCGTTCGCGCCGACCTTCTTCGCGAGCGCCTGATCCTCGTCGATCTTCGCGTCCGCGACGTGCGACGCCAGAGCCTTGTCGTAGGCCTTTCCGTCGACGCCCGCGGCAAGGGCCCACAGGCGATAGTTCGTGGGCTCGAGGTGCGCCTGGTCCTTGAACGCTTGATCGTGGAACTTGAAGAACGCCGTGGAGCCACCGAGCGTGAAGACGACCTGCGCGGCCTCGGCCGCGGGCTTCGCGTTCACGTGGAAGGGGAGCGGCTGGTTCTTCCATACGAGGCGCAGCTTTTCGGGACCGTAGGCGGCCTTGAGCTGGTCGAGCGTGGGCTCGACGCGCGCGCAGAACGGGCACTGGAATTCCGAGAACACGACGATCGTGACGGGCGCCTCGCGATGGCCCCAGATCGGGTCCTTGCTCGTCACGGGGACCGGCGACTCCTCGTCAGTCCAGGTCGGGACGCCTTTCGCGGAGACGTCGGGCTTGCCGTGAGACGACGGACGGAGGAGCACGAGCGCGAGCACGCCTCCCCCCACGACGAAGAGGACGACGAGCGCGGCGGCGGCGGCGACCCACTTGATCCACCCGTTGTCAGTGGAGGACGGCGCCTCGTACGCGGGCACGGGAGCGAGGGCGACCTGCCGTTGCGGCGGCGGCGGCTGGCTGACCGACACCGTAGCGCCGCCCGCGCTCGCACGGAGCGCGGTCGCCATCGCCTGCGCGGTCCGCCAGCGATCCTCCTTCTTCCATGCGAGCGCGCGGTCGACGATCTCCGCGAAGTTCGGCGGCGCTCCCGACATCACGCTGCGCAGCGCAGGCGGAGGCTGCGTGGCGGCCTTCACCTTCACCATCTCCGGCGTCTCGGCGCCGTAGACGACCTGCCCGGTGATCGCGCGAAACATGACCGCACCGACCGCCCAGAGATCCGTCTGCGCGTCGACCTGCGCGAGCTCGCCACGCGCCTGCTCGGGCGCGACGTACGACGGCATCGGCGCCTTGTGCCCGAGACGCGCGGGGAGGCTGGTTCCATCGGCGAGCCGCGCGGTGCCGAAATCCATGACGCGCAGCGTGCGGTTCGACGTGACGAAGAGATTCGCAGGCGTGATGGCGCGATGAACAATGCCCTTCTCGTGTGCCGCCGACAGGGTATTCAGGAGCTGCCCAATCAAGGGCACGACCTCGCCGGGCGTGAGGGTCCCCCCCTGCCGAGCGAGCAGCTCTTCCAGCGTCTGCCCTTCGAGAAGATCCATGACGATGAAGGCGGAGCCGTCCTCGGCGGTGTCGTCGTCGAGGATGCGGACAGCTCCAGGATGCTCGACACGGTTGGCCACGTACGACTCGCGCACGAAGCGCTCGCGCACCTCCTTCGACGCCCCGAGCGCGGTGTGGAGCACCTTGATCGCGACACGGTTGCCATTGCGGTGCGAGCCGGCGTAGACCGCCGCCGTGCCGCCGACGCCGAGCACGCGGTCGAGCGTGTAGCGCTGGCAGAGCGTGCGGCCGACGCGTGCCTCGATCTCCCTGCGGAAGCCTTCGTCGTGACTGGGCGCGTTCGACATCGTTCGGCCCGGGATTCTACAGGATTCCCGCGTCGCGTCAGTACCCGCGCCGCGTCAACCGCCCGCGGGAGCGTCCTCGAGCGAGCACCTCGTCGCGGCGTCGCGACGGAGGACGACGTCCAGGCTGTCGACACGACCGCCGGGGTCGCCGTAGCGGACGAGGTAGCGGCCCTCGTCGAGGGCCGGCACGTTGCAGTGGACACGATTCCTCGCGCAAGCCTCGCGGCATGCGAGGCCGGCGGGTGGCTCGCAGGTCTTCCCGCCCAGCGAGAGCGTCAGCGTGCGTCCTTCGACGGAGACCGTGCACGTATCGGCCGTCGTTCCGCACGCGCCACACCGCTCCTCGATCTCCAGATCGAGCGGTGCGCCGGCACGCGCCATCCGCGGCAGACAGGACCGGTCGACCGGCTGGCCGGTCCACTCGGCGCAGGTCCCGGGGTCGGGCGCTCGCGAGAGCGCGATCTGGAGAGGAGCCCCGTCCGACGGGTTGCACGCGGGCGCGAGGCCGAGGACGCCCAAAGCTACCGCAAGGAAGGTGGCTCGCGTCGGCATCGGTCGTCTCATGGCCGTACCATGGCTGGCCCGTCGCAACTCGCATGCCGACCGCGACCACGCAGATCGCAGGCAAAAGGGAGGGCCGCGGTGCGACGCGCGGTGGCACACCCGGACAACTGCGTCATGCACGGGGGAAAAGTGAAACGCTCGGACGCGAAAGGGCCCTAGCGTATGCAGAGCCCCCCGTGATCCTGATCTCGAAGACCTACTGGGGCGGGATGCCTTTCTGGTTTCGAAAGGCGCCCGAGCACGCGCGCCACGAGTCGGTCGTGCTGCGGACACACGACCTCCGGCAGCTGCGCGCCCTCTACTGGACGAGCGAGCGCGTGGCGTTGGCGCGGAAGGTCGGCGTCGTCGTCATTCATCCGCGCGTCGATTTCCACCATCACTACGCCGTGCCGCGCCTCGTCGACGCGGGCTTCGCAGTGCTCGCCGCCAACTCGCGCCATGTCGGTAGCGACACCATGGCCGAGCACGAGGAGATGGTCCTCGACGTCGCCGCATGCGTCCTATGGCTCCGTGAGAAGCGCGGCGTCGAAAAGGTGGTGCTCCTCGGCAACTCGGGCGGGGGATCGCTCGTCGCCTTTTACCAAGCCGAGGCACGCAAGCCTCCCGGCGATCGCGTCGCCTGCTCACCCGGGGGCAGCCCGAGCCGCTTCGACTCCGCGCCGATGACCCCCGCCGACGCGATGGTCTACCTCGCGGCGCACCGCGGACAGGGGAGGATCCTGCTTGATGCGATCGACCCGTCCGTCATCGATGAGTCGGACTTGCTCTCGACCGATCCGGCTCTTGATATGTATAATACACGCAATGGCTTTTCCGAACCGCCGGCGTGGTCGTCCTACGCGGCAGATTTCCTCGAACGATACCGCGCGGCGCAGGTCGCGCGCGTCTCTCGGCTCGATGCGGTCGCGCGAGAGCACGTCGCGCGTCACGTCGAGGCGACCGAGGAGTCCGAGCTGCAAGGGTTCGCGGCGCGTCCGTTCGAGGAGCGACAGGCCGTCCTCAGGCGCCGTGCCTGCGAGACCGTGATGGTCGTTCATCGCACGATGGCCGACCCGGCATGCGTCGACCCCGGTCTCGATCCTTCGCCGCGCGACTACGGCTCGCTCCTCAGCGAGCGGCCAGACCTCATGAACGTCGCAGCGCTCGGCCTCGCGCGCACCGTCACGCCGCGCGCGTGGCTGTCGACGTGGTCCGGGCTGTCGTCGAACGCCGACCTCGTCGCGAACGTCGCGAAGATCGCGGAGCCGACGCTCATCGTGCACGCCGAGCGCGATCGCGAGATACGCCCGACCGACGCCGCGCTCGTCCTCGAGGCCTGTGCATCGCGCGACAAGAAGCTCGTCACCATCGAGGGCGCGCGCCACTACTTCGAGCCCGACGCGGGCGAGCGCGAGGCGCCCCATGTGGAGCGCGCCATGGACGCGATCGTTCCCTGGATCCAGGAGCGGCTCGCATGACGGCGATCGCGATCGTCTATCACTCGGCGAGCGGCCGGACGCGCGCGCTGGCCGAGGCCGTCGCGCGCGGCGTGGAGTCGGCACGGACCGACGGCAGCGTCGTCGCGCACGTGCTCTCCGTCGAGGACGCCACGCGCGCGCATGCGCTGCTCGCCGCGGCTGATGCGATCGTGTTCGGTTGCCCGACGTACATGGGCAGCGCATCGGCGCAGTTCAAGGCCTTCATGGATGCGACGAGTGC
>JAYSXP010000314.1:0-4743 GCA_043717125.1 Polyangiaceae bacterium | reverse complement strand
CCCAGCTGATGTCGCTCCGGGACGACGTCATCCTCCCGCTGGTCGAACGGGGCGAGCGGCCCCGCGTCTGGTGCGCGGCGGCCTCGACCGGCGAAGAGCCGCTCTCGGTCGCGATGCTCCTTGCGGAAGCCGGGGTCCTGTCGCACGTGGACATCGTGGCGAGCGACATAAGCTCGAAGGCGCTCGCGCGCGCGAAGAGCGGCGAGCACAGTCTCTCGTCTCTCAGGGTTTGCCCTCCGGCCATGCAGGAGCGATACATCGACATGACCACGGGGCGCATCGTCGTCGCCCCCGAGATCCGCGCGAAGATCGAGTGGCACCGTCACAACCTCCTCGATGCGAGCGCAGTCGCGACGCTGGGAAGCTTCGACGGGATCCTCTGCCGGAACGTCCTCATCTACTTCAACGATGCGACCATTCGGCGTGTCATCGGGACGCTGTCGGGAGCGCTCCGCAAGGGCGGTCGCCTGTTCGTCGGCGCCACGGAGTCGATCTTTCGCTTCGGCATGCTGCTCCGCACCGAGGAGAAGAGCGGTTCGTTCTCGTACCTCCGAGCCGACGAATGACGAAGAACGCCAAGATCCGTGTCCTCGTGGTCGACGACTCGGCCTTCACGCGGAAGGTGCTCCGCGAGTCGCTCCAGGCGTGTGACGGGATCGACGTCGTGGGCTTCGCGCGGGACGGCCTCGACGCCCTCGAGAAGATCGCGGTGCTAGACCCCGACGTGATCACCCTCGATCTCGTCATGCCGAATCTGGACGGGCTGGGCGTGCTGCGCGCCCTCCGGAGCTTGCCGAATCCACCCGCAGTGGTCGTGGTGAGCACCGCGGAGCAGCAGGGCGAGCAGGGCATCGCCGCCCTCGTCGGCGGCGCCTTCGACCTCGTCCACAAGCCGACCTCGCTCGCCCTCGATCACCTGTACGAGCTCGGTGACGAGCTCGTACGGAAGGTCCTTGCCGCCGGCAAGTCTGGACGCGGACCTCCGAGCAAGGCGCCGAACGTCGTCGCGGCGGCGGCCTTCGGTCGTCCCGTGCGGACGTCGATGGTCGTGATGGGCGCGTCGACGGGCGGACCGCACGCCATCCGTGCTCTGCTCCAGGCGCTCCCGGCGGGCTTCCCCGCTCCTATCGCGATTGTCTTGCACCTCCCGGCCGGATACACGAACGCGTTTGCACTGCGGCTCGCCGCCGAGTGTGCGCTCGACGTGCGCGAAGCCGAAGACGAAATGCCTCTCCGCGCGGGACAGGTCGTGATCGCGCAGGGCGGGATCCATATGCGCGTCCGGCCGCACGACGGCGCCTGGGCGGTCGAGCTCAGGCGCGAACCGTCCCGCTCGCTCCATCGGCCCTCGGTGGACAGCCTCTTTCTCAGCGCGGCCGAGCACGCCGGCGCGCGCACCCTCGGCGTCGTCCTCACCGGAATGGGCAACGACGGGCTGGAAGGCTCACGCGCCATTCACGCGGCGGGAGGACGCGTCCTCACCGAGGCTGCATCGTCGTGCGTCGTTTACGGGATGCCCCGTTGCGTCTTCGAGGACGGCGTCAGCTACGCTGAAGCGCCGCTCGAGCGCATGGCCGAGCTCCTCCTCACGCACTTGTAGGAGCGCGCGCGCTCGCTACCAGCGCTCGACGCAGTCGCGGCCCCGCGCCTTGGCGCGATAGAGCGCCGCGTCGGCACGGGCCACCAGCGCCTCGGAAGAGAAGCCCTCGCTCAGCTCGGCGGCCGCCGTTCCCGCGCTGAAGGAGACGGCCGCAACCACGCCGTCGGAGAAGCGGAATGGGTTCGCGTGCAGTCGTTCGCGCAGACGCGTCGCCACCTCCACTGCGCGCGTCGCGTCGCACGCACGAAGCAGGAGCACGAACTCGTCTCCGCCGTAACGGAACGCCACGTCGTCCGCGCGCAGCACGGCCTTGAGCGCCTCGGCGAAGTGCACGAGAACCCGATCGCCGTCCGCGTGCCCATGGTCGTCGTTGGACGACTTGAAGCCGTCGAGATCGAGCATCACCACCGCAAAGGGCTGTTCGTGGCGCATGGCGTAGGCCGACGACTCCCGCATGCGAGCCGCGAAGTCGCGACGGTTGTTGAGCCCGGTGAGCGGGTCGGTCAGCGCGTGCAGCGAGGCGAAATCGAGCTGCTGGCGAAGCGCTCGCTCGGCGCGCGCCCTCGTCCGGAGGGACCGCACCTTGGCGAGGAGCACGGAGGGAGAGCAGGGCTTGGCGAGGTAGTCGCTCGCGCCCAGATCGACCCCGTTGACGACGTCGCGGTCGCCCGTGGCCGTTCCGGTCACCATGATCACGGGAATGTGCGCCGTCGCTGGCGAGTGCTTCAGGCGCCGGAGGACCTCGACGCCGTCGATGCCGGGCAACACCACGTCGAGCACGATGACGTCGACGGCGTCGGGATGGGCCATCACTTGTTCGATGGCCTCCTCGCCGCTGGACGCCTCGGTGCATCGCACCTGGCCCATGGCGAGGGCGCCCATCACGAGGAGGCGCGTCTCGTCGTCGTCGTCGACCACGAGCACGGAGCCGGAGGGAACGACCCCCGATTCACTGCTGGGTTCCTGGGAGATCGGAGCGGCGCACATCGTCATATCAAGCCTTTCAGCAAGACGGAGACCAGGACGAAAGGAGGCCCTTCTGCGTCACGGCGGCCCGGGCGCCTTGCACACACCCTTCACGCACGCCCCACCCGCACAGGACGTCCCGCACGCTCCGCAGTTGAGCGGGTCGGAGTCGAACGCCGAGTCCATCACGCAGGCTCCGCCGCAGAGGACGCTCTTGCCGTGGCACTTCACGCCGCACGTGGCGTTCACGCACGTCGCAGCGCCGCCCGCCGGTACCGGGCACG
Source organism: Polyangiaceae bacterium (assembly GCA_043717125.1). Lineage (GTDB taxonomy): Bacteria > Myxococcota_A > Polyangia > Polyangiales > Polyangiaceae > Labilithrix. The sequence continues at coordinate 1,893 of JAYSXP010000314.1, read as the reverse complement.
CGGTGCAGGCCGCGCCGCACGACGCGGGATCGGTGTTGCCGACGCACCTGCCAGCGCACGCGTGGAACTGCACTTTGCATGCAAATGCGCAGACGCCTCCGTTGCAGCTCGTGGTCGCGTCCGCTACGGCAGCGCACTTGACGTTGCAGCCACCGCAGTCGTTAACGCTCGTCTGGGGGTCTACGCACTCGGCTCCGCACTGGACCGGTGCGCCCGAGGGGCACGCGCCGCTGCACTGGAACGAAGGGCCCAGTGGCGCGCAGAGCGCAGCCGCTGCCCCGCATGCGGCATTGCAGCTTCCGCAGGTCGCGGCCTTCGAGAGATCGGTCTCGCAGCCGTCGGCGGCCTTGGCGTTGCAATTCGCGTAGCCAGGCTCGCACGCGCTCACGGCGCACTGGCGGCCCTGGCAGGCCATCGTGGCGTGGGTCGACGAGCACGGAGAGCAACTCGGATCGCCGCAGCCATAGAGAGGGTCGAGCGTCGACACGCACGTGCCGAAGCACGCCAGCTGACCCGCCGGGCACCCTGTCGACGACGACGTGTCACCGTCTCCTGTGCCCGGGGTCTGCGAGGGCTGGCCCGGGGTGGGCTGCACGACCGACCCAGGCACCGTGCCCGCCTCGTCGGTCTCGATCGCGGTCCCAGGGTTGTTGTCGAGGAGCTGATTGCAGCCGATCACGGCAAACCCGAGCGCGCTCGCCGTGAGCACCAAGCGAACGACTCTGCATGTCATCGAAAGACTCCCTGGAGCATCAAGCCACCGCCGCCGATCGCCATCGTCGGCGTTGCACGAACCTTACCGGCCGGCTCGTGAGAGGAAGGCGCCCCCGCGGGCGCGGTAAGCACGAGGATGAGCCCGCCCGCGACGGCCGCGCCCCCGGCGATGCTTGCGATCGTCGCGATCGACCCGCTGCTGATCGCGTCCGCGCGCAGTCGCAACCCCGCCGCATCGCACGCGTCGCCGGTGCAGTGGCTGCGAGAGTCGTTACGGCTCGCGAGTGACGAGAGCCCGAACCCCAGCCCGACGCCGATCGCGGCGGCGCCTAGGCCCGCGGAGAGCCACCCGAGCGTGCGGTGCGTGGCGCCGCGCTTTGCAACGGCCGACGGCCCCGCCACCGGGGCGAGATCGCGTGGGACCGACACGCGGACAGTCGCTCCTTCGACCGCGGCGACCGTCGTTTCCCAGGTCTCCTTGCCTGGTGCTCTCGCAGTGACGCGGTGGACGCCGGGGTCGACCGGTATCGCTCCGCCCCAGGCTGCCGCGCCGACCGCGCCACCGTCTCGCTCGATCTCGAGGCCGTCGGTGACGCTGTAGACGGCGATGACCAGTCGCGGGAGACGCGGCTCGAGCAACGCGGCACGCCTTCGCGCGACCGCCTCGCGATCGCGCTGCTTCGCGGCCTTCGACTGCGCTGCGACGTCGAGAAAGGCTGCCCACGCGGAGGTGATCTTGCCAATTCGCTCGTTGCAGTCCGCGAGATTGAAGCGCGTACCGATGCCCGCGTCGAGGCGAAGGCTCTCCTCGAGCTTCGGGCAGGCCTCGCCGTATCGCCCCGCCTCCATGAGCGACCGCGCCTCCGTGAAGAGCGCCTGCGCGGCCGCGGGATCGACGGACGGATCGGCGGACGCGACCGCCGGGACGAGCACGAGAGCGAGGACGAGCGGAAGGGCGCGCCCCTTCATTTCCGGTCCTCGAAGAGCGTCCTCTCGTCGACCCGAGGTGCGGGCCGAACGGCCACCGAAGCCGTCGCGCCGTCATGCACGTCGGGTCGTGCGACCCGCGCGAGGGCTTGAGTCGGCACGAGCGCGGCGCGGACGGCCACCGCGGGCGTCGGCGCGGAGACCACTGTCTCCGGCTCATCCATGGGCGGAGCCGGGGTCGGCGAGGGACGG
>JAYSXP010000313.1:0-13638 GCA_043717125.1 Polyangiaceae bacterium | reverse complement strand
AAGCATGCCCTGCATGTACGCACGAGTGAAGCGTTCGATCAGCTCCTCCTTCGCCGCCAGGTAGGGGCGATCGAGGTCGACGGCGTCGGCCGTGCTGGGCTTCTTCCTTCCGTCACGTGGGCCCTCCGCGAGATCGCCGAGGACCTCGTACGCCTGCAGCACGTTGCGAAGCTCGCGGACGTTTCCTGCCCACGCGCGCGTACGAAGACGCGACAGGAGCTGCGGGGGCAACGGCGGGATCCCGAGGTTCGCGGCGAGGCGGATCGCCGTGGGCTCGACGTCCTCGGGTCGCTCGCGGAGCGGCGGGACCCAGAGGCGCACGACCGCAAGCCGGTAGAAGAGATCCTGGCGGAACTGGCCCGCGGTGACGGCGTCCTCGAGATCGCGGTTCGTCGCCGCGACGACGCGCACGCGGACCGTCTTCGAGGCGTCGGTTCCAACCGTGCGGAGCTCGCCGGATTCGAGGAAGCGAAGGAGCAGCGGCTGCACGTCGAGCGGCATCTCGCCGAGCTCGTCGAGGAAGAGCGTTCCACCTTCCGCCGACTCGAGGGCGCCGCGCCGGTTCTCGTTGGCCCCGGTGAAGGCGCCCTTCTTGTGCCCGAAGAGCTCGCTCGCAAGGAGCTCACGGCTGAACGCACCGCAGTTGAGGACGACGAACGGACCGCCCGCCACCGCCGAGTGGGCGTGGATCGCGGCGGCGACGAGCTCCTTGCCAACGCCCGACTCGCCTTCGACGAGCACGGGTACGAGCGAGCCCTCGAGCCGTTCGAGGATCGTGAAGAGGCGAAGCATCGCCGGCGAGCGACCGACCAGCGCGCCGTATTCCTCGCGATGGCGACCGCTCGGTACGTCGAGCGAGGCCGTATCGGTATCGACACACACGGTCGCACGGCCGACCTGGAAGCGACTTCCCGGCGTGAGCGTGATCTTCGCGACGCGCTGCTCTCGATAGAACGTACCGTTGCGACTACCGAGATCGGCGACGGCGACCCCCTCCGGTGCGAGCGAGAGCTCGACGTGCGCGCGGGAGACGGCGGGGTCATCGAGCACGACGTCACTCGCCGCGCCCGAACCGACGACGCACGTTCCGGTCTCGAGCACGAAGCGAGAGGGAGTCGCGTCCACGCCCTGAAAGGTGAGCACTACCGCGAGCGGCGCAACGGCCACGGGGCCGCGAACGTCGAGGACCTCCGTACCGTCTTCCGCGCGCGCGCTGACCCTCCGCATTGCGCCTCCATGATAGCGCGCCCCCCCGGTGACCGTGACTCTCTCGCGCGCGTCGACCTGGAGGCCGCGGTTCGGCGGCTTGTCGGCCGCACATCCGCTCGGGCTAGCGCGCGGGGGCCTTGCTTTCGCCGAGATTCCGCGATCGGCACGGCGCCTGCTTCATCGTCCGGCAGACGACGGATTCGTCGCGCTTAGCCACCAGGACAAACAATGTACAAGTCGAACGCGCTCCTCTGCACCGTCGCCCTCATGGCGGCGTTCATCGCATCCCCGGCAGTCGCTCACGCGGACCCCGCGCCGGCACCGCAGCAGGCACCGCAGTACCGCTGGGAGAAGCTCGGGGAGCGCCACGTCGATGCGAAGGCGGACAAGGACGTCATCACGGTCGGCCGTGACGACGGACTCTTCAGCGCGATCCAGATCCAGGTGGACGGCAGCGCCCTCGCGATGTTCGAGATCAAGGTGGTCTTCGGCAACGGCGAGACGTTCGAGCCGAACACGCGCGTCGTGTTCAGCAAGGACTCCCGCAGCCGCATCATCGATCTGCCAGGCAAGAAGCGCGTCATCAAGCGCGTCGAGTTCAAGTACCGCGACCTCCCCGGTGGAGGTAAGGCGAAGGTCGAGCTCTGGGGCGCGAACCCGACCACGCCGCGCTGAGGTCACGAACCCGAGCTCGTCCTCGAGGCTGCGCTCATCACGGCCGATCACGGCCGAACCATCTTCTCCGGCCTGACGTTGGCATCGAACTGCTCGGCGGTGACGAGCCCGGAGGCGAGCGCGGCTTCCCTGAGCGGCAGATTCTTCTCGTAGGCGCTCTTCGCGATCTTTGCCGCGGCGTCGTACCCGATGAGCGGCGCGAGCGCCGTCACCAGCATGAGCGAGTGGCCGACGTGACGCGCGATCGTCTCGCGGTTCGCCTCGATCCCGACGACGCAGTGCTCGCGGAAGCTGTCGCACGCGTCAGCGAGGAGCGCGATGCTCTCGAGGAGATCGTGGATCAGCATCGGCTTGAACACATTGAGCTCGAGATGCCCGCTGGCCCCGGCGATGCCTATGGCAACGTCGTTTCCCATCACGTGGGCACACACCATCGTCAGCGCCTCGGCCTGGGTAGGGTTCACCTTGCCGGGCATGACCGAGCTTCCGGGCTCGTTGGCAGGCAGAACGAGCTCGCCGATCCCGCAACGTGGGCCGCTCGCGAGGAGGCGAACGTCGTTTCCGATCTTCATGCACGCGGTCGCCAGAACGCGCGTCGCGCCGCTCGCGGCGACGATCGCCTCGTGACCCGCCAGAGCGGCGAATTTGTTGAACGCGGTGCGAAAGGGGAGCCCGGTCAGCTCGGCGAGCCGCGACGCGACGCGCGAAGCCCACTCCGGATGCGTGTTCAAACCCGTCCCGACCGCGCTGCCGCCGAGCGCGAGGTCGAGGAGCCCGTCGAGCGCCTCGGCGAGCTTCTTCTCGGTGAACACGAGCTGCGCGGCCCAGCCGCTCATCTCCTGGCCGAGCGTGAGCGGCGTGGCGTCCATCATGTGGGTCCGCCCGATCTTCACGACGTCCGCGAACGCCTCGCTCTTGTCCGTGATCGCCGAGCGGAGGCGCGCGACCGCGGGCAGGAGCCGACGCGCGATCTGCGACGCCGCCGCGAGGTGCATGACGGTCGGGAACACGTCGTTCGACGACTGCGACATGTTGACGTGATCGTTGGGGTGAATCGGCCCCTTGATCGCGCTCCCGAGCGGTGTTCCGCCGATCTCGTTGGCGAGGTTCGCGATGACCTCGTTGGCGTTCATGTTCGTCTGGGTCCCGCTGCCGGTCTGCCACACCACCAGCGGAAAATGATCGTCGAGATCACCGGCAAGCACCTTGGCAGCGGCCTCCGAGATGAGCGCCGCGAGGCTCGCGTCGAGCTTTCCGAGGTCACGATTGACCTGCGCCGCGGCCATCTTCACGACGCCGAGCGCGCCGATGACGGGCCTGCCGAAGCGATGGCCGCCGATCTTGAAGTTCTGGAGGCTCCGCTGCGTCTGCGCTCCCCAGTACCGATCCGCCGCCACCTCGACGTCCCCCATACTGTCGGTCTCGATGCGGTTGCCCATGGTGCCGGGATAGCACGCCACGCCCCAAGGCCCTTGCGCGGCGACCGGCCGCAGGCGATCGTTTGCTGGTGTCCACCACCGAGCTCCTCGCCGCAGTCCCCATGTTCGCACTGCTCGACGAACAGGAGCGCGCGCTCCTCGCCGAGCGCGTCGAGACCGTCCACTTTGCCGAGAACGACGTCGTCTTCAACGTCGGCGACCCGGGCGACTCGATGTACGTCGTCACGAGCGGCGAGGTGCAGCTCTCGGTCAAGACGAAGACGGGCGAGGAGATGTTCCTCGAGAGCCCTGGGCCCGGCGAGTTCTTCGGTGAGATCTCGCTGCTCGACGAGGGCCCCCGCACGGCGACGGCTCGTGCCAGGACCGCCGTCGAGGCCATCGAGATCGATCGCGGCGATCTCGACGAGCTCTTTCGCCTGAAGCCTGCCGCGGCGATGGATCTGCTCGCCGCGACGGGCCGACGCCTGCGTCACAACGCGCTGATCATCCGCAACGCGGCGACCCGGAACGCGAACGAGGAGATCTTCGACAGCCGCTCGACGGTCATGAAGCTGGCGGACTGGATCGCCGAGTTCTCGGGCAGCCTCACCTTCCTCTCCATTCACATCGCGATCTTCGCGATCTGGATCCTGCTCAACGTGAAATTCTTTTCGTTTGGCAACTTCGACCCGTTCCCGTTCGGCTTCCTCACGCTCGTGGTGTCCCTCGAGGCGATCATTCTCAGCGTGTTCGTGCTCCTCAGCCAGAATCGCCAGGTCGCACGCGACAAGGTACGCGGCGACATCGAGTACGACGTGAACCTCAAGGCCGAGATGCAGATCTCGAACATGCACGAGAAGTTCGACACGATGTACTCGGAGGTCCAAAAGCGGCTCGACCGGATCGAGAAGCGGTTGCCCGGCGGTCACCTCGCCACCGACTCGGTCAAGCCTTCGTCACCGAGCTGAAGCACCGTGTCACCCCCGGTTAGCCAGACCGACCGCCCAGGAAGGTCGACAGGCTGGCGTCCAGGCCGAGCGCGGCGTCGCGGGCGAAGCTCTCGAACGTCGCGGGTGACACCTTGAAGCGAGTTTGGAGGGCGGCCCTCGTCTCGTCGAAGACGGCTCGCTTGATGTCGGCGATCCAGCGTGTGGCGGTCGCTCGATGAACGCCGTACATGCGTGCGATCGCTTCGGCCGGTATCCCGTCGACGATGTGGAGGCGCAGTACGTTTCGCTCGCGGGTCGGGAGCGTCGCCAGCCTCTCCTTGAGGGCGACGAGAAACGCCTCGCTGAGCTCGCTCGACCCGACGTGGGCCGTGCTCGGGTTCTCCGCCGCGAGGGCGTGGAGCCCACTGGGCGACGTCGCGAACTCCTTCTGGCGCCTCTTTCGGTCGATCGCACGGCGCATCGCGAGGACCATCACGAACGAGCGTAGGGGCCCCTTGCCCTGGTAGCGCTCGAGCATCGACGGTTTGCCCTCGACACCCGTAAGCAGCGCGAGACGCAGGTCCGCTGCGACGTCGTCCACGAAGGCAGACTCGGAGCTCACACGTCGGATCGCCTTGGGCACGTCACCCATGATCGAGCGCTCGAGCGCCTCGCGCGCCGCGGCGATCCCGAGCGAGCACGCGCAGGCGAGGTAGAGATCGGCGTGGAGCTCGCGTCCGGGCGTTCCCGCGCTGCTCGGCGTCCTCTCCTTCATGTACGTGGCGAGCTGCTCGGCAGAGAGCTCGATGCCGGGCCACGCGCGGCGCCCGCGAGCGAGCTGGTCGTCGTCGGTCACGATGCCCTCAGGCTACACGCGCGCGAGATGACCGTGTAGCGTTGCAATCATGTCGATCGGCCCCGATCCTCGGTTGGGCCGATTCGTGAGAGGTGAGCTCGAAGGCGAGGAGCTCGCCGCGCTCGAGTGTGAGCTCGACGAGCGGCCTTCCCTTCGGCTGGCGCTGGCAGCGTGCGCAGGCGATCCGAGCACGGTGCTCGAAGGAGCGCCGAACGAGCATCGGTCTCTTCCTCGGCCGGCGCCGGTGAGCTCCGACGCCGTGCTTGACGGCCCCGAGCGGCTCGCCCTCGGGGAGACCCTCGGCGAAGGGGGAATGGGAACCGTGCGGCACGGATTCCAGACGAACCTGGGCCGCGCCGTCGCCGTGAAGAGCCTTCGCCACGAGACGCCCTCGGGTACGCATCGCCTGCTCCAGGAAGCCCGCCTGACCGCACGCCTCCAGCATCCGAACATCGTGCCGGTGCACGAGATCCTGGAGGGGCATTGCGGGGAGCTGCAGGTCGTCCTCAAGCAGGTCGAGGGCGCGCTCTGGAAGAGCGTCATGCACGAGCCCGCCGTGCTTCGTGCTCGCTTCGGCGTCGAGGACGCCCTCGATTGGAATCTCGGTGTGCTCGTCGCGGTCTGCAACGCGCTTGCCTATGCCCACGAGCGCGGGGTGATCCATCGCGACGTGAAGCCGAGCAACGTGATGGTCGGGAACTTTGGGGAGATCTATCTGCTCGACTGGGGGATCGCCGCGGTCTGGGGCGAGCGCACGGATCCCGAGCTCGCGCACGTCGAGGACACTTTGATCGCCGGGACACCCTCGTACATGGCTCCCGAACAGCTCGAAGGTGACGCCGATTTCCTCGGCCCCTGGACGGACACGTATCTTCTTGGAGCGACGCTCTACGAGCTGCTCGGGGGCAGGGCTCCTCACGCGGACACGAGCATTCAAGAGAGCCGCGCGCGTCCGCGCGACCGCACCGTGGCGCCCCTCGGGGCCGACGCACCTCGGGAGCTCGTCGCGATCGTCACGCAGTCGCTGACCAACGATCCCGAAGATCGGCTCCTCTCGCCGCAAGCGTTCCGCGCGCTGGTCGAGGCGTTCCGGAGCCACCGCGGCTCGCTCGGTCTCGCCGACCGCGCGGAACGCTCGCTCCGGCTGGCCACCAGCGCCGCGGTCGAGGTCGAGGCCTTGGAGAAAGACCGTCACCTCGGCGAAGCGGAGTTCGGCTTTCGTGCGGCGCTCGAGGCCTGGCCCGACAACGAGCGCGCGCGTGTGGGACTGCGCCAGGTCGCCGCCCATCGCATCGACGCGGCGCTCGTCGACGGACATGTCCAGGCGGCGCGACGCCTGCTCGACGCGCTCGCCGATCCTCCCGCCTCGCTCGTCCGACGCGTGGAGCTCGCGAGCTCTGCCGAAGACGCCCAGCGCGCGGCAGCGAACCGCGCGGCGTGGCACGGGAACCTGAAGGTCGGGGCGGCCGTGCGCGGCGCGCTCGTCGCCGTGTTCTCGCCCGTCTGGGTGCTCGGCTGGCTTGCGCTCGCCATCTGGCCGGCGGACACGAAGCGCCCGATCGTCGCGCTGCTCGTCGGGTTTCTCGTGTTCGGCGTGGGGATCGTCGGTTCACGGGGCCTCGACTTCCTGAAGAATCGACTCAACAAGAGCAACGTGCTCGGCGCGGGTGCCGGAGTCGTCGCGGCGCTCGCGTGGACGCTGAGCGCGGCCCACCTGGGGCTCGGAATGGCGGAGACCCAGCTCGGCATTCTGCTGGTGCTTGCGCTCACGGCGTCGGTGATCACCGTCACCGCGGATTTGCGCGGACTTCCCATTGCCGTGGTGAACTTCGGTCTGTTCGTCGTCGCCTCGGTGGCTCCGGCCTACGCGCGCCACGCACTGGCGGCGAGCGCCGTCGTCGTCGCCGGCAGCCTGATCGTCAACAACCTGCTCCTGCGGAGGCGCTCGCGGACGAGCAGCCCACCTGAATCGAGCAAGCCTGCGTCACCGAGCTGAAGTGAGCGTCGAAAGAGCACGTACCATGGCGCCCATGCCTCGCCCGGTCGTCGCCGTCGTCGCCCTGCTCGGTCTCGCCATCTCCGGCAGCTCTTCCGGCGCGCACGCCGACGAGCGTCGTGCTGGCGTCGCGCAGGCGCCGGTCCCCCTCGACGGGATCGCCGCCATCGTCGACGACGTGTTCATCTTCCGCTCCGAGGTGGCCGCTCGCGCGAAGCGCTTCGAGGCGACCCTTTCGCACGATCCGACCAAGCGAAGGACCGAGCTCGCCGCGATGGAGAAGCCGCTCCTCGCGCGCATGATCGACGAGATCCTCGTCACGAAGGACGCAAAGGCCCTTCACATCGAGGTGACCGAGGCCGAGGTGAACGCGGGCGTCGCGAGCGTGGCGCAAGCGAACCACATGGATCGCAAGGTGCTCGAGGCCGAGGTGAAGAAGGCGGGCTTCACGCGCGCGGAGTACGAGGAGGAGATCAAGCGCCAGATCGCGGAGCAGCGCTGGCTAATCCTCCGCGCGGCCGGAACGATCGACCGCAAGAAGGCCGTCGACAACGAGGCGTTCGCCGCCGCCGTCGAGAAGCAACGCGAGATGCTCCTCGCCGACCTGCGCAGCCGCGCGTTCCTCGAGATCCGATGATGATGAAGCACGCTCTCGTCCTCTCGCTGCTCGTCACACTCAGCGGCTGCGCCCCGATGCCAGCGGTAGTGGCTGCGCCGAGGTCCGCTTCCGCGGCGACGCCCGAGCCGGCGATCCCGCCGTGCCCCGAGAGCATCGTTCCTGGTGGCAATCCGCTCGAGGCCGAGGGCTTCCTTGGCAAGCCCGTCGTTCGTGTGTGCGTGGTTGGCGGCAGCGAAGCGTCGCGTCATGCCGCAGAGCGTGAAATCGAGCTGCACCCGAGCGACGTCTTCAGCAGAGAGCGCATGCGTGCCGATCTCGAGGCGATCCTGAAGCTCGGCTTCTTCGACGACGCCTCCGCGTACGGCGTTCGCGTGCAAGCGGGTGCGGGGGTCGCGCTCCTCTACGCGGTGCACGATCGCCCGCACGTCGCGCACATCGGCTTCGAGGGCGCCAAGGTCCTCGGTGACGCCGCCCTCGACGCGAAGCTCTCGGTCCCGAAGGACGCGCCTTACGATCCTGCGACCGCGAGCAAGATCGCGCTCGCGGTGCGCGACGAGTACCGCGCGCGCGGCTACCAGGTGGCACGCGTGGTGGTCGTCACGGAGCCAGTCAGCGGCTCTCCCGACCACGTCAAGGTGCGCCTGATGGTCGACGAGGGCGCGCAGTCGCGCTTCGCCAAGATCGAGATCAAGGGGAACAAGCAGGTCCCCGAGACCGAGCTTCGCAAGGCGGCGGCGCTCGAGGCCGGCAAGCCGTTCGTCCGTGACGAGCTCGAGCGCGCGGCGCTCCTCGTGAGCGCGCTCTATTACGACCGCGGCTTCGTGCAGGTCCGCGTCGACACCGAGGTCGGCGCGGCGAACGCGCAGGGCGCGGTACCGAGCACCATCGTCGTCGACGAGGGCGACGTGTATTCGATCGGCGCGCTGCACGTGACGAAGCTGGGCGCGTCCGTCGAGAAGGAGCTCCTCGATTCGGTCGTTCGTGCGCGTCCGAAGCAGGTCTTCGTCCGCACGAAGATCGTGAAGGATCTCGAGCGCGTGAACGCCTTCTTTGCGGCGCGCCACCAGCACGTCGTGGTCAGCCCCCTCACCGAGATCGACCCGGAAAAGAAGACGATCGTTCTCACCTTCGAGATCACCGCTCCGTAGCCGTTCGTGGCGCGCGTCGTTCTCCGCATCCAGCGGTTTCCCGCACTACAGGGCTGCGCGACCCAGGTAGTAGAGTTTGCATTCGCTTAAGCGTGTATTGGGTGGGTTACCGTCCGAGATGAAGGCCTTTACGCGTGCCATGGAGTGCAGATGAAGGGTGTCGCGTGGGCCGTAGCGCTCGTGATCTGTGTCAGCCATGCTTCGTCGTTTGCCGCGCCACCCAAGCCCGCTGCGCCGGTCGGCCCGAAGCCCAAGACGCTCACGGAGACACTCACGGGGCAAGCGAAGATCGACTACGAGTCGGCTCGCCTCCTCGTCGGTGACGGCGACTTCGCCGGTGCCCGCATCAAGTTCCAGGCTGCGTACGAGACGTCGAAGGACCCGCGTCTACTCTTCAACGTCGCCGCGTCGGAGAAGCAGCTCCGGCACTATGCGAAGGCCGTCGAGCTGCTGAAGCGGTACGCAGCGAGTCCCTCGTCGGTGGTCACGGCTCAGGACAAGGACGAGGCGGCGGAGTTCATCAAGACCCTCGAGCCGTTCACGGTGGCCGTCACCGTCGACGTCACCGAGCCCGATGCAGCGGTGGAGATCGACGACGTCGCGGTCGGCCAATCGCCGCTGCCGGGCCCCGTCGTCGTCGATATCGGACAGCGTAGATTCCGCGCGCGCAAGGTGGGCTATCGCGAGTTCACGGCGACCGTGACCCTCGGCGGGAGCACGACGCAAACCGTCTTGGCGAAGCTCGAGAAGGAGGTTCACGAGGGGAAGCTGTCCCTTCAGGTGCCGCCGGGGGCAAGTGTCCTTCTCGATGGGCAGCCCTTCGTGGTCGGCCCGACGAACGCGGCCCTGACAACGCTCCCGAGCGGTGGGCACACGCTTCGCGTCACGCTGCCGGGAATGCGCCCGTACGACCGCGAAGTCATCGTGAAGGACAACGAGCTGCGCGCCGTCGACGTCCAGCTCGACCCCGAAGCCGAGCTCGAGCGGCCCAAGCTCCGTGTTCATGTCGGCTGCGTCGACCCGATGCCACGCTCGGCGGAAGACGGGCTCGCCCTCTACGTCGACGGCGGACGGACGACGGCAGCCGGCGGCAAGAAGGTGTGGAACGCCGACCTCGGTCGGGACGTGACCGACTACGTCGCCTTTCCCGTAGCGACGGGACCCCACAAGATTCAAGTGCGCATCCCCGGCTGTGCGGTGGGCGAGGCGATTGTCGACGTGCGTGGAGACGGCGCGGACCTGCACGGGGCGCTTCCTTCGGAGTTGCCCGTTCTCTTGCGAGGCCCTGCAGGCTCCCCCGACTGGGGACGCATCGGCGTTGCGCTCTGGCTCCCCAACCACATCGGGCCTGGCCTCACGGGTCTCGCCTTCAGCCACGAAGCGGAGGCGCCGCTCCGTGGGCTGAAGTATTCGCCCTCGGGCGTCGGCATCTCCGTGCAGCCGGGCCTCACCGCTCGATGGGTGACGATGTCGCTCGATCTGGGATTCGCCGCAGGCACGGCGACGCTCGAGTCGAACCCGGCAGTCACCAGCGCCCCGATCCTTGCAGCGGTGAGTGAGGCCTCCGATACGTGGCTCCGCGCGGGCCTGCGCGCAGGCGCTCGAATTCCGTTCAACGTGGCCACGTTTCACCTCGGGGTGGGGATGGGCTACGACCGCATCGGCTTCACCAACCTCGCCAAGGGGATCACCTGGAACCCGCCCGACTACGTCTACGGCTCTGCCTGGACGATGCTCGACATCCATCTTCTCTGCGATTTTCCCCTGTTCGCGGGCTTCCACGTGGACCTGCACGACGAAGGAGGCGGCGTGTCGTACGGCCTGCAGCTCGGGGGCGCGTTTCAGCCGAACAAGGTCTGTCGCGCCGAGCGCTCGACGACGTACGAGCTGACGGCACGTGCGGGAGGAGCTGCGCAATGACTCGTTTCGGGAGAAGACGATCGCTTGCAGGTCTGGGCGGCGCGATGCTCCTCGGCGTGACCGCGGTCGCGGCGGTGCTCTCGTGCGCGCAGGAGGACATCGTGCTCCCGGCCGACCGAGGCAAGGCGTGCATGTCGGACGCGGACTGCGTCTACTACCTGACCTGCGCGGAGCGCGTCTGCCGTCAACGCTGCACAGCGGGAGGCTCCTCTTGTACCGCGGGCATCGACTGCTCGCAGTGCGAGTGCCGCGCGAGCGTCTGCATGCCCGTGGCGACGGACAATGGTTCGAGCGGTTACACGCCACCGCCGCCCGACACGACACCCACGACGACCGCAACGACTCCTCCTCCCCCGACGACGTGTCCACCCTCGGTGCCGATCACGGCCGCCAGCATCGAAGCCATGAACACCTGGAAGCCTCCCGTGGCGATCCAGAGCGCCTGCACGCAGCAGAACATCGATGACCTGCGAGCGCTCCTCGCGCAGGGAGCCGGCGTGGCGAAGTTCACGGACATCAAGGCGGCGGCGGGTACGACGTGCGCTGCGTGCATCTTCGCGCCGGCGACCGGAAACAATTGGCAGCCGGTGGTCGAGTTCAACGGCGCCACGTTCCTCCAGAACAACACTGGCGCCTGTCTGGCGCTGAGCGAGAACACGGCGTGCGGTAGGAAAGCCTACGAGGTCGATTCTTGTCTGGCGATTGCCTGCCCTACCGATACCTGCGGTCCCGACGTCAGCAAGTGCGAAGCGGCGGCGCGAGCCGGCGCGTGCAAGGCCCTCTTCACGGACATCCAGGCGGCGTGTCCGAGGCTGGCAGATACCGAGGTCATCTGCCGCGACTTCGTCAACGCGATCGTCGAGGTCTGTGCGGGGGGCACCGACGGCGGGGTCCACTGACGGAGGAGCTCGGCATGGCGCGAGCGAGATCGAAGCCCGACTCGAGCGGAGCGAGGGCCGGAGCCCGACGCGTCAGTTCGCGTCGAGAGCGGCGGGGATCTGGCTGACGGCGCTGCGCATCGCGGCGCGGAGGACGCGCTTGCGCACGTCGTCGTTCGGCGCGCCTTCGGCGTGAGCGTGGCCCTGGATGATCGCGAGCATGGTCCCGGTCTTCGCGTCGTAAAGGAGAGCGTGGATCGTGCATGCGAAGGGTGACGGCGTCGAGCCGACCACGGCGACGGAGACGACCACGGCGCGCGCCCCGCGCTTGCGCAGCTTCGAAGCGTCGACACCGCGGAGCTCGCCTTCGGCAGCGTTCTTGAGCGCAGCCCGGTCGACACCCGAGCTCGCGGGCGGCACGGCGACGTCACCGAGCGCAATGGATGTATCGCCTGCGCTCGCGTCGCCCGCGAAGAGCGCGAGGGCAAGGAGTACGGGTGCGATGAAGAGCGCGGGCGTAATCACCATCGTGCAGGCAGAACAGCAAGCCCCGAGCCGTCGGGCCAACTTCGCGCCCGAGGCTGAAATTCAGCCACGCGGGTCAGCTCGCACCTCCAGCGGGCGACGGGCAGTCCTCCCCAAACGCCGCTGGAACCGAGGCGCTTCGCCCCTCCGGGCATTTGATTCTCGACGCGTGCCAAGGGCCGGCGCTAATACCTTGGGAGCCGCGATTTTCGCGCGCGATCGCGACAGGGAGTGGGAATCATGGCGAAGAATCTTCTCGATCAGCTCAAGGACGTGACTGTCGTCGTCTCCGATACTGGAGACATCCACGCGATCGAGAAGTTTAAGCCGCGGGACGCCACGACGAACCCGTCACTCATTGCCGCTGCGGCGGCGATGCCCGCGTACGCCAAGCTCGTCGACGGCGCGCTCGTCTGGGCTCGCAAGGAGACCAAGGGCGGTGGCGGCACCGAGGACGTCGTGAAGCGTTCGATCGATCGCCTCTCGATCGAGTTTGGCCTCAAGATCCTCGAGATCGTCCCCGGTCGCGTCTCGACCGAGGTGGACGCTCGCCTCTCCTATGACGTGGAGGGGAGCCTCGCCAAGGCGCGCTCGCTCATCGCGATGTACGAGGGCGCGGGCATCAAGAAGGAGCGCATCCTCATCAAGCTCGCCGCGTCGTGGGAAGGCATCAAGGCCGCGGAGATCCTCGAGAAGGAAGGCATCCACTGCAACCTGACGCTCCTCTTCGGAATGCATCAGGCCGTGGCGTGCGCCGACGCAAAGGTCACGCTCATCTCGCCGTTCGTCGGCCGGATCCTCGACTGGTACAAGAAGTCGACCGGCAAGGAGAGCTACGCGCCGGCCGAAGATCCGGGCGTGAAGAACGTCACGGAGATCTTCAACTACTTCAAGAAGTACGACCACAAGACGGAGGTCATGGGCGCGAGCTTCCGCAACATCGGTGAGATCACCGAGCTCGCGGGCTGCGATCTGCTCACGATCGCCCCGAGCCTCCTCGCGGAGCTCGAGAAGTCGACCGCCGAGCTGCCGAAGAAGCTCGACGCCGCGAAGGCGAAGGCGATGAACATCCCGAAGATCGCCATGGACGAGGCGGCCTTCCGCAAGGCGCACGAGGCCGACCGCATGGCGAACGACAAGCTCGACGAGGGCGTCAAGGGCTTCACGAAGGCCATCGAAGGCCTCGAGAAGCAGCTCGGCGAACGCCTCGCTTCGCTGTAAATCACCGGAAATACCTTGGGCGGGAGGGACCGGCCGGGGTGCGATCTCGCGCGCCGGCTCTCTCTTGGTACGTCATTTGAGCGTAAGGGCCGCACTTTGATACGCTTGCACCATGCGCGTTTGCTCGACCAAGCTTTCCCTTTCCGTCTCGGCGTCGGTGGTCCTCGCGTTCTTCGCCGCATGCGGCACCAGCGACCCGCGTCCGAGCCCCGGCGGTGACATCGACGGCGGTAAAGGCGGCGGT
>JAYSXP010000312.1:0-4746 GCA_043717125.1 Polyangiaceae bacterium | reverse complement strand
GGAGGCGTCTCGCTCGGGTTTCACGCGCGCGTTCTGACCGCTCGCCTTCGCCTGGTCACTCAATCGTCACGCGCTCTGCATGAAGCCGACGCACGTCTTTCGTACGAAGGTCTGATGGGCTCCCCTGCGCTTCGTCAGCTCGCCGAGCTCACGCCGACGCCCGTGCCGGAACGCGCGGCCGCCGCGGCGAAGATGCGCGCCGACGACCTCACGGTCCGCTACGGCTCGAAGATCGCGATCGCGGGCATCACGCTCGAGGTACGAACCCACGAGATCCTCGCGCTGATCGGCCCGAGCGGCTGCGGCAAGAGCACGTTCCTCCGCGCGCTCAACCGGATGAACGACACGATCGAGTCGACGACGACGACCGGCTCGATCGAGCTGGACGGCGAGCCGATCTACGGTCCCGACATCGACCCGGTCCTCGTGCGACGACGGGTCGGCATGGTCTTCCAGCGGTCGAACCCCTTCCCGAAGACCATCTTCGAGAACGTGGCGTACGGTCTCAGAATCGCCGGTGAGCGCGACCGGAGCATCATCGCCGGCACGGTCGAGCGCGCACTGCGTCAGGCGGCGCTTTGGGACGAGGTGAAGGACAGGCTCGACGAGTCGGGCCTCGGTCTCTCGGGCGGGCAGCAGCAGCGACTCTGTATCGCACGCGCCCTCGCGGTCGAACCGGAGGTGCTGCTCATGGACGAGCCTGCGAGCGCGCTCGACCCCATTGCGACGGCGAAGATCGAGGAGCTCGTCAGCGAGCTCAGCGAGCTGCTCACGATCGTCATCGTCACGCACAACATGCAGCAGGCGGCACGCGTCTCGCATCGGACGGGCTTCTTCTACCTCGGTCGTCTCGTCGAGATCGACGACACGACCAACATCTTCACCCGCCCGCAAGAACGCGAGACGGAAGACTACATCACGGGGAGATTCGGATGATCTCGACCACGACCCACCCTCGCCTCGCGATCCTCGTCACCGGCGCGACGCTCGCACTCGGAGCCTGTGACCGCACCCCGCCGCCGGCCGCCGACAAGGCCGCCAGCGACAAGCCTGGCAGCTCGGTGTCGCTCAGCGCGGCCGAGAAAGCGCCGCTCGGCAAGCAGACGATCCGGGCGAGCGGGTCGAGCGCGCTCCAGCCGCTCGTCAACGCCGCGAAGGAGAAGTTCGAGACAGACCACAGGTCGGTCAGCGTCGAGGTGTCCGCGGGCGGCTCGAAGAAGGGCCTCGCCGACGTCGCGAGCGGCGCCGTACACATCGGCAACAGCGACATTTTCGCGCCCGACGACATGAAGGCGCAGCTCGTCGATCACAAGGTCGCGGTGGTCGGGTTCGCCGCGATGGCGAACAAGGGCTCCTTCAACGAAAAACTCCCCGCGCTCACCCTTGAGCAGATGGCGAAGGTCTTCAGCGGAACGGTCAAGGACTGGAAGGACCTCGGCGGCGCGCCTCAGCCCATCGTCGTCATCAACCGGGCGGCGGGCAGCGGAACGCGCACGGTGTTCGGCAACGCGGTCCTCGGTGGCGACAAGTTCGTGGAGGGCCAGACGGAGGACAACTCCGGCGCGCTCGTGGCCAAGCTGAAGCAGACCAAGGGCGCCATCAGCTACCTTGCGCTCTCGTTCAAGGACGATTCGCTCGTGACCATCCAGGTGAAGACCGACAAGGGCGCGGTCGACGCGAGCCCCGAGACCATCGCGTCCGGCGCGTACCCGATCTGGGCGTACGAGCACATGTTCACCAAGGGCGAAGCCACTGGCGCGACGAAGGCGTTCCTCGACTACGTGCTCTCGACCGACTTCCAGAGCCGCGTCATCCCCAGCGTGAAGGGCTTCATCGCGGTCACCCAGATGAAGGTCACCAAGGACAAGGACTGACGTGCGCACGGCCGTCGTCGCCCGCGATCGCGCTCCGAAAGAGGCCGCAGTGCGCCTCTTGCTGGTTTCGTGCGCCGGCCTCGTTCTGCTCACGACCGCGTCGATGCTCTTTTTCCTGGGCCATGCGGGGATCCGGGGGATCCGCGAGGTCGGGCTCGGGTCCTTGCTGTCGGGCGTCCTCTGGAAGCCCGAGGCCGACACGTACGGCGGGCTGCCGCTGATCTTCGGCACATTCGTGAGCGCCGCGGGTGCGGTCGTGGTCGGCGCCGTCCCGGCAGTGCTCGCGGCGCTGTGGGCGACCGAGCTCGCGCCCCGGTCGACGCGCTCGTTCTATCGGCGCACGATGGAGGTCGCGGCAGCGGTACCGAGCGTCGTCTACGGGTGGCTCGCGCTCGTCTATCTCGTGCCGCAGATGGAGAAGGTCGCGCATCACTTCCGCGGCGACGGACCGACTGGCGGCGAGGGCCTCGCGAGCGCCGCCGTGCTGCTCGGCGTGATGATCGCGCCGACGGTTCTCCTTCTCTCGCTCGACTCGCTCTCCCGCGTTCCGTCGGCGCTGCGCGATGCGAGCGCGGCGCTCGGCGCGTCGCCCTGGCAAACGGCCACGCGCGTCATCCTCCCCTGCGGCTGGCGAGGCATCGTCATCGCGGTGTTCTTCGGGTTCGCGCGCGCGGCGGGCGAGACGATGGCGGTGCAGATGGTCATCGGCGGCGCGCGCAAGCTCCCCGAGAACGCGTTCTCCCCGACCACGACGATCTCGACGCAGATCGTGATGGACATGCAGAACGCACGTCCCGGCACGCCCGGCAGCAACGTGCTGTTCTCGATGTCCCTCGTGCTCCTCGTCGTTGCCGTGGTCGTGGTCCTCGGCACTCGCTGGCTGACCCGCGAAGCGAGGACGACATGACGGCTCTCGCCGGCACGGGCGCACGCCGTGGCGAGCGCGGTTCGCCTGCGGCCAGCTCGGCGCCCCCGCGGCTCCGCCGTGGCATGAGGTCGGGGCGCGTTCTCGAGGAGGTGCTCGGCCGCTTGCTCGCGGCGGTCGCGCTCTCCATCGGCGTCCTCTACGGCGGCGGGATCCTGTACCTCGTCGCTCGCGGCGGAAGTCGATTGGTCGCGTTCACCTCCTTCGCGACGCCGCTCTCCGACGTCGACGGCGAAGACGTGATGCGCTTCGTGCTCGCCGCAGGGATGTTCGGGGCGCTCGCCTGGGCAGCGGGGATCGTGGTGCGCGAGGTCGTCGCGAGAGTGCGAGGCAGCGCGAGCCGGAAGGCCACTCGAATCGCCCACGTCGCGACCGGCGTGGTGGCGCTCGTGGGCGCGCTCGCCTTCCGGGATCACCTTCCGCGCTTCTTGATCAGCTTGCCCAGCGACACGCGCGCGGGCGGAGGGATCGGCCCGGAGATCTTCAACACGGTCTACTTCGCGTTCCTGAGCACCCTGGTGACGCTGCCGGTAGGCGTCGGTGCGGCGCTCTACATGGCGCGCTTCGCGAAGCGAAAGCGCTTCGTCGGAGCGCTTCGGATGGCGCTCGACACGCTGGCATCGCTGCCGAGCATCGTCTACGGCCTGTTCGGGTTTCTGGTCTTCGTCGTGGAGATGAAGCTCGGGTACTCGCTCTTCGCGGGAGCGATCGTGCTCGCGATCCTGAACCTCCCGCTGATGGTCGGCATTACCGAGGAGAGCTTGCGCGCCGTACCGCGCGAGCTCGAGGAGGCGAGCCTCGCGCTCGGCGCAACGCCCGTACAAACGGCGATGCGGGTGACGGTTCCGTACGCGTGGCCGGGGATCCTGTCCGCGCTCGTGCTGACGATCGGCCGCGTCTTCGCCGAGAGTGCGCCGCTGATCATGACGGCGGGAACGACGGTCTCGCGAGGCACGGCGTACTCGCTCGATCCGTTCCGTGGCGGAGAGACCCTCGCGGTGCACCTCTGGTACGTGAACTCGGCGGGGCTCGCGCCCGATCGCGCCGACGTGAGCGCGGGAACGGCAGCGACGCTCGTGGTGCTCATCCTCCTGACCAACGTGCTCGCGGCGCGCTTGGCGAGATTCGGCGGCGCCGCGGGAACGCGGATGCGGCGTGCAACGCGGTGAAGAGAGGAGTGGTCGTCATGGCGCGTACCCATACCAGTCGGGACTTCGAGGCCGAGCTCCGTGAGCTGCGTGCGCATTCGCTGGCCATGGGGGCGCGGTGCGAGCGGAGCCTGCAGCTGGCGCTCGAGGCGTTCTGGAGCGGCTCGGAAACCGCCGCCATCGAGGTGGAGGCGCTGGACCGTCAGATCGACGATGACGAGATGAAGATCGATGCGCTCGTGTTGCGCATCCTCGCGTTGCGACAGCCGGTCGCCTACGACCTGCGATTCTTGACGACGGCGCTCAAGCTCGTCACGGATCTCGAGCGGATCGGCGACGAGGCGGTGAACATCGCGGAGCGGGCGAAGGAAGGCCACGGCGTCGCGAAGGACCACGTGGGCGTGCTGTTGAAGCAGATGAGCGAGCAGGCGCAGCAGATGGTGCGTGACGCGCTCGACGCATTCGTCGCCGGCGAGGTCGCGCGTGCGCAAGAGGTGCTGGAGCGCGACGACGCGGTGGACCGAGCATACGGCGAGGTTTTGGAAGAGATGACAGCGCTGATGCGCCAGCTCCCCGACGAGATCCCTGCGGCGATCCGCGTGATCAAGGTCGCGAAGTACATCGAGCGGATCGCCGACCACGCGACGAACATCGCCGAGGAGGTGATCTTCATGGTGCGCGGGGATGACGTGCGCCACCTGCGGACGCACCCCCCGCCGAAGGCAATTTAGCGTCGGGGAGGGGAAACGAGACGAGACGAGACGAGACGAGACGAGGCGAGAGTCGTGCTCGGGGGGCT
>JAYSXP010000311.1:0-1540 GCA_043717125.1 Polyangiaceae bacterium | reverse complement strand
CTAGTGGCCTGAGAGATAAGCAATCAAAGGCGTTATATGCCGCCCACCATAGAAGTTATCCAGCAGAAAGCCATCAGGAACTTTTAAGTCCAACCGCTGATACGAAAGGTCAGGAGGAAACGGGATTAACCTCGACCCTATCATCCAACAAACAGGCCGCCAATTTATTGATGCAGAGAACCATGGGATTGAAAGTTGTGCCAATAGCCTCGGACGATATCAGCTAGTCCTAGCTACTTTAGAACGAGCTGCCGGGTAATTATACACAAGAGGGAGGCCAGGATGTGGAAGGTGGCACCTGAGGAACAGCAGGAGGTTTATATGGGTTATTATAATGACGCCGATGTTGATAGCGAGAACAGGTACACTGACTTTGAGAAAGCGGCCTAAAAAAGAGAATATTATCAGGTAAAGTCTTTACTTAAAGAAGGCGTGGGGGCGGAAGAGTTGGTAAGAGCGTTCAGGTTAGCCGCAGAAAAGAAGTGGGTTGATGTGGTCTGGTTGCTGGTGGAGGCAGGAGCAAAGTTTTATAACCTTAATTTGTACAAAATTAAGATCGATGAGGATTATGAGTTCTGCCCGATTTGTCTAAAGAAGATACGTAATGAGGACGATGAAATTGATTACTGCAACCACTGGATCACCTTTTACAGCCAGGGTCAATATTATT
The DNA here is from genome assembly GCA_043717125.1 of Polyangiaceae bacterium. Taxonomy (GTDB): domain Bacteria; phylum Myxococcota_A; class Polyangia; order Polyangiales; family Polyangiaceae; genus Labilithrix. Next base: position 870 of record JAYSXP010000311.1, on the reverse strand, counting down.
GGATGGCTGAAAATAAGAAAATTGGAGAAGATGTCAAGGAACTGGCAAAGGTGGTTGGGAAGAGCAACATTAAGAATGAGGACTTTGAACGTATTATATGGGCGGCCCCGGAAGAATTGCTGAGTTTATTTGTCGATGCCCGTTTGAATAAGGACTTTTACTGGACGAAAAAGAAGGGTATCTATGAAGTGGCATTTGAGACGCATAACATATTTGGCGATTCCGGGAGCGATTATTTTCACCCGGAAGAGGATTACGCTTTGACGATCAAGAATGAAGCCAAGGCGGGGCTGGAATGGTTAAGAGGGAATTACCCGGAAGTTCTCATAGAGAAAGATAACGCTTACGGAGCATACGACGATGCTGAGGAATAACATTGAGGTTTTGAAGAGAGTAGGCAATTCAGCAGGAAACTAGATTTATGCAGCTTATATCCTGAAATATCTATAACACCTTGTCAAAATTAAATGGGGCTTTATAGAGAGATAAAATTTCTAATTCGCCATTCACCGTAATTATGTCCATTTTAGTTCAAACTCGAATGAATACTTGCGGTAAGGGTTATTACCGCAGGTACACGTTGAGCAATAATAGGAACCAAAAGACCTACTATGGTCCAACGCGGGGTTGGCTGAGTGAGAAAAACCTTGCTGTTAATTTTTGAGAGGCCTCAACTCCCTTAAAGCAGGGAACTGGAATAGAACAAAGATACGCGAGGCGTATATTTCTGTTCCATTACACCTCAATAGCCATATTCTGGATGGGTAACGAGGGGTACAGGGAAGATACGGCTAAATTTTACACACTAGAATTAACATCAGGCGCAACAAACGATTGAAAACCCATTGTTAATAAGCGTCCGGCAATTAT
>JAYSXP010000032.1:0-7263 GCA_043717125.1 Polyangiaceae bacterium | reverse complement strand
CGGAACGACGTGGTCGTAGATGCCGCCGTGCTCGTCGTACGTGATGAAGAGCGCGAGCTTGCTCCACTGCGGGCTCTTGAAGAGCTCGTGCACGCGGTCGCTCACGAACTGCTGGCCGAGCTGGATGTCGCCGGGCGGGTGCTCGTCGTTGCCGTTGACGGTCTCGCTGATCTGCCCGTCGACGAACGCGACCTGCGGGAGCGTGCCGTTTTTCGCGTCGCTCGAGAACTGGCTCATCCACTTGATGTGCTGGCCGTCCCAGCGCGAGAGGAAGCCAGCGCCGATCGAGGCTCCGACGCGCGGGATGTGGGGGATGGAGTCGACGTAGATCGCCCAGCTGATGCCGCGGTTGTCGAGCTCGTCGAAGATGAGAATGTTCTTGTCGGGGCCTTGGCCGTTGAGGTCCATCTTGTGACCGGTGGTCACGCCGCGGCTCGAGGCGGCATAGAGGTAATCGCGGTTCGGGTACGTGGGGCCGAGGAGCGACGAGTGGTAGTGGTCGGCGATCGCGAAGGTGCTCGCGAGGTCGTAGTAGAACGGGATGTCGCGCTCGTCGTACCACCACATCGCGCGCTTACCGTCGAGCTGCGCCTTGTCGACGAAGGGCTGGCCGCTCTCCCTGAAGCCCTGGTTCGCCTGGAAGAAGCCGTCCATCTTGCCGTCGTTGTATTCGAGGTGCGAGCCAGCCCACTCGTGGTTCGTGTCCGAGATGCAGAGTTGTTCGGCGTGCTGCCAGGCATGACGCGGCGAGCCGGGCGTGTTGACCTTCTCGGGGTTCGTCGTGTCCTCGGGTGCCGACTCGATGTCGGTCCGGTGGGCATACTTGTTGAGGTGACCGAAGTAAGAATCGAACGAACGATTCTCCTGCATGATGACGACGATGTTCTCGATCGGCATCGCGTCGCCGAGACGCAGCTCCTTGCCGACGGTCTCGGAGGGCATCGCCCCGCGATGAAATTTGCACGACGCCCGCGACACCGCCGCGGCGCTCTCGCTCGAAGAGCCGAGCTCGCCCTTGTCCGAGGCGGAGGTCTCGGAGTCCTCCGCCGCGCAGCCGGCCGCGACGAGGGAGAGAGCGAGGGCGGGGAGGAGGAGGGAGCGCATCTTGCGTGTCCAATGTGAGCAATTGTGGGGCCGCGGCCGACTCCCGTAGATCCAGCGCGTTACACGTCGAAAGAGCAGCGTCGAGGCCCCACCCGATGGATCTATCCAGGTCCAGCGGACGCGGCGGGTGTGAGCGCGTGACGTCGGGTGCGCGGTCGGGTGGGACCGACACCGTGCGCCTTTCGTCCGCCAGGCCTCGAGCCCGTTGCGGCGTTGCTGAGGAGCGCCGGAGGGCGCCGCTAAGGGTAGCCGGTGACCGGCACCGCCGCATACGCGCGCGACGTCGTTCCGTTGCCGAGCTGACCGAGTGCGTTCGAGCCCCAGCAGAGGACGGCGCCGGAGGCCGTCGTGGCGCACGAGTGGTCGCCGCCGGTCGAAATACCGAGCGCGCTCGACACGCCGACCACCGCCGTGGGTCTGGGGATCGACGCGTCATCGGGGACGGCTCCCGACCCCACCTGACCGTTGCCCGCGGCCCCCCAGCACTTGACCTCACCCGTACGGCGGACCGCACACGCGTGCTCGTAACCGACCCAGATCGCGATCGCGTCCGAGACGGCCGTGACCGCGGGCGACGGATTGGGCGCGGCGTTCGGGCTGCCGGTCCCGAGCTGGCCGAGCGTGTTCGCTCCCCAGCAGTGCACCTGCCCCGATCGCTCGAGCGCGCACGTGAAGCGCGACGCAGCGACGACCTGTACGATGTCGGTGAGCGACGCGATCGGAGTCGGGACGAGGCTGTCCATCGTGTTGCCGTTGCCGAGCTGGCCCTCGTCGTTCTTGCCCCAGCACGTGACGGTGCCGTTGCCGACGATCGCGCACGCGTGGTGCTCGGCGGTCGCGATCCCCGTCGCGCGCGTGAGCTGCTGGACGGGCGCGGAGGTCGGGCGATCGAGCTTCGAGTTGTCGCCGAGCTGACCGGAGTAGTTCGCGCCCCAGCACTTCACGGCCCCGCCGCGGATGAGGGCGCATGTGAAGCTCGTCCCCCCAGCGATGGCGATGGCATCGGTGACGCCACCGACCGCGACCGCCGACGACGAGTGCTGGGTGGTGCCGTCGCCGAGCTGTCCGAACGAGTTGATTCCCCAGCACATGACGGTGCCGCCGCTCCGGACGACGCACGAGTGCGAGAGCCCCGAGGCGAGCTGCACGGCATCGCTGATCCCGACAACGAACTGCGGGACGTTTGCGGGAGGGCGAGCGCCGGCGTCGAACGGCACGGCATCTCCGAGCTGGCCGGCGCCGTTGTCGCCCCAGCACTGCACCCTGCCATCGGACTTGCGGACACACGAGTGCAGAAAGCCGAGCGCGAGCTGGACGCTCGCCTCCGGCAGCGAGGCCGCATCGAAGGGTTCGGCGTCCTTCGTCGTGTCGGCGTCGTCCCTGAACGTGGGTCCGCCGTCCTTGTTCTTTGCGAGGGTGACGTCCTCGACGCCCACGAGAGCGCTGCACGCGGCGACTCCCGAGACGAGCGCGGCCAGCGGCGCGACGAGCGCAACGAGCGCGAAAAGCCTGAGCGAGGACCGAATCACCTCTACGTCGTAGCACCCGTCCGCACGAATCGGGTCCCTGGCCTCGCTACTCGGAGAACTCCCGGCGGTGGGCCCGTCGGTGGCCGCATCACGCGCGCCGGACAGGTTCGAAGGAGCGACGTGCTCGTGTGCGGCGGTACGTACGTGGTCCCGCCGACCACGGCCGAATGCATGTACGCGTCGGACGTGTTCGGGCGAACGGCCGCGAGCGTGACCGTCACGGAGCCCGGAAGCGCTCCCGAGGGTCGCTCAGAGGTTCGGACGCGGGCCGAGCAGGAAGTGGAGCGCCGCGGGCAAGCGCGAGGCCCAGTAGGTCTCGTTGTGCTGGCCGCCGGCCTGGATCACGTGGAGGAGATCCTTGTTGTCGGTGTAGCCGACCTTGCGATAGCGCGCGGCGAGCTCGGTCGTGTTCGTGACGTCGTCGCTGCTGGTGCCGGCGTCGCCGCTGTCGACATAGACGCGAAGGGGCTTGGCCGGGCGCGTGGAGGTGCTCGAGACCTCGCCGAGGATCATGGTGCCGTCCCACCAGGTCGACGGGCTCATCTCGCCGACGAGCCCGAAGACGTCCGCGTGGTGGACGCCCGCGTACGCGCTCACGAGGCCACCGAGTGACGAACCCATCACGCCCGTCTCCTCGCGCGCCGGGAGCGTGCGAAAGTCCTTGTCGACCATCGGCTTGATTTCGTCGATGAGCATCGACAGGTACTGGGGCGCCTTGCCTCCGCCATAACCGGGATCCACCGAAGGCGTGAGCTCGTCGATGCGCGCGGCAGTGTTCTCAACGCCGACGACGACGACCTCGTGGATCGAGCCGTCTTCGGCGGCGGCGTCCATCGTCTCGTCGACCTTCCACTCGTTGCCGCCGAAGGCGACGCCCGGCGTGAACAGGTTCTGCCCGTCGTGCATGTAGAGGACGCCGAAGCGCGCCTCGGTGTTCTCGACGTACGTGGGCGGGAGGTAGACCCAGATGCCGCGCGTGCTCGGCAGCTTCGTCGACGTGAACGTCGGATACTTGTGGGTGACCGTGCCGTGCGTCGCCGTGAAGTGCGGGTAGATGTCGAGCGTCTGTCCGGGCTTCACCCGGTAGTTCGGTCCGCGCGACCACGTGTCGCCGAGTAGCGGCTTCACCTCGAGGTCCGCCTTCACGTCGGGTGAGGACCAGGTGTAGAGGCCGGCCGAGGTGGCGGCGAAAGCGAGGCTCTTGTCCCAGGCGAGCGGCGCGGCGGACCCACGGAGACCGAGGTCGCCGGGTGTGATCGCCGGGTTCGTTGCATAGTGCACGCGAACCGACGTGAGCATGGGCCCGGCGGGCGACGTCACGGTCGGCGTGGGCGCGGGCGGCGTGCCGGGGTCCGGAGAGCCCGGAACGGAAGACCCGGGCGCGGTGCGATCCTGCGCGGCGGGACCGTCCGAGGAGGACGAGCAGCCGGCAGCCGCGACGAAGGCAATCAGGACGAGGAACCTACGCATGCCGGCGGGCGCAAACTGACCGTAACTCAGGCCTGAGTCAAGGCCGTCCACCGCGTTTTTTGTCGCGGATCGTGGGATCGCAGACATCCGGCCGCCCCCCGCGGCGCCCGAGGGTGATACGTTCATTCGCGTGGACCGCGCCGCTCTTGCCGCGAAGCTCGATCGCCTCCTCGCCATGCGCGGGGACCCCGTAAAAGGCCTGCCGGCGACGGTATGGGCCGAGTCGCTGGAGGGCCTCGAGAGGGAGCCGCTCCTTCGCGCCGTGATCGAGGTCGTCCGTACGCTCCTCGTCCCGGAATGGGCGGATCGGCGGAAGGACGACAAGCGTCCGCAAGCCGCCCTCGAGGCGGCCGAGGCGTGGCTCGCCGACCCGGCCTCCGCCGAGGCTCTCCTCCAGTGCAAGGCGACAGCGAAGGCGTGCACGGCGGCCCGCGGCGAGACCTTCGGCGACCAGCACCGCATCCCCGAGGCCGCGCGCGCGCTCGCGTGGGCAGTCGGTCCGAAGGAGGCGGCGCCGATCTTCGACGCGCTCGCCACGAGCGAGGAGGAGCTGCTCGCGCGCGTCGCGCTCACGTCCGAGTACCATCTCGGCCCGCAGCAGCGCCGCGCCATCGTCGAAACGCTCCGCAAGGTGCTCATTGCTCCGGAGGCGCCCATCGAGGATCCCGCCGTGTCGAAGGCGCCGGCCGGTCCCGCGCCCTACTCGGCGGACGGCCACTTCGAGCTCGGCCAGCGCGTCATCCACAAGAAGTTCGGCGACGTGTCGGTCACGAGCGTGGGCGAGACCTGGATCGAGGTCGAGCTCGCGGACGGCACGAAGAAGCGCCTCGCTCACAAGCCGTAGACAGGCTCAGCGCTTTCGCGCGCGGGTCCTTCGCTTCACGATCCCGTCGTACGCGCGCTTGATCGCCATGAAGGCGTCCGGCGTGCCGCCCTGGTCGGGATGGTGCTCGAGAGCCTTCTTACGGAACGCGGCCTTCACGTCGTCGAGCGTGGCGTTCGCGTCGGTCCCGAGAAGCACGTACGGATCGACGGGGCGCACGGGATCGTCGCTCGCGACCGTGGGACGCGCCGAACGTTTCGGGAACGGCGCCATCCCTGCCTGGATGCGCTTCCACGCACCAGCCCAGTGCCCGTCGACGAGCTGGAGAGGCATGCCCGCGGCGCGCTCGGCAAGGACCTTCGCTTCTTCCTCGGTGTCTGCGCCTCCGCCCCATGCGTCCGGCGGGCGGAACGGCTTGGCCGTGGGCTCACCGGTCCACCACGCGCACCAGATGAAGCGTTTGCGCTTCGTGCGCGCGAGAGCGTAGACGCCGCGAGAGAGGCCGGACATGAGCAGCGCTCATATTAGCCTTCATCTCCGCGAGGTTCATGGCCGGCGCAAACTCGATCGACGCGTGAGGGTTCATGAAGAACGGCTCCGCGATCGTCGGGACCATCGGACCTGTACTTCAGGGAGTTGGGATGATCGGAAAGCTCTGCGTCGACGTTGCCGCAGGAACATCCTCGTCACCATCCCAAGCCGCGGGGGCGAGGGTCGAGGGGGCGAGGGCGCTCGAAGGCGTGAGCGGCGCGCTGGTCAGCGACGTCGTGCTCACCGGAACCGCAATCGTTGCAGGCGCACTCGCCGCGCATCCGGCGGTCGTTGCCACGAGGACCATGCCGACCATTCCGAGTGCGAGCTTCATGCGGAGTTTGGGGTACCACCGGATTGGAATCGTGCAACCCATCTCGTGCGGTCGTTCAGCGCGCCCGGGCGCGCGCGCGGCGGGCGAGCGCCGCGAGGCCGAGAAGCGCACCAGAGACCGGCATCGAGGATGCCCCCGAGGTTGCGGAGCGGCGTGCTCGACATCGAGCAGCCCTGCGCACCGGCGGCGGGCTTTTTCACCGGCGTGACGTCTTCCTCGGACACGATCCCCGTCCCGGCGGAGACCGCGCCACGAACTCGCCCCCGCCACCCCCACCATGGGACGATCCTCCGCATGAGGCCGGGTCTCGCCGCGTGCACTCTCGCCCTAGCCCTCACGGCCGATGTCGCGCTCCGCCGGTCCACGGGCACGGCCCCGGTCGCCGCCTCCCCCTCCGTCTCGCACGTGCCCGTGCCCGCTCTCCCTCCGCCCTCTCCCTCCGCCCTCTCCCCCGACCCCGCCGCGATCACCTCCCTCCCGATCGACGACGACCTCCCCGCCTTCGTCATCCGCGCCTCCCCGGGCGCGCCCCCTTCCCGCACCGTCTTCCTCACCGGCTCCTGCACGACCCCGCTCACCTACCTCGAGCGCTTCCGCCTCGCCGCCGCCGCCCACGGCGGCATCGTCGCCCTGCAGGGCGACAAGCCCTGCCGCGACGGAAGCCGCCGCTGGTCGCCGGACACGATCGGCACTGCCGCGCGCATCGACGCCGCCCTCCGCGCCGCAGGCTTCGACGACCTCACCGACATCACGCTCGTCGGCTACTCGCAGGGCGCCGAGCGCGCCGAGTGGCTCGCGCACCGTTTCCCTGCAAAGTACACGCGCTTCATCCTGATGGCCGGTCCCATTCTCCCCTCACACGCGCGATTCTCCGACGCGCACGGCGTCGTCACGCTCGCCGGCTTCGGCGACGTCCGCGAGAACATGGCGAACGGCGCCAAGCGCCTCCGTCGCGCCTCGATTCCCGCCGTCTACATGGAGCTTCCCGGCATCCAGCACGGCGAGCTCTCGCCCGGCGCGGACGACGTCGTCGCGCGCGCGTTCGACTGGCTCGACACCAACGCTCGAGCTCCGCACGAGCCTAAACCTCGCCGCGTCCAGGCCTCGCATCGGTTTGGCGACCCACACCCGCCGAAATTCACGGCACGGTGATCCGTGCGCGCCGCACGGTGCACTTACCAGGCATGAATACCATCAACGTGGACCTCGACGACCCGAACGAGCGCGTCGCGGCCGCGGTGGCGCTCTGCGCCGGAGTCCTCGTCGCGGGTCTGCTCGCCGCCCCGTTCTAGTTCCGTCGGTCTGAAGTCCGGCCATCGGTCGCGATCGTGGTCGCGATCGTGGTCGCGATCGTGGTCGTGGTCGTGGTCGTGGTCGTGGTCGTGGTCGTGGTCGTGCGCGTGCGCGTGCGCGTGCGCGTGCGCGTGCGCGATTGAAGGCAACCGCCAGGGCGAGGCGGCCGATGTCCGGCC
>JAYSXP010000310.1:0-4751 GCA_043717125.1 Polyangiaceae bacterium | reverse complement strand
ACCAGCTCGTCGTTCAGTCCGCGGGTGAGTGACGACTCGGGATGACCGGACGCGCCTCGATCGAGCGCATCGTCGCTGCCTCGCCTGCCCGACTCGGTCCGTTTCGAATCATCGCGGAGCTCGGGGAAGGCGGGTTTGCGCCTGTCTTCCTCGCGGTCGAGGAGTATGGCGGCACCGAGCTTCGTAACGTCGCGCTGAAGCTCTTCGCGATCGACGAGCTCGCGGGCCCCGACGGAACGGCCAGCTCTCAGGCGCTGTCGCGCGACCGCATCGTCGACGAGGCGCGTGCGCTCTGCCGCGTCGAGCACCCCAACGTCGTGCGCTTCTTCCAGCTCGTCGAGGACGAGACCGGCAGCGTCCTCGGGCTCGCGATGGAGCACGTGCGCGGCCGCTCCCTCGGCGACCGCCTCGATCACGAGAAGGTCATCGCCGTGGACGCGGTCCTCGAGCTCGGCGCGGCGATCGCGTCCGCGCTCGCCGCGGTGCACGCCGCCGGCCTCGTTCACCGCGACGTGAAGCCCGGCAACGTCATTCACACCGGCGGGGTCTACAAGCTCATCGACTTCGGCATCGCCACGCGCGTGCGCACACGAAGGGGGCCATCCACGAGCGTGACGACCTCGATCGTCCCGGCGTCGGTGCGACGCCCGACGAAGGATCCATCCGCGGTCGTCGTGTCCGTCAAGAATGGCGAGACCGTCGAATCGCTCTCCGTCGCATCCGACAAGACGGCCGCGTCGGAGCGCACGATGCACACCGCGGACGAGCACGGCGAAGGGACCGACGCCGTGGCGGGAACGATGGGCTACATCGACCCCGCGTGCTTCGCGCAGGGCGATGCTGCGACGGCGTCGAGCGACCTCTACGCGCTCGGAGCGATGCTCTACGAGTGCCTCACGGGTCGCCTCCCTGCCGCCGCCGACGACGGTGACGAGTCCACGGTGACGCGTCTCCGCATGCACGTCGCTATGGGTCTCCGCGCCCCACCGCCCGTGTGCGAGCTCGCGCCTTCGGTGCCGGAGGCCGTCGCGCGCCTGGTCGACTCGCTCGTCGCACCGAAGCGGCAGGCTCGCCCACAGCGCGCCGAGTGGGTCGCGTGTGAGCTCGAGCGACTTCGCCGCCTGCAGCGAGGGCCCGCACGCGAGCTCCCACCCGAGGGTCCCTTTCGAGGTCTCGAAGCGTTCGACGAGCGACATCGCGATGTCTTCTTCGGGCGAGCCACGGACGTGGCGACCGCTCTCGAGCTCTTGCGATCGCGTGGGCTCGTCGCGCTCGTCGGGCCCTCGGGCTCGGGTAAGAGCAGCCTCGCGCGCGCGGGTGTCTTGCCGGCGATCGTCGACGGCGCGCTCGGCGCGTGGCCTCCGCGGTGGACGGCAGTAGTGCTCTCGCCCGACGCCTACCCACGCGCGGCGCTCGAGCACGCGCTAGCCCCGTTTCTCGACGGCAAGCGCACTCCCGACGATCCCGACGAGCTCGCGTCGAATCTCGCCTCGTCCGTCGAGACGTCCTCGATCGGGCTCGTCATCCTCGTCGATGCGCTCGAGGAGCTCGTCACGCTCGCGGAGCCCGCGGATCGCGCTTACCTCGCGCTCTTCCTCGCGGCGCTCTCGTCACGTCCGATGCCCGGGCTTCGCGCGGTCGTCACGGCACGCCGCGACCTCCTCGACCCGCTGCTCGGCGAGCCAGGCCTCGGTCTCGCGCTCGCGCGGGCGGTGCAGCTCGTGCTGCCGCTCGAAGCTCCCGCGTGGGCGGACGTGGTGGACGAGCGCCTCGCCGCCTACGGCTACTCGCTCGAGAACGAGGCGATGCGCGCCGAGCTCGGGCGCGAGCTCGCCAGCATCGCGGAGGCGATGCCGCTCGTCGAATTCGGCCTGGCGAGCCTGTGGGAGAACCGCGACGGCGCTCGCCACGTCCTCGCGCAGACCGGCCTCTCCGCGATCGGCGGGCTTGCAGGGGCCCTCGCGCGCCATGCCGAAGCGACGCTCGAGACACTCGTGCGAGCGAGCGGACCAGAGGCCGCGACCACCGCCGGGGAGCTCTTGCTCGCGCTCACGACACCGCACGGCACGCGAGCCTCGAAGACGCGTGCCGAGCTCGCGCGCGAGGTCCCGGGTGCGCTCCGTGACGTCGTTCTCCCGGCGCTCGAGCGCGCGCGCCTCGTCGTCGTCGACGACGGACGGGTGACGATCGCCCACGAAGCGCTAATCGCACGGTGGCCACGGCTCCACGCGTGGGTGCAATCCGAGCGGCGCGACCGCGAGATCACTCGCGACATCGAGGAGGCGGCGACACGCTGGCGCGCCCAGCCGGGCACCGACCTCCTGCTCCGTGGGCGACCGCTTCGCGACGCGCGTGCGCTCCATGGCTCGCGCCGGCGAATGCTCACGGACGAGGCGAGCGCATTCGTCGCTGCATCCCGCAAGAACGAGCTGCGCTCGTCCGCCGGCGTCATCGGGCTCACGTCCTCGGTCTTCGTGTTCGCGGCGGTCCTCGCGGTCTTCTACTGGCAGTCTTCGCGCGAAACCGAGGCGGCCAAGCGGGCGGCCAACCAGGAGAAGGTCGAGGTCGCGAAGATCACCAAGACCCTCATCAACTCGCGGAACCGAACGAAGACGCAGCAGGAGCTGGACATCGAGGAGATGGTCGTCGCGAAGCGCGCGTGCGAGAAGGAGCTCGCGGCCTGCGCGGACGCCGGGGCGAGGTGACGCTCAGGTCGTGTGACTCACACGACACGAGCTCCCGGAGGACGCTCAGCGGCCGGGCGCGCCTGGCTGCACCTGCACACCAAGGAACGCGGCGACGCCCTGGAGAAGCGACTCGAGCTGATCCTGGCTCACGCTGAGCTGCGTCTTGATGTGCGTGCCGTCCGCCACGACCCTCACGTTGTTGAGCAGCCCACGCGTCGCCGCGCGGATGACGAGGCTATTCTGACGCTTGATGAGGTCGGTGAGCGCGTCTGCGGAGTCGTTGGCTGTCGCCTCGTCGGTGCAGTCACCCTCGACGTAGACATCCGCGCCGCCGTCGCTGGCGCGCGGGACGATCCAGAGGCGCAGCTCGTTCAGCGACTGGCTGAATTTGAGGTTCGGAATCGAGATCTGCTTCCACGGATCCTTCACGGTGAGCCGGAGAGCCTCGCCCTGTCGCACGCGCGGCGCGATCGGCGCGCGCTTCAGGACCTTCGCAAAATCCGTCGCCTTGTCCTTCGGGACGATCGTGAGAACGTGCGGCTGGACGCGCATGAAGACGCGCTCGGCGTTGTCGGCGTGCCCGAGCGAAGCCTTCACGCCCGGCACGCCCGCGTCGAACGCGCCGCCCTTGTCGTAGCGCTTGGCGATCGATTCGACCGCTTGATCGACGACGGCGTCGGGCGCCGAGTAGTGGACGATCACCGCGTCACGATCGGTGTGGATGAGCGATGGGCCGTAGACCAGGATCCAGTCGGTATCGCGGATCGGATCGACCGTGGCCTGCGACCCCTTCATGAAATCGTTCCACTGCGGGATGCCATAGAGGAGCGGGCCCATGCGCGCCCCGACCGGGTTCGTCCGGATGACGGCGATGTTCACGAGCAGCGTCACGTTGACAGTGCCCGCGCTGATGAGACCGGCGAGACCGATCATCGAGCCTGGGTCGCGCGGTCCCATGGCACCAGGCGGCGCTCCGGAATCTCCGGACGCGACGAGGCCGCCTTCTGCTGCCGCGTCGCTCTCGCCGCCATCGGAGATCGCTCCACCGTCGCTTGCGGCCGCGAGCGGGCCGCCGTCGATCGCGATCGGTGCGACGGATGCGTCGGTCGCGAGCGCCTCGGCATCGGGCGCGGCAGCGTCGGGCTTGGGCTTCGGACCCGCATCGCGCTTCGCCTTGAGGCCGTTGGGGTCGTCCTCGGGTGGCGCCGTGGTCTCGGGGGGCTTGGCCTTCTCGTCGGGTGGCGGCTCCTCGCCGAGCAGGTCGATGGGAATCGTGAGCTCACCGTCCGCGTCCTTCATCTCGACGCCGGAGCGGTCCGGAAAGAGCCGCCATGGCGCGACGTACCCGTGGACGATCAGCGAGACGAGCGACGCGACTCCGAGCGCGACGCGGATCCGCCGTGTGCTCCAGAAGCGGGCGGGCCCCGTCTTGCGGTCGGGCTCTAGCGGGGGCGTCGCGTGCGGGGCGGTCGGCGCGACATCCGCCGCGCCGAGCTCGGGTCGCCCATGGAAATCGATGCCGCCGGCGCCGCGCCGATGACCGAGACCGTGGAGCCGGCCCGGCAATCCGGAGGACGGCGGCGAACGCGTCTCCCTAGCCACGCCTGACCCCGATCACGCCCACAGGGTAGGACGTAGCCTTGCCTAAAACCATTGTATTTCCGAGGGCTCGACGTGAGAGGTCCGCCGATCTCGGTTGGCACGCAACTTCCAAGGGAGGGGCACCTTGCGCCGAAAACTCGCCTTTTTCTCGTCCTTTTGGCATCACCATCGTCGCCCTTTGCCGCCTTCTCGACTCCCGAGCGAGGCCATGCGAAGGGCACCCGGTCGTATGGCTCTTCGTCCTGCCTTCCTCTTCGCCGCTGCCGTCCTCGGGGCCTCTGCATCCGTCGCGGCTTGCTCGGATTCGAAGAGCGACTCCGGTGCCGGCGCGAAGACGGCGACCACGCCGCCCAGCCCGACCTTGAACAGCAGCGAGGCCCACGACGGCGGCGCAGCTGCGCTCGGCGCGCATGCGTCGAAAGAAGCGAAGGACGCCGCTCCGCCCGCGTACGAGGGTCCGTT
>JAYSXP010000309.1:0-13745 GCA_043717125.1 Polyangiaceae bacterium | reverse complement strand
GAGGTCCTCGAACGTGCCTCAGCGAGGGTGCTGCTGGTGCCAGGTGCGCGCCACAACCTGGAGCAACGGGATGCGCGCGAGCGGGTTCGGGTGGGTCTTCAGGAACGCCATCGGGTTGAGCAGACTGAGCGGACCGCCCTGCCCCGCCGCGCGCTCGAGGCGCGCGAAGTAGTCGAGCAGCGTGGTGCCGCCGCTCTCCGACCACTCGTACTGGGGTCTCCGCGCGCGCCCCGCGTCGAGCGAGTTGTACGCGCCGGCGGAGTCGGCCGAGACCTCCGCGACCTGATTGAGAGGCGGAAGGAGCGTCGCGATCCGACCAAGCTTCGTCGGGTCGGGACCCGAGCCGCCCTGCCCCTTCGCGCACCCGGTGTGACCGAGGTAGTGGTGCGCGAGCTCGTGACCGAAAGTGAATGCGAGCACCTCGTCGAAGATCTCGTGGGCGCGGGACCACCGTCGAAGGTCGCTTCCGAACTGCGGCGGGATGATCCCCGCGGGAAGCCCGGCGCGCGCCTTGTCGCTTCTCACGATCTGCGGGAGAACCGCGTTGCAGTACGCGTCGTACGTCTGCGTGCCGAACATCTCGTCGGTCGCCTTCGTCTGCGCGATCGCGTCGACCGCCTCGAGGATGCCCGACGTCGCCGCGAGGAACGGGGCCCCCGAGTCGTCACAGCCCGCGAACGCGTTCACCTCGCCGGTCGGGTCGAAGACGAGCGGGATCCCGCGCACGAGCGCCTGGTTCGACGAACCGAGCGAAGCGAGCAGCTCGTTGAGCACGCTGCGCAGCTCCTGCTGCCATGCGGCGACGCCGACGAGCGGAGGAAGGAGCGCACGCTGCGCGACCGGAGGCGGAGGCTGCTGCGCTTGAGGCTGCTGTTGCGGCGGGAGATTCGGGTTGTACGGCGGCTGGCCGTACGGCGGAGGCTGCTGGCCGTACGGCGGAGGCTGCTGGCCGTATGGCGGAGGCTGCTGGCCATACGGCCCCGGTCCGTAATACGGAGGCTGCTGCGGCTGCGTCGACGATTGCGTCGAAGCCTGGCACGCGCCGAGCGCGAGCGGGACCACCAGCGTGGCGAGCGAAAGGAGGAAAGAGGCGGGCTTTCTCACCCCCGAAACGTAGCAGAATTCAGGTCGATGAAGCCGCCGGCGCCGCGGCAGGCACGGACCGCAGGCGACGGATCGCGCCGAGCAGGCTCCGCGCATCCTGGAAACGGTCCTCGGGCTTCTTCTCGAGCGCGCGCTCGATGATCACGCGCCATGCCTGGGGGACGTCGACGGGCGCATCGAGCGCAGCAGGCGCCGCGCTCGGCATGCGGCGCGACGCGGGATGCACGCCCGAATCGGCGCTTGCGGCACGCAGGCGTGCGTCGTCCTCGGCGTCGAGCGGGAGCCGAAGACCAACGCTCGTGGGCGGTCGCTTGCCGGGCGTCCACATGTCACTCGGCGTCGGCGGAGGCGGCTCGCCGACGAGGCACTCGTAGAGGACGGCACCGATCGCGTAGACGTCGCTTCGGGCGTCGACCTCGCCGCCGCTCTCTTGTTCGGGAGACATGTATCCGGGCGTTCCGAGCGGAGCGCCCATGTTCGTGATCCGCATCTCTTCCCACTCGACACGCGCGATGCCGAAATCGAGAATCTTCGCGCGCTCCCCTGCTTCGGGGTCGGTCACGAGGTAGATGTTCGCGGGCTTCAGGTCGCGATGAACGACGCCCGCGGCGTGAATCGCGACGACCGCCTCGCTCACGTTCATCGCGATCGGGAAGAGCTCGTCGGGCGCGAGTCTCACCTTGAACTTGAGGCGCGTCGCGAGCGGCTCGCCCTCGAGGAGCTCCATCACGAGGTAGGACGTGCCGTCCGGGAGGTGGCCGTGATCGATCACCTCGACGACGTTGGGATGCCACGCGAGGCCGAGCGCCTCGGCCTCCCGCCGCAGACGATCGGAGGCGACCGCGTCGTGCGCAGTCGCTGCGCGGAGCAGCTTGATCGCGACGGGCAGCCCATCGGTGATGCGCGCCGCCTGGTAGATGACGCCGCTCGCGCCCGAGCCCATGCGCGCGCCGATGCGGTACTGGCCAGCGACGACGCTGCCCTCGAGATCGCCGGCGCCGGCGCCTCCCTCGTTGTCGCGAATGGCGAGGCTTCGCTCGAGCGCGTGCACCCGCATCGCCTGCGCGGCGCCGTCGACGCGCCGGCGGCGATCGCGCGTCCACCCGAGACCGACGCCACCCAGGAGCAGCGGGGCGGCGAGCGCGACGAGCGCGGTCACGAGAGAGGGATGCGCTGCAAGCGCAGCGCCGCCGATGGCCACACCGCAAGCCGCGCCCGCGGAGACGCCCCGCCCCGGCGTCGGCACCGTCCAACGCACCTCGAACTCCTGCGCTTCTTCGGTCGACGCGAGCGCGGTCGTCGTGCCGGAAGCGAAGCCGAAGAGCATCGGCACGACGGCGAGCTCGATGCCGCGCGCCTTCGCGAGCAGACCGTCCTTCTCGAGCGCGGGGTCGTGGCCGATGCGAACCTTGCCGCGCCAGTACCCTGTTTTGGATTCGACGGTCTCCCAACGTGTCGTGCGGCCGTGCTCGCTGTCGGACGAATCGAGACGCCCGAACGCGTCCTCCGGCGAGCGCGTTCCGCGGAGGAGCCTCGCCCACGTCCCGAGGTTGTCGGGTGCGATCAGGTATGGGCCGACGTCCGCGAGCCCGTCCGGCAGGAGGACGACGAACGCCTGGAGCGCACGATGAAGCGCGCCGAGCGGCAGCAAGCGGGTCTCATCGTCGAGGTCGGCGCGCGCGAGACGGACGGACGCGAGCCAGGCGTCGACGGCCTCGGCGCCTTTCGCGGCCTGGAGACGGAGGAGCAGCGCCTTGATCTTCGACGCGCTCGTCTGCCCCGTCGGGAACGTGTGCCGGACCTTCAAGGGAGCTCACCCGTAAGGCTACGCCGCGTTGTCCCCGGCGAACAGGGAGCACGCGTGAAAGCGACGTTGTCGGCGATCCGGGCAACGCCGCCCGACCGTGGCGGTGTGAGGAACGGTGTGAGGTAGGATCGCGCTCGCGATGGCACCGAGCGAAGACCTCCCGATCGCGATCGTGCAGGAGGCCGACAGCGCCGAGCGCGTGGTCGTGCTCCGGATCCGCGTGCCCGGTCGGACGGCCTTCGTGATCATCGGTGCCGCGAGGACGGGCGGCGCCGCCGGGCTGGTGCGGAACGGAGCGCGACAGGAGCTCTGGGGCGGGCGCTTGCCGCCGGGCTCGACGAGGCAGCGCGCGCGGGAGGCGACACTCGCGCTCGCGAGGGTGACGGCGATCGTCGGCGGCGAGGTGTTCTTCGAGCCGCACGTGAAGTCGCCCGAGCCGGGCGAGGAACCGGACGCCGAGGCCGAGGTCGCCGTCGAGAACGAAGGCGCGACACGAGCCGACCGTACGCGGTGCCTGCGTGTCCACGGCGGCCGGGTCGTCGTGACCGACGCGGAGATACCCCGCGACGCGCGGCCGTTCGTCGACGTGCTCGCCGACGACGTCGAGCGCTCCGCGCTGGAGGACCGCGGCATGACGCTCGCCCGCGCGCTCGCGGATGACTCCGTCGAGATCCACAGGGTGGACCTCCTCCGCATGCTCGAAAAGGCGCGCCTGCGCATCGAGCGGCGGCGCACGGCGGTCCGCGACGATCTGTCGAAGATTTCGCAGGCCGACGGTATCGCAGCGCAGGCGCAGTGGCTCGTCGGCGAAGCGGCGCGTGCGCCGCGCGGCGCGACCAAGCTCGTCGTCACGGACTGGTCGAGCGGACAAGCCGTGACGATGGAGGTGCCGCTCGATCCGTCGAAGAGCGCGCGCGTGCAGGTCGAAGCGATGTTCAAGCGCGCGAAGCGCCTCAAGCTCGGCGGGAAGATCGCGGAGGAGCGGCTCGCGCAGGCGGACGCGCAGGGGCAAGCGATCGAGACCGCACTCGAGAGCGTGCGGACGGCGTCGTCGCTCACCGAGATGGATGCGGCGGCGCGAGAGGCGAAAAAACGCGCGCCTCGCGACGTCATGCTCGCCAACGGCGCGCCTGGGGCGGGCGTGACCGCGGGCGCGACGAAGGGGCCGAAGGCCGGCGGGCGGCGCGTGCCGTTCCGCGCTTTCGTCGCGCGGAGCGGAAGGAAGATCCTCGTCGGCAAGGGCGCCGCGGACAACGACGCGCTCACGCTGAAGATCGCGAAGCCGCACGACCTCTGGCTTCATGCGAAGGACCGCACGGGCGCGCACGTCATCGTCCAGCTCGACAAGGGTCAGACGTGCCCCGCGGAGGATCTCGTCGACGCGGCACATCTCGCCGCGCACTTCTCCGAAGCGCGCGACGAGAAGGCGGTCGACGTCCAGTACACGCCGCGCCGCTACCTCAGGAAGCCGAAGGGCTCGGCTCCAGGTGCCGTCGTCGTCGATCGCGAGAAGGTGCTCCCGCTCCGCTTTGACGCGACGCTCCTGCGCATCCTGCTCGAGCGCGAGGAGCTCTAGCTACGGCAACGGCGCGTCGGCCGGCGCGAGCCGCTGCCGGCGCTCGAGCTCCTCCTTCAACCGAAGCAGCCCTCGATGGGACGGCGCAGCGCGGAGCCCCGCCTCCACGTGAACAGCGGCCAGCGGCAGCATCCCGAGGTTCGTCGCGGCGGCTCCCGCGAGATAGTGCGCCTCGGCGTAACGCGGCTTGCGCGCGACGGCTCGATCGGCGGCGTCGAGAGCCTTCTTCCATTGACCGCCCCTCACGTAGACCGATGCGAGGTTCACCCAGACCCGCGGGTTCGTCGGTTGCACCGCCCCGGACTCCGCGCAGTATCGCTCCGCGACGTCCAGCCGATCGCGACGCAGCTCCAGCACGCACGCCGCATCGAGCGCTCGCCACGAGCGGGACAGAGCGAGCGACCGCGACAGCCGAGCCTCGGCCTCGTCGGCGTCGTGTCGCTCGAGCGCGAGGTAGCCGAGCAGGTAGTGCCCGTGCGCGTTGTCGGGATGCGTCGCAACCATCGCTCGCGCCACGCTCTCGCGATCCTGCCACGTTGGGACGTGTAGCTCCGTGAGGGCAGCGTGCACGGCCACGAGCACGCTCAGGCTCACCCCCGCGAGACGCGCGAGCAAACGCGAACGCAGCGACGTCACGACGGCCGCGAGCGCGAAGCAGAGCCCCGCCGAGGCAGCATAGCCGTAGCGGTCACCAGCCACCGGCTCATCGGGGGAGATCGCCGACATCGGCGCGAGCGTCAGCACGAACCAGCCGAGGCCCACGAGAGCTCCCGCGCCCCACGATCCCGGGTCGCGACGACGCCTCACCGCGACGAGCGCAAGCCCCGCGAGCGCTCCGAGCGTCGCGACGACGCCGAGCGTTGGCAGGAGGCGCAGCGGCTGCAGCGGATCGAGCCCGACCGGGACGAAGAGCTTCGCGGCCACGCGCGCGGCGATCGAAGCGAGCGCCGGGACGGCCCACCCCAGCGCGCGGAGTGCGCCGTCGCCCGTCGCGATGCCTACGCCTCGCCGCATCGCGAGGTAGGCCACCGACACCGCCAGCAGCACCGCCCAGTCTCGCCAGCGCTGGCGCCAATCGCGCCCGAGCAGCACGATGTCGTCCAAAACGAGCACGAGCGCCCAACCGATCGCGACCTCCTTCGTGAGAAGCGCGCAGCCGAAAAGGAGCGGCGCGAGCCACCTTCGCGGCCCGGCGTTCGCTGCGAATGCGAGGAGAAGGAAGGTCGTGACCAGCACGTCGAACCGCCCGGAGATCCAGAGGACCGCCTCCGAGTTGGCCGTCGCCACGGCCCAGAAGGTCGCGAGCAGTGCCGTCACCTCGGGACGCGCCGCGACCCTCCTCCGGAGCACGAATGCGAGCAGCGCCGCGTTGCCTGCGTGCAAGAGCACGTTCGTCAAATGGTGTGCGGCCGGCGACGTCGACACGCGAGCGACGAGCCAGAACGACGTCATGGCAACCGGCCGGTAGTAGCTCGCCTGCTCGTCGAGGCCGCTCGCTTTCCAGGTGTCCTGCGTCCACAGGTCCCACAGCCCGTGAAGCGAGGCGAGGCTCGGATTGTCCGTCGTGAGCGCCGCGTCGTCCCATGCGAGGCCGAGCCACGACGCTCGCAGATAGACGAGCCACGCGAGGAGTGCGGGCAGCACGAGCGGCCACGCGGCGCGCGCGCCCGATCGGGCCGCAGGCGCTTCCGCGGTTGCTGGGGCGGCCGACGCCGCTTCTTGATCGAGGTCCGCCACGGCAGCGCGCAAATTACCAGATCCGCGCTCGAAGCGACGCGTCCCCCGCCAACGCGTGAGCCCCGCCCGCGCCGCGCGTGTGATAGTCACGAACTTCGCCATGCGCCTCGCCGAGACCATCGCCAGCTGGTTCGGACGCGTCGAGGTCGTGCTCGCGGGCGTCGACGGATACCTTCGTGAGGGCGAAGACGCCCTCGCGAAGGGTGATCCGATGCGCGCGCGCGCCGCGGCGAAGGCCATCCTCCTCCACGTTCCGCACTCGCCGCTCGGCCTCGCGCTCCTCGCCGACGCCTGCGAGTCGGCGAGGCTCGATGCCGAGCTCGCGCTCACCCTCGAGGAGCTCGCGGGTCGCGTCGCCTCGCGCGGAGAGATCTGGGTGCGCCTCGGGCGCGCACGCGAGCGCGTCGGCTCACCGCCGGAGGAGACCCGCGACGCATTCCTGCGTGCGCTCGCCGTGGCCGAGCCCGGGAGCGACGCGAGGCGCGAGGCACTCCTCTGGCTCGCCGACCTCGACCTGTCGCACGGCGACGGCGCGCGCGCCGAGCTGTGGCTCGAGCGCCTTGCCGACCGCAAGCACAAGGACGTCGCGCTCCGCCGCGCCGAGGCGCGCCTCCTCCAGAACGACATCGAAGGCACCCGGGCCGCGCTCGACGGGCTCGAGGTCGACCCGACCGACGGTCGCGCGGCGCTATTGCGCGGGCGAGCGCTCGCGATCGGGTCGGACCCAGCGGCGTTCCCGCTGCTGCTCCGCGCGATGGTCCTCGAGGTCCCGGGAGCGACCGAGGCTCTCTCCTCCGCGCTCGCCTGGCTGCCCACCGACGAAGTGCTCCGCGCGAAGATCCGCACCGTCGTCGACGGGCGCGGAGAGCAGGAGCTCGCGCGCTGGAAGGCCGCATTCGCTCGCGCAGAAGGACGTCGCGACGAAGCCCGCGCAGCCCTCGTCGCCGCCGTGCGCGCGGGTGACGGCAGCGCCGCGAGGCCGCTCCTCGACAGCGCGCTCGAGGACCAAGACCACGCCGCCCTCGCCGTCGCGCTTGCGGCGCTGCGCGGCGTCGCCCCCGCGGCGGGGCACACCAAGCAGGCTGATGACGCGGTCCTGCGCGACGCGCGTCTCCTCCCCTCGCCTGCGCGCCTCAAAGATCCCGGCGAAGCGGCGGCGATCCTCGACGACCTCGCGCTCGTCGAGACCACCCGCGCGCGCGCGTGGGCCGACAGTGCGCGGAGCACCGCCCTCACGGGCTGGATTCCTCCATCGGGAGCGCCCGGCGACTGGACGTCCATCCTCACGCGCCTCGATCGGCATGCACGAGCGCTTCATGCCCTCGAGTCGACGGCCAGGGTCGCCGAGCTCGCGGTCGAACGCTCGCGGCCGGTGCGCGTCGCGATCGTCGGCGAGTTCAACGCCGGAAAGAGCACGTTCATCAACGCGGTCATGGGTGCCGACGTCGCGCCCACCGGTGTCTTGCCGACGACCGCCACGCTGCACCATCTCCGCTACGCCCCCGACCCGTTCGCCCGCATCCAGTTCTACGACGGCGACGTGAAGGAACGCATCGTGCCCTCGAGCGAGCTGCGCGCCGCGCTCGCCGCGAGCGACACGACCAATGTGAAGCGCGTCGAGATCCTGATGCCGATCGCCTCGCTCACGCGCGTCGAGATCCTCGACACCCCGGGCTTCAACGCGCCCGATCAACGTCATACCGACGCGGCGCGCTCGGCCTTCGAGGAGGCGGACGCGGCGATCTGGCTCCTCGACGCGGGCCAGCCGCTCAAGCAGAGCGAACGGCGTATCCTCGAGGAGGCCAAGACGGCGAAGCTGCCCGTGCAGATCCTCGTCAACAAGGCCGATCGCCTCAAGCCGGAGGACCTCGAGAAGGTCATGAGCACCGTGGTCGAGTCGCTCGACGAGACCGGCCTGCGATCGTGGTCGGCGCCGGTTTCCCTCTCGGCGCGCCTCGCGCTCCAGGGCAAGCTCGGTGACGCAGACGCGCTCGCGAAGAGCGGCTGGGAGCAGGTGCAGCACCTCCTCGACGAGCAGATCATCGGAAGGAGCGACGAGCTCAAGGAGCGCGGGCTCCGGCGGCGCGGGAGCCGCATCGTGAGCGAGCTCCTCGAGCGAGCGCGCGAGCGAGCCGCCGAGGAGCACGCGGCGATCGAGGCCGCGCGCACGCGCGCCCAGGACCTGGCGCTGCGCTCGGCAAAGCTCGAGCGTGAAGCGGACGAGGCAGCGCAGATCGTCGCCGGCGCCCTCGGCCCGGCCGCCACGGACTGGAAAAGCGATCTCGACGTCGTCGTGACGGGTCGCGATGCGGCGCAAGCCGAGGCCGATCCCGTGCTCACGCGCTATCGCATCGATCGCGCGATCACGCGCCTGGCACCGGCGCTGGCGCGCGTGCTTGCATCGGTGGCGGGCGGTGTAGATACGCCCGGCGCCACCGAAGAAGATCTCGGCCCGATGGTGCGCGCAGTGGTCCGGACGTTCGCGGCCTCGGGCGGACGCTCGGACGCTCTCGTCCCGCTGACCCGCAGCGCCATCGCGTCGCTCGTCGAGCATCTCCTCTCGCTCGCCGCCGCCGTTCCCGAGCGTGGACGGGCTGAGGGCCGCGTCGCGGAGCTCGAGGCGATCGGCGCGGCGCTTGCGTAGCGCGCGCAGGCAGGGAATGCTGACGCCCATGACGTCTCGGCAGCGAACGGCGATTCAGGTCTCGTCGCGCGCGATCGTGGCAGCCCTCGTGCTGCTCACGACGTCGTTCGCCCCGCGTGAGGCCGAGGCCGAGCCGCTCCTCGATGTCGGCAAGGGCGACGTGAGCGTGCAGGCCGAGAAGCTCGAGCTCGACGTCGCGACAGGCTCGGCGATTCTCACGGGGCAGGTCGTGCTCTCGAAGGGCGATCTGAACGTGCGGTGCCCGCGGGTCGAGCTGAAGTTCGACACCTCTCCGCACCTCAACTGGGCCAAGGGCTCCGGCGGGGTGGTGGCGGACGTGCGCGGCGTCCACGGCGAGGCCCCCGAGGTCGAGCTCGACCTGAAGAAGCAGGTGCTCGAGCTCCGTGGCGGCGTGAAGCTCTCGCGCGGCCAGGGCTGGATTCAGGCCGACAAGGCGACCATCGAGCTTGCGACCGGCAAGGTGACCGCGACGCAAGTGAAGGGCTCGATCCCCGTCCCGAAGCCGTGAGCGAGGACGAGGCAAAAGTCGCGGCCATCGAGTCGCGCGCCATCCGTGTCGCGCGCCGCGATAAGATGATCCTGCGCGGCGTCTCGATCCGCGGTGAGGCGGGCGAGGTCGTCGGCGTGCTCGGCCCCTCCGGCGCCGGCAAATCGACGCTCTTTCGCGCGCTCGTGGGCGAGATCCCGGTGGAGGACGGGAGCGTCCTCCTCTTCGACAGGGACATGACGGGGGCCGCGCTCTGGGAGCGCGCCCGCGCCGGAATGGCCTACGTGCCTCAGACGCCGAGCGTGCTCTGGGACCTGTCGGTCGAGGACAACTTGCGGGTCTACCATCGCGTGGTTCACGGCGGCGCCTGGCCGAGGCGCGCCAACCCCGGGGAAGGGGCTGCGATCGCGCGTCTCGCCGAGCGCGTGGCGCTCGAAGACCGCATGGACGTTCGGGCGGGAGAGCTCTCGGGCGGGGAACGCCGTCGGCTCGAGCTCGCGCGCGCGCTCACGCGGCCGCCGAAGGTTCTCGTCTGCGACGAGCCGTTCGCCGGCGTCGATCCCCAGCAAGCGAGCCGCCTCGGCGACATGCTCCGGGCGCTCGCGGACGACGAGGGCGTCTGCGTTCTGCTGTCGGATCACCACGTCGCGGAGGCGTTGCGGGTGTGTACGCGCGCCGTGCTGCTCCTCGACGGCGAGGTCGCGATGGAGGGGAACCCTGTGGAGTTCCAAGAGCATCCGCTCGTCGTCGGCCGCTATCTAGGGAACTGGGGCCGCAGCCTGCCGCCGTCTGCGGCCTGAGCGGGCCGCCCCCCTCGAGGCTCGCCGGCCGAGGCTCGAGCGAGCGCCGTCGCGCGCGCCCTCGATCGCTTTCCGCGACGGAAACCGAGGCAAATAGCCTCGTGGCCTGATTTTCGCTTTCGCGGTCCGCGTCGGCGTGTAAACCTTCCCTTGCAGGATTTTTGCCGATGGAAATCAAACAGCAACTCAAGCTCAGTCAGCAGCTCGTGATGACGCCGCAGCTTCAGCAGGCCATCCGCCTGCTTCAGCTCTCCCGGCTCGAGCTCATCGAAGAAATCCGTAAGGAATGCGACGCCAACCCCGTCCTGGCGGACGAGGACTTCGAGCCGCGGCCGCGCGCGACCGGGGACAATGCCGTCGACGCAGTTCATCAATCCAACGAGCAGGGAGAGCTGCGCATCGACCGCCTGGAAGAGCGGAAGCGCCACGAGTCGGGCGAGGCTCAGAAGACCGACGCCAAGCAGGTGGGCGAGATCGACTGGGAGCAATTCCTCGAAAATCGCACGCTTCAGCAGCCTCTGCCGGCGAGCCGCGGCGGCTTCGAGGAGCTGCCACCCATCGAGCAGAACCTCACGAAGCAAGCCTCGCTCGTCGATCACCTGCGCTGGCAGCTGCAGATGAGCGACTTCACGGACACAGAGAAGCGCTTCGCGGAGCTGGTGCTCGGTAACCTCGACGATCAGGGCTTTCTGGACCTGAAGGGCGTCGAGCGCCCGGACGGCACGCGAACTCCGGACATGACCATCGAGGAGCTGGCCGAGGAGGCCGGCGTGAACCCCGAGGATGCGCCCGAGATCCTCCGCATCATGCAGGAGTGGGATCCGGTCGGCGTGTGCTCCCGCGATCTCCGCGAGTGTCTGCTGGTCCAGGCCGAGGTGTTCGGATCCGAGGACCTCGACATCACGATCATCGACAAGCACCTTCACAACCTCGAGAAGCACAACTACCAGGCCATCGCGCGTGACCTGAAGGTGCCGGTCGAGGAGGTCTACGAGTCGGTCAAGGAGATCCAGAAGCTCGAGAGCCGCCCGGCGCGTAACTTCAGCGAGACGGACGAAAAGCAGATCGCGATCACGCCCGACGTCTACGTCGTGCGCGACGAAGAGAAGTGGACCGTCACCGACAACGATCGCGGCGTCCAGCGCCTGTACATCAACGAGACGCTCACGAAGCAGCTCCTGAAGGACCCGAACGCCAAGGAGTTCATCGGCGAGAAGCTGCGCAACGCGCAGTGGCTCATCCGCGCGATCGAGCAGCGTCGCAAGACGATCATCCGCGTCACCGAGTGCATCGTCGACAAGCAGAAAGAGTTCTTCGAGAAAGGCGTGCAGTTCCTCAAGCCGATGATCCTCCGGGACGTCGCCGAGGCGGTCGGCATGCACGAGTCGACGATCTCGCGCGTCACGACGAACAAGTACGTGCACACGCCGCAGGGCCTCTTCGAGCTGAAGTACTTCTTCAACTCGTCGATCCGCCGCGTCGCCGAGGAGGACATCGCCTCCGAGAGCGTGAAGCAGGCCATCAAGAAGATCATCGACGGCGAGGACAAGCAGGCGCCGCTCAGCGATCAGGCGATCGTCGAGATCCTCGCGAAGAACGACGGCATTCAGATCGCGCGCCGCACGGTCGCGAAGTACCGCGAGATGCTCGGCATCCTGGCGTCGAGCAAGCGCAAGAAGCTCTTTTAGGGGCTCCGCCCCCTCGCTTCGCGAGGCTCCCCCGGAATGTGACCTGCCCGGCAGTGATTCGCCTGTGGCGAACGGCGCGAGGCGCGCCGATTTGCACGCCTGGGGGCGCGCGAGCCCGTGAGCTTCCACGTACGAGGCTTCGATGGCCCGCGACGGCGTGATCGTGAAACGGGGCATGTCTCGACGTGCCCGTGCCCGCGCCCGCTCTCGTCGGGTCTCTTGTCGTCTGCTCCTGGTCTGGCCCAGGTCCCGCAGGGCACGGGCGCGAACGGATTTGTCTGCTCAGGGTGGATCGCCGTCCCCCCTTTGATCCGTCCTGGGTTGCTCGGGTGGGTACGTAAGCACCCAATATTATTCATTGCGGCTTTATGCCCACATCTGGCATGCCGCATGTAGGTAGGTGTAGCCAACATGGACCGCACCCTCTCCCTCAAGGCGTTCTCGTTCCTCGCCCTCCTCTCGCTCGCGGCGGCCTCCGGCTGCGCGGCGCCGACGGACGGCGCGGACGCTGAGTCCTCGCAGGACGCGGTCACCTCGAGCCCGGACTCGAACAAGCTCCTCGACGTGCCGTTCTACTTCTCGGTCCCCAAGGCCGCGATCACCACCGAGGTGAACCGCGCCGCCTACTCGTACCCTACGGTCTGGAACACCTCGACCGAGGTGAAGGAATCGGGCCTCCGCGTCATCGCCATCAAGCAGGCGGGCACGACGCCTTCCGCCAAGAAGCTCGCACGCCAGGACATGGCAAAGCAGCTCGCGAAGGCAGGCGTCCTTCAGGACGGCGACATCGCCCTCACGTTCCGCCCCGAGCTCGCGGGCACCCTCGCCTACCCGCACATCCAGATGGGCGCAACACACGCGAGCCTCGTCTACACGAAGGACGGTCAGGCCTACAACGTCGATAGCCCCCTCGACGAGGAATACGTCGGCCAGTTCAACACGCTGCACTTCACCGGCGGCACCAGCGCGACCGGCGCTGTCGACACCGGCGTCGATGCCCTTCACATCCTCCGCCCCGCGGGCTTCGACGCCGCGCGCCGCACGCAGCTCCAGAAGTGGGCAACGTCCGTCGCGAAGAACCGCGCCTACGGCAAGGTGAAATTTCAGAAGGACTACCTGACGCCGATCTTCGCTGCGAAGCGCATGACCACCACGCAGACGGTCACGCAGCTCGGCAAGATCATCCTCGACGAGGGGACGATGGATCTTCCGATGTACTGCTCCGAATTCGCGTGGCACATGCTCGCGCTCTCGAACTGCAGCGAGGCCGAGATCCAGGCTGCCGGCCCCGAGGGCGCCGCATGCGTCAAGCCCGTCTTCGCCCCGATGCAGCTCGCCGCGACCGATGCGCAGTCCACCGGCCTCGCCGAGGGCCCGCTCGTCAACATCCTCGGCGCCCCCGCCGAGTCGCGCGCCGACCTCGTGAAGCAGATCTTCGTAGCCGGCAACGCCAGCCGCCTCTCCCCCGGCCACCGCGCCGTCGCCGAGCAGGTCGCTCCGCTCATGGCGGGTCTCGCGCAGTACTACGGCGCGCGCGCCCAGGGCGCGACCGTCGAGATGACCGCCTCTGCGGCCGGCCAGCTGAACGCCGGCGTCCAGACCGTCCCGAACTACTCGCCCACGTCGTTCATCGTGAGCGCCGTCCAGTCCGCGGGCCTCCGCAAGATCGACTACGTCGCGACCGTCGTGTTCGTGGACAGCGACGCCGACCTCGCGAAGGCAAAGCGCCTCGCGATGCCGAGCGGCTCCTCCATCCCGGAGTGAGCTTCGCGCCCTCGCCTCTCCCGCCATTGGGTGCGGGACGGGGGCATCTTGGGCATGACGCCGCACCGTTCCTCGTGTGCCGGCAGTGCCGCCGACTCCCGCACGCGCCGCCGCACC
>JAYSXP010000308.1:0-37300 GCA_043717125.1 Polyangiaceae bacterium | reverse complement strand
GGCCAGTTCGCACGCGACGTCATCAAGCCCGCGCTCGAGCAGGTCGACGGCGTCGCCTCCGTCGAGGTGAAGGGCGGTGCAGAGCGCGAGGTCCACGTCGACCTCGACCGCGCGAAGATCGACGCGCTCCACCTCTCCACGCTCGGCATCCTCGACGCGATCAAGTCACAGAACCTCAACGTCCCCGCCGGTCATTACGACGAGGGTGTTCGCGAGATCAGCGTCCGGACCGTCGGCGAGTTGAAGACCGTCGACGAGATCCGCAACCTCATCGTCGCGACGGCGCAGGACGGCTCGAGCGTACGGCTCTCCGACATCTCACGCGTCGAGGACGGCTTCGAGGAGCTCCGCACGCGCATCCGCGTGAACGGCGAATCCGCGGTCGCTTTCGACGTGCTCAAGCAGTCGGGCACGAACACCATCGCCGTGAGCGACGCCGTCCGCGAGAAGCTCGCCACCGTCGAAAACACGTTCCCGAACGGCCTCCAGGTCGACCTCATCATCGAGCAGGCGCGCTTCATCCGCGAGAACACCCGCGAGGTCGAGGTCTCGATCGTGTTCGGCGGCGCGATGGCGATCCTCGTCATCCTCTTCTTCATGCTCGACCTGCGCTCGACGCTCATCAGCGCCGTCGCCTTGCCTACGAGCGTCATCTCGACGTTCTTCGTCATGTACATCCTGCACTTCTCGCTCAACATGATGACGCTGCTCGCGCTCTCGCTCGCGATCGGCCTCCTCATCGACGACGCGGTCGTCGTCCGCGAGAACATCCAGAAGCACCTCGAACGCGGCGAGGACCCGCGCACCGCTTCGCTCAATGGCACGAAGGAGATCTCGCTGTCGGTCCTCGCGACCACGCTCACGGTCGTCGCCGTGTTTCTCCCCGTCGCCTTCATGACCGGCATCGTCGGCCAGTTCTTCCGCCAGTTCGGCCTCACGATCGTCGCCGCCGTGCTCGTGTCGCTCTTCGTCGCCTTCACGCTCGACCCGATGCTCTCGAGCCGGTTCTCGAAGCCGCACGTGAAGGGCGCGCCTGTCGCGTGGAAGCGCCTGAAGGCGCCCTTCGAGGCGTTCTTCAGCGGCCTCGAGAGCACCTACCGCGTGATCCTGCGCTGGACGGTCCGTCGCAAGCTCGTGGTCGGTCTCATCGCGGTCGGCGCCTTCCTCGTCATGTTTCCCGTCGCCGGCCTCACCGGTGTCGATTTCGTGAACCAGGAGGACCGCGGACAGTTCGTCGTCGACATCGAGCTTCCCGCGGGCACCAAGCTCGAAGAGACGGGCGCGAAGCTGCTACCCGCCGAGGGCAAGCTCATGGAGGACAGGCGCTTCGTCACTGTTCTGTCGACCCTCGGCCCGAACGGCGAGGTCAGCAAGATCAAGTGGCGCGTCGTGACGCTCCCGAAGAACAAGCGCACCGCGAGCCTCAACGAGCTACGCGACGTCGCGCGCGACGTCATCCAGTCCACGCTCCCCGGCGCGCGCGTCGTCATCACCGACCCGCCGTTCGTCGAAGGCGCGATGACGGAAGCCCCCATCATGATCCAGGTGCGCGCCCCTGACTACGACACGCTCGCGCCTCTCGCGAAGCAGTTCGAGTCGGCGCTGAAGGGCATTCCCGGCATCATCGACGTCGACATGAAGTACACCCCGGGCCAGCCCGAGCTACGCGTCGCGGTCGATCGCGATCGCGCCGCGCGCGCCGACGTTCCCGTGGCGAGCGTCGCGCTCGCGCTCCGAGCCGCCATCGAGGGCGGCGAGGCCGGCAAGCTCCGTCAGGGCAAGGACGACGTCCCGATCCGCGTCCGCCTCGAGAAGGGCGACCGCGCGACGATGGATAGCGTCCTCCAGATGACGATCTGGACCCCCAAGGGTCCGGTCGCGCTCGCCGACCTCGCGACCGTGGAGCACGGCGAAGGCCCGAGCGCGATCGAGCGCGAGGATCGCGAGCGTCAGATCGTGATCTGGGCGGCGCCGAAGGGTCGCTCGCTCGGCGATCTGGTGCCGGAGATGAACGCGGCCTTCGCGAAGATCACGCTGCCGCCGGGCGGGAGCTTCCATTTCGACGGCCAGGTGAGGCAGATGCAGGAGTCGAACAGCGCCATGGTCGTCGCGTTCCTGCTCGCGCTCGTCTTCATCTACATCGTGCTCGCGTCGCAGTTCGAGAGCTTCCTGCACCCGGTCACGATCATGGCGACCACGCTGCCACTCGCCGCAGTCGGCGCGATCGTCGGCGTGTTCCTCTCGGGGACCACCCTGGCGATGGGCTCGTTCATCGGGATCATCTTTCTCCTCGGCCTCGTGACCAAGAACGCGATCCTCGTCGTGGACCGCGCGATCGTGCGCGTGCGCGACAATGGCGAGACTCCGTTGCAAGCGATCCTCGAGGCGGGCCCGGAGCGCCTCCGACCCATCCTGATGACGAGCGCCGCGATGGTGCTCGGCATGCTCCCGACCGCGATCGGTCGCGGAGAAGGGAGCGAGTTCCGTTCGCCGATGGCGATCGCCGTCATCGGCGGCGTCATCAGCTCGACGGTGCTCTCGCTCATCGTCGTGCCGGCGTTCTATCTCGCGGTCGAGAACATGAAGGCACGCGTGCGCATGTGGCGCGGACTGCCGCCGCACTCGATGAACCCTCGGTCGCCCGCGCCGGCGGAGTGAATGAGCCGCGAGCTCGACTGGGTCGCGGGAGTGACGGGCGCGACGAGCGCGCGTCGCGGTGAGCGCATCCAGTCGCTCTGGAGTGGGTACGGCGAGATCGTTCGCGTCGAGCTGACCGGCGCGGACGTCGAGACCGTAGTCGTGAAATGGGTGCAGCCTCCGGCGCGCGTTCGCGGCGCGAAGAAGGACGCCTCCCACGCGCGCAAGTGTCGCTCGTACGACGTGGAGACAACCTGGTACCGGAGCTTTGCCTCGCGCTGTGACGACACCTGCCGCGTGCCGCGCCTCATCGGCGCGGAGAGCGCGAACGAGGAGTGGCTCATCGCCCTCGAAGACATCGACGCCGCGGGCTTTCCGGAGCGCCGTCGCGAACCGGGCTCGAGCGGCATGGACGCATGTCTCCGCTGGCTCGCCGCCTTTCACGCGCGCTTCCTCGGCGTCGCGCCCGAGGGCCTCTGGAAGCACGGCACCTACTGGCACCTCGCCACGCGTCAGGACGAGCTTGCCGCGATGGAGGACGCCGAGCTTCGTTCCGCCGCCCCGCTGCTCGATCGGAGGCTTCGCGCGTGCGCCTTCCAGACGCTCGTCCACGGTGACGCCAAGCCTGCGAACTTCTGTTTTGCGCGCGGCGGCGCGGCGGTCGCGGCCGTCGATTTTCAGTACGTGGGCGGCGGCTGCGGGATGAAGGACATCGCGTATCTCCTCAGCGACGACCCTGCCGAGGCTCGATGGCTCGACGCCTACTTCGTGCATCTGCGGAGCGCGCTCGATCGGCGAGCCGAGCGCGTCGACGTCGATGCGCTGGAGCGCGAGTGGCGCGGCGTCTACCCGATCGCACGCGCGGACTACCATCGCTTTCTCGCCGGCTGGGCGAAGGAGCACTGGCGGCGCGATGCGCATGCGCAAAAGCTCACGCGCGACGTCCTGCGCACGCTCTAGGCTGCCTCATCGCCGAAAGCGCCCTCTTTGGTCTCGTTGCAATTCGCGACGAGCTAGCTCAACCCTCCGCGGTGTAGATTCGCCGGCGATGTTCGTCGAAAAGCGCTTCTCGTGGATCGCGACCGTCGCCCTGGGCGGCACGGCACTTCCGCACATCTGGATGCGGACCCTGACGGTGACCGCGATCAGCATCGCGGTCACGTTCGCGTACCGCGAAGTGCCGGCGCTCCACTACTCGATCACGACGACGCCCTTCGTCCTCATCGGTCTGCCGCTCGGCATCTTCCTCGGCTTCCGGAACAACACGGCCTACGACCGCTTCTGGGAAGGGCGCAAGCTATGGGGCTCGTTGGTGAATACTGCGCGCAGCCTCACGCGCCAGATCATCACGCTCATCGAGCCGCAGCCCGAGGCCGACGACAAGGCTCCGGAGGCAATCCGCGCCCACGAGGTCGCGATGGTCCACATGCTCATTGCGTACGCGCATTCGCTCCGGCACCACCTTCGCGAATCGGATCCGTTCTCCACGCTCGCGCGCATCCTCCCGGAGCAGGAGGTCGTGCGCCTGCGCGGCGAGTCGAACGTGCCGATCGCCATCCTCCAGCGGATGGCCGGGCTGATGGTCGAAGCACGGCGTAAGCACTGGATCCACGCGCTCCACGTCCCCGTCCTCGAGCAGTCGCTCACCGCACTGACGGACATCCAGGGCGGCTGCGAGCGGATCAAGTCGACCCCGATTCCGTACTCGTACACGGTGCTCATGCACCGCATCGTCGCTGTCTACTGCAGTCTCCTGCCCTTCGGCCTCGACGAGACGATCGGGTGGGCTACGCCCGTCGTCGTGCTCTTCGTCTCGTACGCGCTGTTCGGGCTCGACGCGATCGGTGACGAGATCGAGCAGCCATTCGGTCTCGACCCGAACGATCTCCCGCTCAGCACCATCTCCCGCGCGATCGAGGCGAACCTGCGCACACGTATTGGTGAAGAGCCGCCGTCGCTCTTCGAGCCTCGCGACGGCGTGCTTCCGTGAGCTGACGTCCCCGCAACGTCGGCATGAAGGCGGCAGCCGCGTCGCGGTCCTGCGTAAGCCCACGTTTGCACACATGTCCGACAGTCTGCGCTTCGTGCGTGCGACGTCATATTTTCCCGCGGTCCACGCCAGCGCGGTGAACCGGCGTCCACACCTCCGCCGCGCTCTCGCGTTTCGCTCGCGGATTCGAAGCTTCCTCGACAGGCCCGTGAATTGCCAGAAGCCGTCGCGATGAACTCGCTCTACTTCGTCGTGTTCGCTGCGCTCGTGGGGCTCGCCGGCTGTCGGAGCGGCGCCGTCGACGATCGCGCGAACGAGAACCTGAACGAGGCGCGCGTGACCGCCCAACGCGATGCCGTGTATCCGACGTGCCCGGACCGCGCAGTTATCTCCGGCAACTGTGGCCTGATCCTGAAGCGCGCGTCGACGGAGGAGTTCCGCACGAAGTTTCGCGACGTGAAATGCGTCGGCAGGGACGCGCCCGCCTGCGAGCAGCTCTACCAGAAGATGATCGACGCCTGGCTCGTCCAGCGATACCGCCTCGCCGACTGGGGCGCCGTCACGCTGTCGTGCAACAGCGATCCCGGGCGCTGCGACGATCCCGTCCACTACGAGCTGCTGCTCGTCGACTCGCACAACCGTCGCGTGCGGGACGACGCCGCGCGCGCCGAGACCGAGATCGAGGAGCGCCGCGAGCGCGAGCAAGACGCGCATGTGACTCACCAGGTAAAGGTCGCCTCTGCGGTCCTTGGCGAGGTTGCCTACGCAGTGCACGACGGCCCGAAGTGCCGCTCCTATCCGAGCGTGTTCGCGGGCGTCACGAACACTGTCTGTACGCGCTGACCGTGCATGAGCTGGCAGGCGACGCCGCCGTCGATGCGTGTGGCGCCGCTCCGACAAAAAGGATAATCGGAAAGGCAGTGTCGCTCGTCCGCCCGTCCCAGAGCATTCCCCTAGGTGCTGTCGATCTCGTTCCTCTCGAGGAGCTGGTCCAGCGCGCGTTCGACACGGAGCTGAACGCCACGCCGATGCTCGGCGGCGCGTCGACACGCCAGTATTTCCGCGTCGCGCTCCCGAACGACAAGAGCGCCGTCGCGATGTACGTGCCGGGCGGCGCCAAGCCCGAGGAGGTCCAGAGCGCCCACGAAGGGACGCGCTGGCCTTTCCTCGAGGTCCGCGATCTGCTCGCCGAGCGCGGGATCGACGTTCCTTCGGTGCTCGCCGAGGACACGTCGCGCGGCTGGCTGGTCATCCAGGACCTCGGAGACGACACGCTCGCAAACTGGCTCCTCCGCAACCCGGGCGACAAGCCTGCGCTCTACACGAAGGCCGTCACTGACCTCGCGAAGGCGCAGAAGGCGCTCGCCGACCTGCCAAAGGGCTGCGTCGTCGCGAGCCGCACGTTCGACTTCGAGCTCCTCCGCTGGGAGATCGACCACTTCCGTGAGTGGGGGCTCGATGCTCGCGGCAAGTCGCTCGCCGAGGCCGACACCGCGCGCTTCTCGGAGATCGCCGATCGTCTCGCGCAGCGCGTCGCTGACCTGCCGAAGGGATTCGTCCATCGCGACTACCAGTCGCGCAACCTGATGGTCGTCGACGACAGCAAGCTTCGCCTCGTCTGGATCGATTTCCAGGACGCGCTCCTCGGACCGCGCGTCTACGATCTCGTGGCGCTGCTCAACGACAGCTACCAGGAGTTCGATCGCGCGTTCGTCGAGGAGCGCCTCGCCGAGTACGCCGAGGCCGCCGGCCTCCCCGCAAAGGAGAAAGCGAAGCTTCAGGGCGAGTTCGATCTCGTCACGGTCCAGCGCAAGCTGAAGGACGCGGGACGCTTCGTCTTCATCGAGCGCACGAAGAAGAACACCTCGTTCCTCCGTTTCGTGACGCCGACGATCAAGAAGGTCGATGCCGCTCTTGCTCGCCTCGCGCCCAAGGACAAGGACATGGCCGAGCTCCGCGCGATCCTCCAGCGCACGCTCGGCGACGAGCTCGCCTCCAGCTGAGAACGCGCGCTCTCCCATGAAGCGCTCGCGCAGAAACGAAGGCTCGCCACCGAAGAAGGTGGTCGAGGTCCGCCCCGAGGGTCTCTACCTGCGTGACACGGGCGAGATCATCCCGATGTGGGCGGGCGCAATGCACTACTGGCGGCACGCCCCCGAGGACTGGGGTCCCTGCCTCGACGCGATGAAGGCGATGGGCCTCCGCCTCGTCGACACGTACGTCCCGTGGGGCGTCCACGAGACCGCAGAAGGCTCCTTCGATTTCGGCGAGCGCTACGCGCGGCTCGACGTTGCGCGCTTCATCCGGCTCGCCGCGGAGAAGGGCATGCACGTCATCGCGCGCCCGGGTCCGCACATCAACGCGGAGCTCACATACTTTGGTCTTCCCGAGCGCGTGGTGTGGGATCGCGAGTGCCAGGCGCGCACGCCGCGCGACAACCCGGTCATTCTCCCGCTCGTGCCGGTCGCCTTTCCCGTGCCGAGCTACGCGAGCGACGCGTTCCACGACGAGACCGCGCTCTGGTTCGAAGCCTGTGGTCGCGTCCTCGCTCCTCTGCTCTACCCGCATGGGCCGATCGTCATGCTCCAGGTCGACAACGAGGGCGCGCTCTACTTCCGCGACGGCCCCTACGATCAGGACTACCACCCCGACGCGATCCGCCTGTTTCGCACCTTCCTGCGCGACAAATACGCGAGTGTCACCTCGCTACGCGACGCGTGGAACGACACGGCCCTCACGTTCGGGAACGTCACTCCTCCGGTGCGCTTCGATGCGAAGGAGGCGAACGAGCTCGCTCGTCATCTCGACTGGATGGAGTTTCACGAGCACCTGCTCGCCGAGGCGATGGGACGCTTCAACCAGTCGCTCGAGAACGCCGGGCTCACGACCGTCCCGACGCTCCACAACTTCCCGCTCGGCGAGGCTGCGACGCCGCTGAACGCGAGTCGCATGGCCGAGGTGGTCGACCTCATCGGCCTCGACTACTACCACCCGGCCAATCCGCAGCATCACATGACGATCCTCCGGCGCACGGGTGAGCTCGCGACGCGCTGCGAGGGCCGTAAAGTTCCGCCGTTCGGGGCCGAGGTCGGCGCAGGCTTCCCGCCCTTCTTTCCGCCGCTCGACGACAAGGACTCGCTCTACACGTTGATGACAGCGATGGCCTACGGCCTCCGCGGTTTCAACCTCTACATGGCGGTTGACCGCGATCGCTGGGTCGGCGCGCCGATCGACGTGCACGGGATGCCGCGACGTCTCGCCGACGACTACCACGCGCTCATCGACGTGCTGGACAGGGTGCGCTTCAATACGCTGCGTCGCGCGACGCCCGTGAAGCTCGTCGTTCCGCGCGCGCTCCGGCGTCTCTCGCGCGCGACGCACGCGTTCGGTCCCGTGACCCCCGCCGCGTTCCACATTGCAGGTGCAGGCCCGCTCGAGAGCTGTCTCGAGGACGACTTCGGCCTCGGTGAGGTCGCGCCGATCGTCGGCGAATCGTTCGTGCGCGCGTTCGAGCGTGCACTGCTCGCGCGCGGCGTGCCATTCTCCTATGCCGGCGGCGAGAGCCTCGACATGAGCATGGTGGGAGCGTCGTGGATCGTCTGCACGACCGCGGGCGGCCTCAAGGCTGACGTGCTCACCTCGCTCAGGGCCGCGAAGGAGCGCGGGATCGCCGTCACGATCGGTCCGCGTGTTCCCGAGCGCGACGGCTCGATGCGC
This sequence comes from Polyangiaceae bacterium, assembly GCA_043717125.1. Lineage (GTDB taxonomy): Bacteria > Myxococcota_A > Polyangia > Polyangiales > Polyangiaceae > Labilithrix. The sequence goes on along the minus strand of JAYSXP010000308.1, from coordinate 28,956 downwards.
GTGCTCGCCAGGCCCCACGACGTTCGCGGGCTCGAGGTCGAGGCGCTCGACGACCCGTCGCACGCCGACATGCTCGTGGCGCGACGCATCGACGAGCTCTCGCTCCCCGCCTACCCGGTGGACGTTCCGGACGTGCACGTCACGCTCCACGAGGACCAGAACGGGGTGCCGGTCGTCGCGTTCGTGATGAATCCGACCGACAAGCCGGTCGTCGCGACGGTCGGACTCGGTCGCACGCGCGCCCTCGTCGATCTCTTGCCGCGCGCTCGCGCGACGAACCGGATCGAGCCGCACGCCGGCACCGGCGCCTTCGTCGTCGAAGTGCCGGCCCGGACGGTGCGAATCTTGCGCGTCGAAATGTGACGAGACCTGACGCGCGCTACGGCGTGCAGCTCGGGATCTTCGAGCAAGCCTGGACGATGCGCCCGCCAGGGCACTTGTTGACGTAGCAGGTGCCGTCGGCGCACTCCGCGTTCGTCTTGCAGAGCTGGACGCTCTGGCCGCCGCAGCTGTTCTTGCACACGGTGCCGGTGAAGCCCTCGGAGCAGCAGACCTGCGTGCCGGTGCAGTCGGCCTTCTCGTCGCATCCGACGGACACGCCGGAGCAGTTGGCGTTGGCGGCGATGCAGCCGGCGTCACCCCCGAAGCCCATGCAGCAGACCTGCGCGGGCGCGTTGCACGCGGCGGTCCCGCACGTGATCTGGTTCGGGTTCGAGGCGGCGCCGCCGTCGGGCCCGCCGCTCGAGCCATCCTTGGCGGCATCGGTGGCGGCATCGGTTCCGCCGCTGGTTCCGCTGGTTCCGCTGGTTCCGCTGGTTCCGCTGGTTCCGCTGGTTCCGCTGGTTCCGCTGGTTCCGCTGGTTCCGCTGGTTCCGCTGCTCCCCTCGGCGCCGGCCTCGATGCCGTTGTCGGCGACCGATGCGTCGTCCGAACCGCATCCTCCGAGGACGCCGGCAATGCCCGACGCGACCACTATCCCGCAGCCCGCAAACCAAGCCACTCGATTCATCCGCACACCTCCCTCAGAATGAATAGCGTATCGACACTCCGGCATCGAAAGCGAGCGGCGTATCGGTCCCGATCGTCCGCTTGAAGCCCGTGGCGTCGCGCAGTCCTCCGGTGAGGCCGAGCGCGAAGTGGCGATCGAGCTGGTACCACTCGAGCCCAAGGCGACCACCGAGATACAGGTTGAGGTCCTCGGCATCCTTGAAGCCGATGATCTCGAGGGCGCGGCGGCGGATATCCGCCTTCATCGCACCGATCTCGCCCTGCACGTAGACGCCGAGCCGGTCGGTGAAGCGCGCGGTGAAGCGCGCGCCGCCACCGAAACCGAAGATCGGAAACGCGCGAGTCTTCGGGGGATCCTGGGAGCCCGACGTGTCGGTGAAGGCGAGCTCGCCTCCGCCGAAGACCATCAGCCACTTCAACAGCTCGTAGCCGGCCTGCACACGGAGCAGCGGCGCCGGCGGGGCGGTCTTTCCGAACTTGCCGAGAAAGACGAGCGCGCCGAGCGACGAGTCGACGACGACGGACTTCTTGTACGGCGGCGGCGGGGGCGCCTCGGGCGGCGGCGCTGGCGTATCGGCCAGCGCGCTGCTCTGGGTGTCCTTCTCGAGATCGACCTGGCCCGCTGCGACGGGCGCGGTGGGCTGCGCGGTGGGCGAGGGATCGTCGGCGCGCGCGTGCGATGCCGTCATCATCGTCGCGGCGAGCACCAGCGCACACATGAGCCGAGGGCGGCGCATCGGACGGTCAGGCTAACACCACTCGCTGCCCGCGAGTGGCCGTCTCACTGGAAGTTCTGGGCCGCCCAGATGCTTCCGTCGCTCGCGGTGCCGAACCCGCACGCAACCTTCGCGTACTTCCTGCTCGCCATCGCGTCGTAGTGGCCGCCACCAGGACCTTCGGCCCACATCACCTTCAAGCACTGCGGGATCATCGTCCCCGCCGGGCCTGGCCACCCCGGACACTCGTTCTGTGCAAATTCTCCGCATTTCCCGAAGGCGCCGTGGCCTCTGAGCGTCATCGCATCGCTCTGCGATTCGCCGTCGGTGCACGACTCGGCGTCCGTCCAGCGCGTGTAAGGCGGGAGACCCTTCGTGGCACGGTACTCGTTGATCGTCGCGACGCAGATCTCGGCGGGCGAGCCGCCGGCGGTGCCGCTGTCCCCGCTGTCTCCGCTGTCTCCGCTGGAGCCAGTGGTCCCGCTGCTGCCACTCGTACCGCTGGTACTCGAGGACGTGCCGGTTCCGTTCCGGCCCAGCGTGCTCGAGTCGTCACTGCACGAGACGGCGGCGAGCGCGACGACGGACGCGACGACTCTCCACATTCCCGAAGCCTAACTGTCCGCTACTTGAGGAGCCAGCCGAAGAGCATGTGCTTGGTCGTTTGTCGGGAAACGTCCGCGATCGAGTCGACGAGAGGGATCTCCTTCGGACAAACCTCGACGCAGTTCTGCGCTTTGCCGCAGCCCTGGACGCCGCTCTCACCCATGACTGCCTCGAGGCGCTGAGACGCGTGCATCTTCCCGCTCGGATGCAGGTTGAAGAGGCGCACCTGGTTCAGCGCTGCGGGGCCGACGAAGCTCGAGTGGTCGTTCACCTGAGGACACGCCTCGAGGCAACAGCCGCACGTCATGCACCGCGACAGCGGATAGGCGGTCTCCTGATTCTCCTGGGACTGACGCGGCCCCGGCCCGAGCTCATGAGAGCCGTCGAGGTCGATCCACGCCTTCACTTTTTTCAGGTCCTCGAACATGCGCGTGCGATCCACGATGAGGTCGCGCACGAGCGGGAACTTCGTCATCGGCGCGAGCGTGATCGTCTCGCCCTCGGGCGCGATCTTATCGATGAGCGCGGAGCACGCCTGACGGACCTTGCCGTTGACGAGCATCGTGCACGAACCGCATACCTCCTCGAGGCAGCACGAGTCCCACACGATGGGAGCGGTCTTGGCACCGTCGGCTTTGTGCGGGTTCTTCTGGATCTCCATCAGCGCGCTGATGACGTTCATCTGCGGGTGCCACGGGATCTCGAACTCCTCCCAGCGCTTCGAGTCGCTCTGCGCGGGGCCGTCCTGGCGAAGGACCTTGAGCCGGATCTTCTTCTTGTCGGCCATCGGTCAGCCCTGTGCCTCGGCGCGCGCGCCCATCTTCGTCGATTCCTTCGGGGCGTCGCTCCCGACGTGGTTCGCGGCGCCGGCCGTCTCGTACTTGCGGACCCGCGGCTTCACGAGGCTGATGTCGACCTCGTCGGTGACGCGCATGCTCTTGCCGAGCAGCGGGTAATCGAGGCCGCGCACGTACTTGACCGCGCTCTTGCCGCTCGTGCCCTCCTCGTAGAGCGCCATCGTGGTGCGGAGGAAATTCTGGTCGTCGCGAGCATTGAATTCCGGCTTGAAGTGGGCTCCGCGCGACTCGTCACGATGTCGCGCGCCCTGCGCGATCACGCGCGCGAGGACGAGCATGTTCTTCAGGTGGCGCACGAACTGAGCGCCCTGGTTCGCGCGCTCCGAGGTGTCGGTCACGCCGATGTCGAGCGAGCGCTCTTCGAGCTCGTCGATCTTCGCGAGCACCTTGTCGAGCGTTCCGTTGTGGCGCTCGATGGTGCAGTCGCGGAGCATGACCTGCGCGAGCTCCCCGTGGAGCTTGTACGGGTTCTCGGAACCGTTCATCGCCAGGATCCCCGCGTAGCGCTCGCGCTCGCGCGTGGCCGCCTTTTCGAAGACGGAGCTCTTCACGTCGAAGGCGCTCTTGTCGAGGTTCTTCACGTAGGTAGCGATCGCGGGGCCCGCGACCATGCCGCCATAGATGCACGAAAGGAGCGAGTTGGCGCCGAGGCGATTCGCGCCGTGGTACGCGTAGTCGACCTCGCCGGCAGCATAGAGGCCGCCGATGTTCGTCGCCTGGTTGCGCGGCGAGCCAACGACGAGCCGACCTTCGGCGGACTTCTCGAAGTCGACCCACAGGCCGCCCATCGAGTAGTGGACGGCGGGGAAAATCCGCATCGGATTCGTGTACGGATCCTCGCCCGCGAACTTCTCGTAGGTTTCGAGGACGCCCGAAAGCTTCTTGTGAAGTAGGTCCTTCGGGAGGTGCGTGACGTCGAGGTAGACCTCGAGCTCGTTCTGGCCGCTCTTGTTGTTGAAGACGCCGCGCCCCTCGTGAAAGCATTTGAGGAAGAGCTCGCGCGCCGCGATGTCACGCGGGACGAGGTTGCCGTAGCCGGGGTATTTGTCCTCGAGGAAGTAGTCGCGCTGGCTCTCCGGCACGTCCTTGCCGCGCCGCTTCTCCTTCGTGTCTTTCGGGACCCAGATGCGCCCGCCCTCGCCGCGAACGCTCTCCGAGATGAGGCGCAGCTTGTCGGCGCCGGGGATCGCGGTCGGGTGGACCTGGATGAACTCGCCGTTCGCGTAACACGCGCCCTGCTGGTAAACGGCGCTCGCCGCGGTTCCGGTGTTGATGACGCTGTTGGTCGACTTGCCGAAGATGATCCCGGACCCGCCCGTCGCGAGGCACACGGCCTCACCAGGAAAGGACCTGATCTCCATCGACTTCAGGTCCTGGGCGACGATGCCGCGCGCGATTTGGCCCTCATCGAGCACGACACCGAGAAAATCCCAGAGCTCCCACTTGCGGACCATCCTCTCGCCTTTGACGGCGATGCCCTTCTCGTTCTCGACCTCGACCGTCTCGTAGCGGCGAACCTGCTCGTCGAGCGCGTAGAGGAGTTGTTGCCCGGTGGTCGCGCCCGCGAACGCGGTACGATGAAAGAGCGTGCCGCCGAAGCGGCGAAAATCGAGCAGGCCTTCGGACGTGCGGTTGAACGGCACGCCCATGCGGTCGAGCATGTAGACGATGCCGGGCGCCGCGTACGTCATGCCCTTCACGGGGGGCTGGTTGGCGAGGAAGTCTCCGCCGTAGACGGTCTCTTCCAGGTGGACCTCCGGCGAGTCACCTTCTCCCTTCGTGTTCACGCTCGCGTTGATGCCGCCCTGCGCGCAGACCGAGTGCGAACGTTTGACCGGAACCAGCGAGAAGAGGTCGACCGGAATGCCTGCTTCGCAGAGCTTGATGACGGTGGTGAGGCCCGCGAGGCCGCCGCCGACGACGACAACGCGCCTGACCTTGCCCGAATCGGTGACGATGCTGCTCGACTTTGCCATAGACGCTCCGGGGATAGGGTCAGTGACCGCCGCTGGGAAGGGGGGCGGCGGGCTGGCCGCTCGTCGTGGAAGCGGAGGTCATCGGCGCGGGGCGAGGCACGGTGGCCTGCGGTACCGCGTGCGAGGGCGGTGCAGGAGGCGTCGCCGCGGAGCCGCACTCGAGGCCAGACAACGACGGCTCGCTCGCGGGGAACAAGCGCGACCCGGTCGCGAGCTGGACGATCATCGCGGACGAGAGGGCGAAGAGCAGCAAGCCCGCGACGCGGAACACGCCACGCGCGCGCCGCTGCGCTTCGGCCGTCCGGGTGTAGCCCCACGTGGTGCAGAAGCTCGTCATGCCGTTGACAAGGTGAAACACGCAGCCCGCCGTGCCCACGATGTAACCGAGCGCGATCCAGGGCACGCCGGACTGCGTCGACGAGAGATCCTCGACGAGCTTCGTCGAGTATGCGCTCACGGCGAGGCCGCGCATCCACGTCTGCGCGCGGAACTCCCAGAGATGGAGGCTGACGAAGACGAGCACGACGATGCCGGAGGCGCGCTGCAGCGTGGCCATCCGATCGGTGCCGTATGCGTGATGGGCGTCGCGGGGCCCGAGCACCCGAAGGATCCCATAGATGCCGTGGAAGACGAGCGGCAGGATCAAGAGCGGCTCGAGCACGCCGATGAGCCCGCTATGGAGAAAGCCGACCTGGCGATCGTAAACGGCCCGCGACCCGACCACCGACGTGGTCACCCAGAGATGGAGGACGAGGTAGGCGCCGAGCGGAACCACGCCGCTCAGCGAGTGGAGCTTCTTCGCCAGGCCTTCGGGCCGGTCACGGCTTTCGGGACCCTGCGGCTCTGCGTTCATGGTGCCAGGGGCCATCGGATCGCCGCCAAGCTACCACGCTCTTCAGCGGCCGCCGTCGGCCTTCGAGAGGCAGAGCTGCGCCTCTTCGGAGGTGCGCGCCTGGATGAGACAGCACGCCAACTCGCGCGGCAACTCGGTCCCCGCGTCGTCCGGGCAGGGCGCCGACTGTGCGGGCGTCCCAGGCGGCGGATCGCTGCGCTGACAGGCGGCGAGCGCCCCGACCATGATCGCCACGGCCCCCACGGCCCCCAAAGTCATCCGCGACACCGGACCAGCATACCCAGTCCGTTGCGTGGTTGCCCGTTCCCTGTCGCTTGCCTCCTCTTTACGCTCTAGCCTCCGTTCGCCTCCGTGCTGCGCCGCCTCGCCCTCGCCGTCCTCCTGTCGATCGCAAGCCTGGTCGCGTGCTCGCGCTCGGCCCGTCAGGCGAAGCCCGTCGCCACGCTGTCCTCGTCGCCGGCAGGGGCCGAGGCCTTTGCGGCGGTCCGGGCGAAGTGGGAGCTGCGGAAGCTGGATCCGGCGTCCGTGTTGGATTTCGCCCGTCGTTTCCCCAACGACGGCGCCGTTCCGCTCGCGAAGGTCTACCTCTCGTTCGCGTACCTTCAAGAGGGCGACCTCATTAAGGCGGACGGCACGCTGACGTCGCTCGCCGACCTGAAGCCCGGCGCGACGCTCGATCTCGCGAACGTGGCGCGTGCACGGAGCCTTCGACTGCACGGCGCTCCGCAGTCGGCGCTCGACACACTCCGTCCCCTGGTAGGCAAGGTCGTCGACGACGTCGACCGCGAGATCTTCCTCGAGGAGCTCGCCCTCACCGCCATCGCGGCGCACGACGACTACGAGGCGCTGGCCTATCTCGACGCGTGGCTCCGCGGCGTGGGCGAGGACGATCGCGATCGCGTGCGAACGAAGATCGCGCAGATCCTCGAGACGCTCCCGCGCACCGTCCTCGAGCAGACGTACCGCACGATGCGCTCACGCGGCGTCGCCTCGGGCTACACCACCGACACCCAGAAGCTCGTCGCCGCGCGCCTCGCGCGAATCGCTGTCGATTCGAACGACGCCGCGCTTGCGCGCTGGTTGCTCGACGTGAGCGGCACGAGCGCGACGCAGACCGGTGGGGACGCGGGCCTCGAGCTCGGCGAGCTCGCGGCGAGCCGTCGCGGCCTCTCGGTCTCCGGCAAGACGGTCGGCCTCTTGCTGCCGACGGGCACGCGCGCGCTCCGCGACGAGGCCGCCGACGTCGTGCGCGGCGTGTCCTGGGCGCTCGATCTGCCGCGTCGCGCCGGCGCCGCGGACGGGCTCCGCCTCGTCACACGCGACGACGGCATCGACGACGCCGGCACGCGCGCCGCGATGGAGGAGCTCGCGGGCGAAGGCGCGTCGGTGATCGTCGCGGGCTTCGACCGCGCGAGCGCCGATCGCGCGAGCTTGTGGAGCGAGCAGAGCGGTGTACCCGTGCTTCTTCTCGCGGCTCCGAGCGCGGCGCGCATGCCGAAGACCACGGCCTTCGTGCTGGGCGAGCGCACCGAGCGCGAGCTCGCGATGCTCGGTGAGGCGCTCGTACGCCATGCCGTGAAAACCGCCGCATTCGTGATCGATAGCGCCGAGGACGAGGCCGCGGGGCGCGCCGCCGAAGCCGGCGGGCTGGTCCTTTTGCCGCCGACGCGCTGCGACGTCCCGCTGTCCGAAGCCGGAAAGCCGCGCTTCCCGGTCGACGCATGGATGGCCTCCGGCGCGCAGGGCTGGCTGGTGTCCGGGCCGACGCAGTGCGCGCGCGACGTGCTCCGCGACATCAAGCGACTCCTCGAGTCGCGGCGCTCTCCGAACGACCGCGTGATCGCGGTAACGCTCGAGGCCGGCGTCACGCCCGCCGAGGTCCCGCGCGGTATCGTCGTGCTCAGTGCGTCTGCGGGGCTCGTCCCGATCCTCGCCACCCGACCCGAGGAGGCGCACGAGGAGGATGTGCGAACGTTCATCGATCGCTTCGGTGTGCGGCCGAGCTACTGGACGGCGCTCGGTCGTGACTCGGGCGCCCTCGCCAGCGCCGCGCTAGCGCCGCTGCCCGCGGACACCACCAGTGATCCGAAGGCCATCACTCAGCGCCGCGCGATCGTCCAGGCAGGTCTCCTTGGTGCACGACTGAGGCTGTGGACGACGGACGACAAGGGGATCGGGCCAGACCGGACGCTCCCTCGAGCCCTGCGTCTGGCGACGTGGAAGGCCAAGTGACGTCGACTGGCACGACCCATGCGTAAGTCCGCCCCATGAGCGCGAATCCTTCGATCCAGCCTTCGTTTCCCGGTCCCGTGCCCGGCGAGCCCACTCCCGATCCGGCTCCTCCGCATACCCCGTCCGGCCCGGTTCCCCACGATCCCGTGCCGGTTCCGCAGGATCCGACCGAACCGCAGCCCTGATCGGTTTGCGGGCAGGGGGGGCTGGGGCTAGACCTCGTGCGTGACGGGACGGACGGACCGAGGCAGAAACCGTCGCGGCGCAATCGCAATCGTGCTCGCGATCGCGGGTGGCGCTGTCCTCGTTCCCGCGCTCTCCGTCGGCTGCTCGCCACGCTCGGCGTCGTCCGCACCCGCGCAGGCGTGTGGCCTCCAGGTCTGGCACAAGCCGGCGAGCCGTGACGCGCACGTCGAGATCGTCGGTGACTGGAACGACTGGAGGCGCCCCGGCACGATGCCCGAGGTCCGCGACGACGGCTGGGTCGCGGCGACGATCGACGCGCCTCTCGGCGAGCACGCGTACGCGATCGTGGAAGACGGCGTGTGGCTGACCGACAAGCAGGTGCCGATGACCGCCTTCCACGAAGGCAAGGAGGTCGCGCTGGGCGTCGTCGCCGACTGCGAGCGACCGGTCGTGCATGTCGAAGGAGTGGAAGCTTTGGCCGACGGTCGCGTCGCCGTACGCGGCTCGTTTCTCGCGGCGCGCAGCGGGGCCCCGCTCGACCCGGCCGCGGTCGTCGTCACCTCGCGCGAAGGGGTCGCGCTCCCGGTGGCCTCGGCCGACCCGCAGACGGGCGCGTTCCGCCTCGAGACCTCCGGCTTGAAGCGTGGAAAATACACGTTTTCGGTCCGGGCGCGCGATACGCACGGCGTCGTGTCGGAGGAGATGATCGCCACGGTCTGGGTCGAGGCGCAAGCGTGGGACCCGCGCGACGCGATCGTCTATCAGGTCGTCCTCGATCGCTTCCGTGGCGACGCCGGCCCGCTGGCGACCCCTGCGCAGCCCTCCGGTCGCGCGGGCGGAACCCTCGCCGGCCTCCGTCAGGCCATCGAGGCCGGTGACATCGAGGCGCTCGGGGTGAACACGCTCTGGCTCTCACCGCTCTACAAGAACCCCGAGGGCGAGTTCGGCGGCACCGATGGCCACTCGTACACGAGCTACCATGGCTACTGGCCGACGGCGTCGCGCGAGCTCGACCCGCGCGTGGCGAGCGAGGCCGAGCTCGACCACTTCATGCAGGTCGCGCACGACCGCGGCATCCGCGTGCTCTTCGACGTGGTGCCCAACCACGTGCACGAGCAGCACGCATGGGTGAAGGAGCACCCCGGCTGGTTCAACCAGGACAAGACGTGCATCTGCGGCCAGGGTGCTTGCGACTGGGCCACGCACATCAAGACCTGCTGGTTCGCTCCGTACCTCCCCGACCTCGACTGGACCAACATCGACGCCGCGCGCGCCGCCACCGCCGACGTCATGTGGTGGTTCGATCGTTGGGGCGCCGACGGTCTCCGGATCGACGCCGTACCCATGATGCCGCGCGCCGCCACGCGCCGGATCGCGCACGCCGTTCGCACGCGCTACGAGCACAAGGGCAACATCCCTTACATCCTCGGCGAGAACTTCACCGGCCCGGGCGGCTACCAGAACCTCCGCTACGACCTCGGTCCCTTCGGCCTCGACGGGAGCTTTCACTTCCCGCTCATGTGGACGCTGCGCGAGACGCTCGCGACCGAGACGGCGCCGATGGGTGACATCGACACGAGCTTCCGCGCGGGCGAGCAGGCCTGGGACGGCGCGGGCGCGGTGATGGGGATGATGATCGACAACCACGACGTCTCGCGCTTCGCGTCGGTGAGCGCGGGCAATGCCGTGGGCGACGCGTGGTCACCAGCACCGCAGCCGCTCGATCCCGTCGTCTACGCGAAGCAGCGCGTCGCGCTCGCCACCGTCCTCACGCTGCCGGGCGCGCCAGTCGTCTACTATGGCGACGAGGTCGGGCTCGCAGGCAAGAACGATCCCGACTCGCGTCGCGTGATGCCCGCCGAGGCGGCGCTCCTCGACGCGCAGCTCGAGACGCGCGCGTTCGTCCGCAAGGTCGGGCGCGCGCGCGCGTGCTCGACCGCGCTTCGTCGCGGCGCGCTCCGCACGCTGGTGGCCGATGCCGAGCGCTTCGTCTTTGCCCGCGAGATCGAGGGCGACGTGCCCGGTGCGGCGATCGTCGTCCTCTCACGCCGACCGACCGTCGCCTCCGAGGTGAAGCTGGCGGCTGGTGCGCCGAGCGAGCTCGTGGACGTCGTCACCGGCACGAAAGTCGATGTCTCGAACGGCGTCCTGCCCCTGTCCGCGGACGCCTTCGGCGTTCACGTCTACGTAGCCGCCGGCGGACCCTGCGGCGGCAACTGAAGGCCCGGTCGCGCCAGGATCGCGAAGCCAATCGCGATCCAGAACGCCTCCTTGGCACGCTTGAGCACGATGAACGCTGGCCCCAGCGAGGCCGCATCGGGGACGCCGTAGGCCTGGAGCATCGCGAGATAGCCGACGTCCTGCACGCCGATGCCGGCAGGCGTGAACATCGCCGACGACCGCACCACGGAGAGCGCAGCATCGATGGAGAGGATCTCGATGACTCCGAGCGGCGCGCCGAGCAACCGGAGGATCAAGACGCTTTCGAGCCCCTCGAAGAGCCAGAGGCCGAGCATCCGCCAGGCGGCCGCAGCCCCTGCGCGCTTGTTCTTCGAGAGACGCGCAAGCTGAGCGTCGGCGCGGGCGAAGTGGTGTCGTCGCTCCTCGACCCACGCTCGGATCCGCATGAAACGCGCCTTGCCGAGCGTCCCCGAGATACGCCCGGCGACCTTGCCGTAGGCGGCAAGGGCCTCGATTCCGATCGAGAGCAGCAGGAGCAAGAGCGCTGCGCCGAGCGTCACGGCGAGGAGGATGTCGCTCTTGAACAAGGCGCGCGAGGCGTGGAGCAGCGCGGTCGCGCCGAACGCGGCCGACAGCGCGACGTACGCCGCGTGCATCCGCACCACCGTCCATCGCTTGGCCGTCGAGGCCGCGAAGACGTCGACGGCCGGGATGCCCGTCCGCTGCGACACGAGCACGGGAGAGATGGCATCCGCCCAGAGCGCCCCGCCAGGCGCGCTGTTCGTCACCGCCTCGGTCCCGATGCGCAGCTTGAAGAGGACCGACCACGACGCCTCGCGGTCGAGCGACCGGAGGAGCCCGCGCCACGCCCAGGCATCCATCGCCATCGCGAATGGAAAGGGCACCAGCACCAGGAACGAGAGCAGCCCGATGTCCTTGATCCGGTGCCATGCGCCGGCGAGGTCGGTCTGGGCGAGGGCGCTCCCGAAGAGGAGGACGCACGCGCCGAACGCGGCCCACCGAAGGACGGGAACGAGGCGCCCTCCGGAAGCGGCCTTGGGTGCGTCCTCCACCATTCGAGCCTGTCGGAGGGTACGCGATCCGGTCAATGCGACGAGAAACCCTCGGCGGCGCTGCGTCCACGCCTCCGAGACGAGCTCGTGACTCAGGCATGAGTTGACAAACCTGGCGGCTCAGCCAATCTGCGCCACGCTAAGGCCGCGACTCCCTTTGTCGACCGCGTCTCCGGAGCTGCATGACCTCGTTGTTCTCCCTTCGTTCGTTGCCTGATGCGCGCGCGCTCACGCTCGGTGCGGGGTGCTTGCTCGCCGCGTCCGTGGCTGCCTGCGGCAGCGATGAGGTCAACAACCGGGACTTTGGGCAGCCGCCCCCCGCGCAAACCTTCAACCCCGGCCCCGGCGGCGGTGACGGCTACGGCTACGGCAGCACGCCCGAGAAGCCCTTCGTGTGCCCCGACCCGCTCAAGCGGTGCACTCATACGATCACGTATCCGTTCAACGGCGAGACGTCGGTCGAGCTCCGCGGCGACTTCGGCGGTCCCGACACCTGGGTCACCGGCAAGCCGATGGTGAAGAAGGGCAACGTCTGGTCGGTCGACCTCACCGTCCCGTACGGCAAGGCCATCATGTTCAAGTTCTTCGTCAACGGCACGACGTGGACGATCGACATGGCGCAACCGACGGAGACCGACGCCAACGCGAACACGAACAACACGTTCGTCGGCAAGACGTGCGAGCCGGCCATCTGCGAGGAAGAGGGCGCGCTGCCGCCCGGTGTCTTCGACTGGCGAGATTCGGTGATCTACTTCGTCTTCGTCGACCGCTTCTTCGACGGCAACCCGGCGAACAACTGCACGATCCCCAACGTCTCGACCGAGAACAACGGCATCGCCAACTACAAGGGCGGCGACTGGGCCGGCGTCACGGCGAAGATCAACGCGAACTACTTCACAGACCTCGGCGTCAACACACTGTGGATCACCGTGCCGTTCGACAACCCGCAGGTCGCGGGCCTCGGCGTCGGCGGCGACAACCACCTTTACTCCGGCTACCACGGCTACTGGCCGAAGCTCGACAACAGCGATCCCTTGGTCCTCCAGTCGGAGTCGTGCTTCGGGTCGTTCACCGATCTCAAGACCCTCGTCTCCACCGCGCATGCGAAGGGCCTCAAGGTCCTCTTCGACTACGCGATGGTGCACGTGCACAACTCGTCGGGCGTCTTCGCGGCGCACAGCGACTGGTTCTGGCCGAACAGCAAGAGCGGGTCGCCGGACTGCATCTGCGGCGGCGCCTACTGCAAGTGGGAGACGGATCCGGAGCGCTGCTGGTTCACGGACTATCTCCCGCACTGGAACTACACGAACCAGGCCGCGCGCGACTACTCGGTCTCGCAGGCCGTCGAGTGGATCAAGCAGACGAAGGACGCGTCGGGCTTCGGCGTCGACGGCTTCCGCGCCGACGCGATCAAGCACGTCGACATCTCGTGGCTCACGTCGCTCCGCGCCAAGATCAAGGCGGACGTGACGGCGACACAGACGCCCGCGCAGCGCTTCTACATGGTCGGCGAGACGTACGACTTCGGGAACCGCGATCTGCTCAAGCAGTACGTCGACCCGTCGACGAAGCTCGACGGTCAGTTCGATTTTCCGCTGCGCGCGAACCTCGTCCAGTCCGTCATCATGCGCACCGAGAACATGAGCGACCTCGCGTCGTTCATGAGCTCGAACGACTATTATTACGGCGCGAGCGCCGTGATGAGCACGTTCATCGGCAACCACGATCTGCCGCGCATCATCCACCTCGCCGCGAACAACCGGCTCTGGGGCGACAACCAGGCTTCGGACGGCAAGAACCTCGCGTGGGGCGGACAGCCCGGCGCCGTCGCCGAGATCGAGGCCTACGAGCGCGTGGCCAACGCGTTCGGTGTGCTCTACACGAATCGTGGCGCGCCCCTCGTCTACTATGGCGACGAGATCGGCCTGCCCGGCGCAGGCGACCCCGACAACCGCCGCCCGATGCAGTGGTCGGGCCTCAGCGCGAACCAGACGTTCCTCAAGGACCGCATCGCGAAGCTCGGGAACATTCGCAGCAAGCACCCGGCGCTCCGTCGCGGAACGCGCACCACGCTCGAGTCGAACGCCGACGTCTGGGCGTACAGCCGCATCACCAACGGCGACACCGTCTTCGTCGCGGTCAACCGCAGCGACAGCGACAAGCCCGTCACCTCGATGCCGTCCGGCGCGCTCACCGAGCTCGTCACCGGCGCGGCCGCGAACGGGCCCAATGTGACGATCCCCGCACGCCAGACCCGGATTTTCGTCACGAAGTAGCCTCGTGTACGCTGCAGGAATGGCTCGACCGTTCCTGACAGGCGCCTTCGTCCTTTTGCTCGCCATCGTCGGCGCGTGCGGAAACAAGTCCGAGCCGGCGACGCCGTCGCTCTCGGACCCCGCGCACGCCGCCGTCGACCCGACGAGCTCCGCCGCGTCCTCCGCGCTTCCTGCGACCTCCGCCGACCCGCAGGGCGCGGGTGGCGCCGGTGCGGAGAGCCATCATCGCCAGCGCAAGCCGTTCCCGATCCACAGCGCCTGCGCGCGCGTCGTTGTGGTCGTCTTCGGCGAGGATCCGAAGGCGCCGAACGCGGGCCGGCGGACGATCGCGCCCGACTCCACGATCGACGGCCCGCGCGACGCCGAGGGCAAGGCGACGGTCTGGATCCTCGACGAGAAGGGCGAGCCGCTTCCCATGAAGCCGGCCCAGATCACGCGCGGCATGAAGCAGCTCGACATCGGTCGGAGCTGCACGACGTACGACGCGCATTGAGCGCAGCCCCGGAGTAACATGAGTGCGTGAGGAGCTCTCGTCACATGCTCGCGCGCATCGTGGTCCCGGCCTCCGCCGCGCTCCTCGCCCTCGCGTGGCTGCAGTGCGGCCTGCTCGGGCCTCCTGGTGACTACACCGGCGGAGCCCCCGGCGAGACTGCAGTAGGCGTCGAAGGCGGGTCGCCGACGGACGCACCCTCGTCGTCCGACGGCACCATCGTGCTTCCGGACGGCAACACCGTGCCCTCGTCGATCGGGACGCTCGCGTTGATGGCCGGTGAGCGCCAGCCGACCTCGCCTGAAGACGATCCGGCGTGGTCCGCGGATGCGTGGTCCGGCGTGCTCGCCGCCGACGGTCGTGTCGCGACATGGCGCATCGAGAAGAGCGCGCCCATCGTCGGCTCCTTCGACTCCTCGGGCCTCGTCGCCGGAAGGTGGATGATGGTCAACATCGGCTTCGGCCTCAATGGCGCAAGCGGCACAGCGCTCCAATCGACGAGCTGGGCGCCGGGAATCGTGGGCGACTGGCGCGCGAACCGTGCGAACGGTGCCCCTGGCGGCCTCGGCGAAAGCTCGCGCGTGTTCGCCGGAAGCCATCTCTTCTATATCGGCGGGACGCGCACGAATGCCGGCGTCGACGGCGGCCCGCCCACCACCTTCTTCACGCAAGAGGCCCACGTCTCCGGCGTCGACGCCGTGAAGAACGAGCTCGGCTCGTCCGCGGATACTGGCAAGCAGCTCGTCGACGCTCGTTCACGCTGTGGTCTCCTCGCGACGAGCACGAACCTCTACGTCGTTGGTGGCCGTGGTGCCGCCGGGTTCACCAATTCGGTGGAGACGGCAAAGCTCGACGTCGGCGCCGGCACCTTGCAAGACTTCGCGAGCCAGCCTGCGCTCGTCAACGCGGGAGCCGATTTCAAGATCACCCAGCCGATCCTCGTCGCCGCGGAAGGCTACCTCTTCGTCGCAGGCGGCCGCACCAACTTCGCGGGCGTGGCCACCGACGTCGTCCTCTCGGCGAAGATCAAGGCCGACGGCACGCTCGAGGCGTGGCGCAACGTGACGAGCCTCCCGAAGCCGCTCCGCGACTTCGCCTTCGTCGGCTTCAAGGGCAAGCTCTACGTCGCGGGCGGGTTTGGCGCGACGACGCGCAGCGACGACGTCTACTCCGCGAGCATCCACGCGGACGGCACGATCGGCGCGTGGGACGGCTCGAACGCGAAGCTGCCCTCGCCGCGCTCGGACTTCGCGGCTCTCGCCTACTGAAGCGCATGGAGACCCGAACGAGAGTGAACGTCGTGAAGCCCATCGCCCCTGCGATTGCCATCGCGCTCGTGCTCGCCTCCGGGACTGCCCACGCCGACTCCACGTGCATCAGCGCGTACGAGCAGACCCAGACGCTCCGTAAGGACGGCAAGCCGCTCGCTGCGAAGGCGCAGGCGGCGGTCTGCGCGCGCGAGGCATGCCCCGCGCTGCTCACGAAGGACTGCACGAAGTGGTGGAGTGAGCTCGAGGCCGTCATCCCGACGGTCGTGCTCGACCCTCGCACGCCGGCCGGCGGGCTTCGCACCGACGTCCGCGTGAAGGTCGACGGCGCCACGTTGTCGGAGAAGCTCGATCTGAAACCGGTGCCTCTCGAGCCGGGCTCTCACACCTTCGTCTTCGAGGCGGAAGGCGCGGTACCCGTCGAGCGCACGCTCTTCTTCCGCGACGGCGAGAAGAACAAGAAGGTCACCGTCACCATGGCGCCCGCGGCGGAGGCGAGTGGCGGAGCCCGCTCCGTCCCGCTCGGCGTGTGGCTCTTCGGCGGTGCCTCGGTGGTCGCGCTCGCGACCTCTGCCGTCTTCGCCCTCGACGGGCTCAGCAAGAAGAGCGACCTCGACGCCTGCAAGCCTCGCTGTTTATCGTCCGACGTCGACGCGATGTCGTCGAGCTTCACGTTCGCCGACGTCGCGCTCGGCGCAGGGGTGATGGCGGGCGCCGCCGCCGTATACCTCTTCGTCACCCGGCCCTCCGGTGAGGGCATCACGGGAACCGCGAGCGCCGCGGCCCGCCTCCGGGCGGCGCCGTACGTGGCGCCGACGAGCGGCGGCGGTGCCTTCGGCGTTTCGGCACGATTTTAAGCAGGAATCGGACCACCTCGGGAATGCCGCAGCCCCGTCGCACGCGAGACTCGGCATGAAAAAGAGTTCGGCCGCGGCGCTCGATCGTACCTTGCGCAGGGGTGCCCATGCGCTATCTCGCTCCTTCCGCGTAGTTCACGAAGGTCCGGTCAGGGGGAAAGCCGGTCCACTGCTGTTCAAGTGACCACGTGGGTTGGGGAAGGCGACTGCGCTGATGAAGGAGGACGACGCATTGAGGCCGACGGCAAACTCGACGACTTCTGCGAAAGCGGTAGACTCACGGCCACTCGTGCCTTCTTCGCGTAAAGGGTCGGAGCTTACGATCGAAGCCTTGTACGTCGCCCGCCTGAACGGCGATGCGAGCGCGCGGAGCGCCTGTGCCGCACGCACACGTCCCGACCATGACGAGGTCCCCGACGAGGGCGAACGCGCCCGCATGATCAGCGACATCACTCGCTTGATCCGCGAACCGCACATGCCGGAGACGACGCGCTGCGCGGGCCTCACGCTCATTGGTTGGCTCGCGCGCCGCATGCCCGGCGAGGCCGCACATGCGATCGGCGTGTCGGAAGCCCGTCAGTCGGAGCGGCGGCTTCGCGCTGCCCAGCGCAAGACCCGCTGAACATCGCGACGTGAGGGCGCCGTGAGGGAGCGGCATCTCCGAGGGTGCGCCGGGCTTCCTCTCGCCATCCTCGTGGCGGTCGTCGTCACCGCCGTCCTCGTGCGCGTGCGTACACGGTCGCAACCTGGTCCGCCGAACGCGACGGCGACGTTGACGTCATCGCTGCCCGCACCCGCGGAGCCTGCGTCTGGTCTCGGTGCACCGCTGCGTGGACCCCACCCGATCGCTGCGGAGGAGGGGGCGGACGCGGGCGCACCGCGGAGCGTGCACGGTGGCCCGCGACACCTGCATCGGTCCCCTGCGCACGGCCCACGTACGGCCAAGGTGGGCTGGCGCGCCACGGTCAGCGGCGCGGTCGCCGCGCAGGTGACGACCTCGCCGGACGAGCGAACGCTCTACGTCGCGACGCTCGACGGCAACGTCATCGCCCTCGCGCGCGAGGACGGTAGCCCGCGCTGGACCGCGACATTGGGCGAACGTGTGTACAGTGCACCTTTAGTCCACGACGACGGCACCGTGTACGTCGGGAGTGATGCGAAGAAGCTCGTCGCGCTCTCGCCCGCCGGCGCCGTTCTCTGGCGCCTCGAGGTCGAAGGCGAGGCCGACACGGGCGCCGTCTTCGGCAAGGATGGCACGATCGTCTTCGCGGCCGGCGCGTCCGTCCTCTCGGTGCGCCGAGGCGGTGACGTCGCCTGGCGCTTCACGGCGAAGGGCAAGGTCTTCACCGCACCGGCCGTGACCGCCGCCGGGCTCGTCGTCGTCGGCTCTCAGGACGACCGGGTCTACGCGATCGACGCGGCCGGTGTCGCTGCATGGTCGACCAACCTCGGCGCCGATGTCGACGGTGCGGCCGTCATCGGAGAGGATGGCGCCATCTACGTCGGCACGGACAAGGGCGAGGTCGTCCGTCTCGACGCGGGCGGCAAGGTCGCCTGGCGCACGCCGGTCGGCGGCTACGTGAGGGGCGTGCTGTCGCTCGCGCGCAACGGCGACGTCCTGGCGGGAACCTACGGGCCCATTCCGCATCTGGTGCGGCTCACGCCCGAAGGGGTCATCCGGGGTGCATTTGCGATCAAGGGCACCGGAGCGAAGGAATTCGGCATCCACGGCGGCCCTCTGGAGGACGCCGACGGGACCCTCTACTTCGGCGCCCAGGACGACGCCGCGTACGCGATAGACGCAGAAGGCGGCCTAAGGTGGCGCTTCATTACCGGGGCGGACGTCGACGCGCCCCTGACGATGCTCTCCGACGGCAGCCTGGTGGTCGCGTCGGAAGACGGGACGATCACGATGCTTTTGCCGTGAGCGACGTGGGACGGCTATCCTCCTCGCCCGCGCGATGGTTGCGATCCCCAACACCAAGGACACAGATCCCGAGGACGTCGTCTGGGGGCTCCAGACTGCCGAGGCTTTGTGGAAGCGCGGCGAACGCATCGACGCCATCGTTTGGCTGAGGCGCGCGGCGCAAGCGGCCGGGGACGCAGCCGACGACGATCGCGCGCTCGAGCTTGCTCGCGCGGCCGCCGAGCTGAGCGACTGGATGGCGACGGAGCCTGAACCCGGAACGGAACCGCCGCCTGCCATGGACGCCGCGACGCCGTCGGCGTCGCCACCACCCGTCTCGACGCCGCCGTCGGCCGCCACGCCACCGACCTCCCAGCGCCCTCACGATCCCCACAACGCAGCCACGTTCGTTCCGTTCGGCGACGATGCGATGCAAGGAGCGGTGCCGCGCCAGCCGACGACGCCGACGTATCGCCCGACACCGCCATCGAGCCTCCCGCCGTCGTCTCCGACGCTGCAGGTCGCCGAACCGTTCTTTCCTCCGCCTGAGGCGATTCCGCCCGCCGACGAGCTTCGTCTCGCAGCTCCGCAGAAACCGTGGATCGACGATCAGGGATTCCGCGGCGGCCTCGACGAGCCCGGACACGACGACGCGGAGCGGAATCCGTCGGTTCCTCCTGCAGAGCACGTGCACGCTGGCATGTTCAATCCGTGGGATGACGGTGCGCTTCCGGCGCCCGCGCCGGTGGAGCCCGTGGAGGCAGCGTTTTCGTCCAATGAAGAGGAGGTCATCACCAGCCTCCGACCGGACCAGCTCGCGGCGCAGCGCACGGAAGGGCTCGCCGCATCGGTAGTCCCGGGTCCGTCGCATTCGCGCGCGCCGTCGGATGCGTCGCCGCACGGAGCCGACACACCAGCTCCGGAGGAGAGGCCCGCGACGGTCAAGCCCGCGCCCGGTCGTCCTCCGCCGTTGCCCGCGCGTGCGCGCAAGCCCCCGGTTCCCGGCACATCATCGGCGCCGTCCAGCGCCCCGAGCATTCCTAGTGCGCCACGCGCGTCCGCCGCCCCAGCCGCACCGATGGCGCCCCGAGCTCCCATGGCTCCGATGATTCCGCGTCTGGCCGTGGGCGCGCCGCCGTCTTCGCGCAAGCTTCCGGTGGCGCCGCCGCGTCCCGCCCCCGTCACGCCCGCGCCTCCGAGCCCGACGCAGGTCATGGCGCAGCCCGCTCCGCGCAGGCAGGTCGAGGCCGAAGCTCCCGCTCCGGATGATTTCGCGTCGGTCCCGGTCATCATCTCGCCGGAGACGGAGCCGAAGCCAATCGCCGCCGAGCCCTCGGAGCCCGAGCTTTCGCGCGCGACGTCGTATCGCCCCGCCGAGGTCGAAGGCGCTGCTGCGCCCACGCCTGCGCCGCCTGCGCCTGCGGCCGCGAAGCTCGACCTGGATGCCGTCGAAGCGTTCGCCGACCTGCCCGATGACGCGCGTACCGCGTTCGCCGCGGCCGCCAAGGTGAGCACGCTGGACGAAGGCGAGGAGGTCAGTGGCTTCGCGCTCGCCTTCATCCTCGAGGGCACCGTCGACGTGGCGGCGACCATGGTCGATGCGCCGGCGGCCCGCCTCGCGGCCGGTGCGGTTCTTCGCTCACGCGGTACGACCGACGAGGGCGTCCCGATGCGCCTCATCGGCGTGCAGAGCGGCATCGTCGCGACGTGGACCGACGCGGAGGTCGAGGATGCGTTCCGTACGTGCCCCTGGGTCGAGGAGGATCTTCGAACCGCCGCCGACCGCACGCAGACGCTCGTAGGCGTCACGATCGGGCCGCTCGGTGAGCGCCTCGACGCCTCGATTCGCGAGCAGATCATCGGCAAGCTCACGATGAGGACGCTCATCGCCGGTGACGTCGTCGTGACCCAGGGCGAGCAGATGGTCGGCCTTATCCTGATCGGCGTCGGCGAGCTCGAGCTCATGGACGGCGACAAGGTCGCAGGCGTGGTCGGCTCGGGCGAGTTCCTCTTCGCTACGGAAGTCCTCGGCGGTGGGGACGTGCCACGCACGGCGCGTGCGGGAGCCGGCGGTGCGCTGATCCTGTACGGCGATCGTCACATCGCGCAGGAGCTTCTCGTGACGTGCCCGCCGCTGCTCGAAGTCTTCGCCGGCATGTGAAAGGTCAGCGCGTCTTCTTCACGGGATCGCGAGAGGCGGTCCGAAGGCGGCCGCGCGCTTCGTCGGCTCGGTGGAACCGAGCTCCCAGCGCAGCTCCTCGTTGCCTTCAGCTCCTGCGAAGCGCAGACCGATCCAGCGCGAGTCGGGCGCGATCGTCGGCTGTCCACCTGGCGTCGTCGTCGGGAACTTGATGCGGAAGACGTTGCGCCACACCGTCGAGTACGGGAAATAACGGCGCTCTAGCGGACCCGGGCGCGCGATGAGCTCGATCGACAGCGGCGCCGTCTCGTTTCCCTCGTCGTCGATGAGCCTGACGATCCACGAGCTGTTCGCGCGCGTGAGGTCGGCCCAGCGCGCGTTCGATCCATAGAGCGCGACGTAGAACCGATGGCTGTCCTGGGTCTCGGAGAGCGTGTGCTCGAGGAGCGTGCGACGTTGCTCTACGGTGAGTCGGTAGTCGTTCGCGTACTTCACGACGTAGGCCCACCGGAAATCCCACGACTCGAACGTGGCCGTCACCGTCAGAAGCGTGTCGAGCTCGCTCAGTGTGACGAGGCTCTTCGTGCGCGTCCATCGCTCGAGGACCTGAGGGTAGTCACTGTCCGTGTACTCGCGTGGACCGGTCGCCATCGAGACCTTGGGGTCGGCGCAGCCGCTCGCGCAGGCGATGCAGAGCCCGATCGCCGCGCCGATGGCTGGGACGAGCAACGGTGTCCATGTCCGACTCATCGCCTCTACTCTGCCCAACCGGGTCGCCGCCGGCAAGAAGCCTTCCATGAATGTGGGTGGATCCATCACGATTCGCCTATGGCGCCGCGTAATCCGCGAGGCATGGCGGCGCAGTCAGGCCCCTGTCGACCTCTGCATGGCGCCCTCGATGTGGCGCGCTGGCGACCCGCGCGGTCCCACTTTCGTGCGACGCGCGCAACACTGTTGGCGCCCTTCATGCGGTGCCGCTGAACGTGGTGATTCCGTTCCCAACGGCAGAGCCAGATCACCCGTGTGTGGTCTTCGCGAAGGCACGCGGGAAACTTTCGGGGGTCCGGCTCGTCTTACCCAAGTGCCCCGAGCTCGTGGCACATGCTTCGCACCTCAGCGTGAGCTTCAACCCGACGGAACCTTCGCACTAGGCGATGCCGTTTCACCTCGCAGTAGAAGGTGCGCCTTGATTGAAAAGCTCGATTTCCTCGTTCGCTTCTGGGAGCTCAAGGCGCGCAACGCCTCGCTCGGCATGCCGCTCCAATCGCGTGAGCAGATCGAGCTCCTCTCGCTGATGCAGCTCGTCACGGGCGATCTCGACGCACCACCCGTGGGCCCTGTCGCCCGTCCGAAGGGCGCGCTGCCCGCGCAGATGATCGGCGACGGAACGATCCTGCCCGTCGAGATCCGGAACGTCACTGCTGCGGCTGTCGTCGTGAGCTGCGCGTCGATCGTTCCCGTCGGGGCGCAGCTCATCCTCCGAACCGCGGATGCGATCAGCGGCGTCGAGTATGCGCTCCCCTGCAAGGTGCTCTGGGTCTACCGCGCAGCGCCGACAATCGTCGCGCTCGTGGTCGACGGTATTCCCACGCGTGCGGTCTTTGCGGGCATTCCTGAGCCGCGATTGTCGATGCCGCTCGCGCTCGGGAAGCATGCGCGCATGATCGGCTGACCGGCCGGCCGAAGCGCGCCGAGCGGATTGCTGTATCCCACACGTGGATCGGTGCCGTATAACCGCACTCCCCCAAGTTTTGGGTATGGGAGGCCACGGCTCGATGCCCCTGAAAATCACTGTTCGCTCGGTCCAGTCAGCGCGCGAGGTTGGCGACCTGATGGTCGTTGGTGTTTCCGCTCAAGGCGGTGCGCCGAAGAAGAAGAACGCACGCACGCCGCTCGACGGCTTCGACCGCGCCCTCGGGGGAGCGCTCGGTCGACAGCTCAAGAAGGAAGAGTTCAAAGGCAAGAAGGACCAGCAGGTCTCGATGTCGACGCTCGGCCGCGTGAAGGCCAACCGTCTCGTCGTGGTCGGGCTTGGCGACGTCGCAACGCTCGGCGCGGGTGACATCCGCACGTTCGCCGCGAAGGCCGCCCGGGCCGCCAACGCCGACAAGGCGAAGAAGCTCATTCTCGGTCTGCCCGCCGGGCTCGAGACCCGCCTCCGTGAGGTCGTCGAAGGCCTCGAGATGGGCGCCTATCGCTTCACCAAGTACATGACCGGCGATCGCAAGCCGAAGGCGGAGCTCACGCAAGTCACGATCTGCCTCGCCTCCGACCTGCCGAAGGACGCGAAGCAGCAGGTCGACCGCGGACAGGTCGTCGGGGCCGGCGTCAACCTCGCGCGCGATCTGTCGAACGAGCCCGCGAACGTTCTCTACCCGGAGACGTTGGCGGCGGCCGCGACGGCGATGGCGAAGGAGACCAACCTCAAGGTTCAGGTCTTCGATTTCAAGGAGGTCCAGAAGCGCGGCATGCACCTGCTCGCGGCAGTCGGCCAGGGCAGCGATCGCAAACCGTGCATGGTGCACTTTTCTCACGTCCCCGCGGGCTCCGGCGCCGCAGGCCGTGAGCGCATCGTGATCGTCGGCAAGGGCATCACGTTCGACTCGGGTGGTATCTCCATCAAGCCGTCGGCCGGAATGGGTGACATGAAGCACGACATGAGCGGGGCGGCGAACGTCGTCGGTCTCATGCAGATCGTCGCGCGCATGCAGCCGAACGTCGAAGTGCACGGTATCTTCGCTGCGGCGGAGAACATGCCGAGCGGTAACGCCTACCGTCCCGGCGACGTGTGGAGCTCGCTGGACGGCAAGTCTGTCGAGGTCGACAACACCGACGCGGAAGGCCGGCTCATCCTCGCGGATGCGCTCGCGTACGCGCGCACGCTCGAGCCGACGCTCCTCATCGACAATGCGACCCTCACGGGCGCCTGCATGTATGGCCTCGGTAGCGCTTGCTCGGGCTGGTACGCGTCGAACGACGCGACCGCCGACCTCTTTCAGGCTTCGGTCAAGGGAAGCGGCGAGCTCATGTGGCGGATGCCCCTCGTCGAGGAGCTCCGCGAGTTCATGAAGAGCGACTCCGCGGACTTGAAGAACACCGGCCATAAGTACGGCGGATCCATCACGGCGGCGCTCTTCCTCCGTGAGTTCATCGGCACCGTTCAGAACTGGGTCCATTGCGATATCGCGGGCCCGGCGATGGGTGATCGCGTTCGCGGCTGGGATCCGAAGGGCGGAACCGGTCACGGTGTCCTCACGTTCCTCGACGTGATCGAGCGTGCCGCGCGCAACGCGCCGGCGGCTCCCGCTGCGGCCAAGCCCGCGGCGGTGGCAGCGAAGGTTTCGGCGCCTGCGAAGGCTGCTCCGGCAGCGAAGGCTCCGGCAGCGAAGGCTCCGGCAGTGAAGGCTTCCGCGGTGGCGCCGAAGGCACCTGCGAAGAAGACCGCGCGCCGCAAGTAACGGCTCGCGGCTCGACTGGCGCTGGCGAACGGCGAGACGTCTCCACGTCTCGCCGTTTCGCGTTTGTGCACCGCCCCTCGGCTTGCCCGCCGTAAACCGAGCTGCTACCCCCGAGCCAAGATGGATCCTTCTCTCGAGCGTCGCCTCACGCGTGCCATGTCGCGCGCCGTGATGGATTTCCGGATGCTCGCCGAAGGCGACCGCGTGATGGTCTGCGTCAGCGGCGGCAAGGACAGCTACACGATGCTGCACATGCTGCGCGAGCTGCAGCAGCGCGCTCCGATTCGCTTCGAGCTCGTCGTCGTCAACATCGATCAGGGCCACCCCGGGTACCCCGCCGATCGTCTGCGCAAGTACATGCGTGACGAGGGCTACGACTTCACAATGATCGAGGAGGACACCTACTCGATCGTCACGGACAAGATCGCCGAAGGGAAGACCTACTGCTCGCTCTGCTCGCGCCTTCGCCGCGGCATCCTCTACCGTGTGGCGAAGGAGATGCGATGCACGAAGATCGCGCTCGGCCACCACCGTGACGACATCCTCCAAACGCTTCTTCTGAACCTGTTCTTCGCCGGCCAGCTCGCTGCGATGCCTCCGAAGCTGATGGCGCAGGACGGTCACGTCGTCATCCGCCCGCTCGCCTATTGCGCCGAGGAGGACATCGCCCTCTACGCGAAGGAAAAGGCGTTCCCGATCCTTCCGTGCGATCTCTGCGGCTCGCAGGACAACCTCCAGCGCAAGATCGTCGGCCAGATGATCAACGACCTCGAGGCCAAGCATCCGGACATCAAAGCCGTCATGCTCGCGGCGACGCAGAACGTCCGTCCGAGCCACCTGCTCGACAAGGGGCTCTGGCAGAAGCTCGGGCTCGAGGCCGCGCGCGAGGAAGAGAGCAACGGCCTCGTCGGCGCGTCTCGTCTCGTCCGCGACGGGCGTGCCGCGACAGGCAGCGCCGAGGGATGACGAACCGGCCCGCTCCGCCTGGAGGCACGGAGCCGGCTGCCCCCGCCTCCGTGCGCTCTCGATCGCGAAGGAACGTCGTCCTTACACGACTCTCCGAACTGGGGGCCTCCGCGCAGGCCGCGATCCCCGGGCTCTACGCGTGGTCGATCACGGTCGCGCCCGCGGCGTGGTCGCGTGGCGCGCCTCTCGTCGCGAAGGTCGCCGCAATCGCCGGAGTCATCGCGCTCACGACGGCGCCGCTCGTCGAGGGTGCCGGCTTTACTCGTTCGCCCCCAGCGACGGACGCGAGCGAGGGTAGCGCTGCGCCTGGACCCCCGCCGCCGAAGGGGCTCGCCGCGCTCCGCGCGTGGACCGGACCGACGTGGGCGCGCATCTGGTCCGTATGGGGCTTTGTTCTGTCGAGCGCGATCGTCTGGACGCTCGCGCCGTCGGCACTCTCTTCGGCACGCCTCGACGGTGTGCGAGGTGCGCTCGGGGTCGTCGGTTGGGCGCTCTTCGCGTTTGCATCGGCAGGTCCGTCCCTGCGTGCCGATCCCGAGGCCGCAGGCCGGATCATCGCCGGCAGCTCGCTGAAACCTCGTTCGGAGCTCCCACGTGGAGACGGCATATATGTCGGTGCTGGCGTCGTCCTCGCGCTGGCCATGCAAGGAGTGGGTTGGGGCGTTGCGGCACCCGAGCGGGCCGTGCTCGTGCGCCTCGTCACGGTGGTCTGCGGGGTCGCCGTGCTCGGCGCGACGACCAGCATCGCGCTCGCGCGCCACGCGACGAGGGTTCGGGCCTTGCGGCGGCTGCGCTTGCGCCGTTCGCTCCCGTGGTTCGTGATCCTCGCTCTCTTCCTCGCTGCGGGCCTGTTTCTGATTTCACGGTGATCGCTGACGCCGGGCGCGCTCGGAGGTATCCTCCGGCCGCCATGCAGCTGCTCGATCTCCTCGCCGCTGCTCTCGTCCTCGGCGCGGCTGCAGCCTTCACCTTCGGCGCGCTTGCGCTCGCGCGCTCGAACGACGTCGAAGCGCTCTATTTCCTCGTGATCGGTGTCGTGGCGCTGCGCGCCGGCGTGCAGCTCGTTCGCCCAGGAGCGAGTGCATGAACGTCCGTCTCGCGTCTGTCGCGCTTCTCGTCGTGGCCTCCTGCTTCTCCTGTGGCAGTGAAAAAACGCCGACGTCGCCGCCCGCAGAGCAGGCCGCGCTCGGTGGCGAGGTGGCCGCACGCGTCGGCTCGGACATGATTCCGATGTCGCTCGTCCTGAAGGTCGCCATCGCCCAGCACATCACGCCACGGGAGGCTTTGCGCCGCCTCGTCGACGACGCGGTGACAGGCCATGCTGCGCGCGCACGAGGCCTCGATAAACAGCAGCCGACGTCGTGGCGCCTCACATCGGCCCGTGGCCGATTCACGGCCGACCGCATCCTTGCCGACGCGAAGGAGGCCGGGCCGCCGAATGACCCGGAGCTTGCTCAGCTCACCGCGCGGTACTGGCGTGAGGTCGACCGTCCGCCGGCCGTTCGCGTCGTTCATGTCGTGGCGAAGCGCTCGAACCCGAAGAAGCCCGACCCGGTCGTCGACGCGGCCGCCCGCGCGTTCGCCGAGCAGGCCCGCGAAGCCGTTCTTTCCGTCAAGAACAGCGAGGAATTTCAGCAAAAGGCGAAGGCTCTCCCCCATCCGGGCGTCGACGTTGTTGCAGAGGAACTCTCCGCGTTCGCGCAGGACGGCCGGTCGACGGAAGGCGGCGAGGGCACCATCGACGAGGCGTTCGTGAAGGGGGCTTTTGCACTCCACGAGATCGGCGCCACGAGCGCGGTCACCGAATCGACCTTTGGCTGGCACGTGATCCGGCTCGAGGATCGCGTCCCCGAGCAGCGAATGCCCCTCGAGGCTCGACGGATCGCCTTTACGGACGAGGTCTATACGCTGCGCGCTAGCGCCGCGAGCAACGCGCGGCTGGTCGCGCGCAGGGCTGTGACGCCCATCGAGATCGCGCCCTCGGCGGAGCTGCTCATGCGCTCGCTCGTGGACACGACAGGACGTGGGCCTACCCCGTGACGGTGCGCCGGCCCAGCGCCGGGCAGCCCACGTCGAAGCGCCCCATGCGTCCGTCGCGGCGTCCCCCGGCGCGCGACATGGAGGCGACGAGCTTCGCGCGGATCCTCCACGATCTCATCGCGCGGCTTCCCGGCGCTTACGCGTGCGCGCTCGTTGATCTAGGAGGCGAGACTGTCGACTACGCGGGCGTCGTCAATCCGTTCGATGTGAAGGTCGCCGCGGCGCACATGCGGATCATCCTGAACGACCTCGACCAGTTCGGCGCGATCGGCAAACCGCGCTGGGTCGTGCTGCGCGGTGAACGTCGCAGCTTCGTCGCGCGCCAGCTCCCTGATGGTTATGCCCTGGTGGTCATGCTGCGCCGGCGTGCCGGCTTCACGGCGTCGGCACGTGCGTATGCGGCGTGCGAGCGTGCGCTTGCTGGGGAGGCCGGCTGGAGCCCTGCTGGCGACGGCTCGTCGTGGTTTGCTGTGGCGGTCGAGGTCGACCGCCGGGGCCGGCCGATCCGCGTGAACGCCGGCCCGAAAGCGCGCGCGCTCCCGGTCGAGGTCTTCGGCGCCGTGGTCGGACTTCCCAACAATGAGCGTGGCTTTCGCGCCCGAACGGCCACGGGTGGTGAGCTGACACTCGTGCGCGAGGCCGGAAACACTTGGTACGCAGACGAGGACCTCGAGGCGCTCGACCCCGGCGAGTTGACCTCCTCCTGACGGCGACAACCCCTCGGGTGCCAAAGCGCCACGGTTTGCGTGCGAGGTACACGCTAAATTGGCGCATCATTTCAATAGCATCAGACAAAAGCGCGAATCCCCCGCCTTTTTCGGTTTGACACTGGGGCGCTCCTGACTATTTTCCGCGCCCCTCCTGCAGGTCGCCAGCCGCGACCGCCGCTCACGAGCGGAGTCAACGCCACTCGGCCTGCTGGGGAATGCCTGTGGAGAACCTTGTTTTCCCCAAGGCTCCGGAGCTCCCAAGCCCCGAAGCTCATGGAGCAAACTCAGGAACTCTCCCCCGACCCTCCACATGTGGACAACAAGTGGCGGTTCGAGGGCTCACCGCCCGAGCTCCATGATCGCTGATCTGGAACCTTGGGTTCAGTCGCTAAGCGGTTGAGTTCGGTGAGAAAAAAGCAGGTTCGTCCTTGACGGACGAGGCAGGGCCAACTACTAATGCCTCCACGTTCGGACCGGCTCCTGCGGTCCCGACGAAACCCCTCGAAGAGACTCAAAGTCGGGTGGCACCAGCCAGTCGGTTCGAGTACCAACGAGGGGCCGCTCGGCCAGCTGTGAAAGCAGCGTGCTGAGTGGACGTCACGGCGGGAGGCAGGCTGAAAAGCCTGCCAGTCTTGGAGGGCCTTCGCAAAAGGCTCCAAAAGACTCCGGGAAAGAAAACTTCCCGACCCGAAAGAAATTAGTTGACCGGCCAAACGCGGCGACTATAATTCGCGACCCCGACGCAGCCAACCGCAAGGTTCCGGTTGCAGCAAGTCGGGAGCCTCGATCCTTGAAAACTGAATCGTACGTTCGCTTTAGACGAATCTAGAGTGGGCTCACGGGAGGCGCGATGCCGTCCCACCAGGCTCTCTTCATATCGAAGAGGCCCAGGTGGTGCCGAGCAGAAGTGACCTTCCAAAGTCGGACCTCGAGTCCGACCGATGAGAAACGATCTCACCTAGTCAGCAATGACGACCGAGAGAGGCGAGCTCATCATCTCCAAGGATCTAGGTCCTTCGCTCACGACGTGGCTTTAAACCCTTGTCGGACCGAAGGCACCAAAAGTTCAACTGGAGAGTTTGATCCTGGCTCAGAACGAACGTTAGCGGCGCGCCTAACACATGCAAGTCGCACGAGAAAGGGCTTCGGCCCCGGTA
>JAYSXP010000307.1:0-4782 GCA_043717125.1 Polyangiaceae bacterium | reverse complement strand
AAGCCGCCTTTCTCGTCGCCGATGGCCTGCTCCAGGCGCAGAGCGAGGACGACGGCAAGCCTCGCGTCGAGGCGTATCTCGCGCGCGGCGACCTCTTCGGCGACGACGAGCTCGGCGACCGCTCGGTGCGTCGCGTGGCCGTCGTCGCGTCGGGCCCCACGTGGCTCGTGGCGATCCCGCGTGACGTCTTTCTCGTCGTTGCACGTCGGAATGGGTCCGCGCTCGAGGGCGTCCGGCGCATCCGCGCATCTGGGCTCCCGCCGCAGCTCCGTGGCGGCGGTACGCGCACGACGGCCCATGTCTTCCAGGACCTCTACCGGATGCGCGTCGCGCGCTCTCTCCTCGTCATCGATCAGGACTCCTGCGTGCGATGTGGCCACTGCGCGTGGAGCTGTGCGAATGCGCACGACGATGGAATCTCGCGCCTCGTTCGTCGTGGTGACAAGGTGGTGGTGCAGCGGGAAAACGAGCTCGCCCCGCGCGCTGGCGAGGATGTCGTGGCGCGCGTCGCCAGGCTCGCCAAGGAGGTCGAGTGGGCACCGCTGCTCGTGCCGAACAGCTGCCAGCACTGCAAGAACCCGAGCTGCATGATCGACTGCCCGACGGGTGCGATCGGACGCGACGCGCGCGGCGAGGTCTTCATTCGCGAGGACCTCTGCACCGGCTGCGGGAGTTGTGCGAAGGCTTGTCCATGGGACAACATCCAGATCGCGCCGCGGAGCGAGACCAAGGGGAAGGGACCGAAGAGCCCGTTCCCGGACGTCGCCGTGAAGTGCGATCTCTGCGCCGGCTCGGTCGCGGGCCCCGCGTGCGTCGCGTCGTGCCCGACGCAGGCGATCGCGCGCATCGATCCCAACGAAGCGCTCGTCGAGCTGCGGAACGTTCCGCGCGCGACGATGCTGGGTCGCGCCGTGCTCGGCGACACGCCGGTCGGGCTCCTCCCTCGCAAGCTCCCGGCGTGGCCGTGGGTCTCGGGCGCCGCGCTCGCGGCCCTCGGCCTCGCTTTCACGCCGCTCTCGTCGTGGACGAGCGGTGTCGTCACCGGCGCACTCGTCACCCTGCTCGTCGCCTACGCTGGAGGGAAGCGCTCCACGCGGCTGCTCGCGCGCATCCCGCGGTCGGCAAGCCTCGGTCGCGTCCTCTATGTCGCTCACCTCGCCGTAGGAATCCTCGCGCTCGGCGCGAGCTTCGCTCACACGCACGGTGCTGCCCCGGGAAATGTCGCAGGGGCGCTCGCGCTCGCGATGACGTTCGCGCTGGCAACCGGCCTCCTCGGCGGCGCGGTCCAGGTGCTGCTGCCCCCCCGTCTCGCCAGGCTCGAACGAGGCAGCGTCTTGCCCGAGGAACTCGGTGCGCGCCGTCGCGAGATCGACGAGCGGATCTTCACTCAGCTCTCGGGTCGGAGTGAGGTCGTCAAGACGCTCTACGGTCGAGTGCTGCGGCCCTATCGCGTCTCGAGGCTCGGCGCGTTGCTCCTCGTCGCCTCGGGTAGGCGGCTCCGCGAGGAGGAGAAGCGCGTGCGCGCCGCGCTCGGCGGTCTCCTTGACGGACGAAAGAGCGAGCGTCTCGACGGGCTCGACGAGCTCGTGCGGCTCGTCGTCGAGCATCGTGCCGTGGGTGCGCTCCGCCTTCTGACGTTCGCGCTTCGTGGCTGGCTTCCCATCCATCTCGCGGCGACCGGGACGGCGCTCGTGCTCCTCTTCGCGCACGTCGTGGCCGTCATGGTGCGCAGGTGAAGGAGCGCCCGCGAACCAAGGTGCTCCACCGCGCGACGCGCGCGAGCGACGTCACGCGCGTCCGGACCCTGGCGCTTGCAGCGCTCGGGGCTGCGGTCGGCGCGTGCGCAGCGCTCGCCGCGGGAACCACGCCTACGGGCAGCGAACACCCGCTGGGGCGCCCGCATGCGAAGGAGAAGATCGCATGCGCGAAGTGCCACGAAGCACCGCCGCCCTCTGCGAGCGCCGCTCCGATCGCGGCGACGATCGCCTCGGTCGGGGGCCCGCCGTTCTTCGCCGCAGGCGCGTGCAAAGCATGTCACGCCGGCCCGCAGTACACCTCCGCGCGGTCGGCGCATCGCGCGCTCGCGGCACGCGGGGAGCTCACCTGTGCCACGTGCCACCCTGCGCACCAAGGCGCCCAGGGCGTGACGTTCGGCGACGACGGGAGCTTCGTCCGCTGGGGCGCGGGCAGCGAGGTCGCAGCGCCCCGCCACGTCGGCGGCGGCGTCAAAGCCGGCGCGACCGTCCCGCTCGTGGGGCTCCAGGCCTGCGCGAAGTGCCACGACCCGACGTCGGCGAAGGACCCCATCGCCGCGTGCGTACCCGCGGAGGTGAGAGCCAGCCCCAACCGTGACGGTGGCGCCGACGTGCGGCTCGCGCAGACCGCCAGCCTCTGCTTCGACGAGCACCGCAGCGTCGCGCTCGCCGAGGGGCGGAAGATGGCGTGGGAGAGGGCTCGCGAGGCCGCGATCACCACCGCGTGGGTCGGTGGTGCACGCCCGACGGGGTCGCCGTGGCCCCCGCTCGGTGGGGCGTTCGCCGGCGCGCTTGCGCTCGGTGCATCGGCCACCCTCCTCGAGCGCCGCAAGCGCCGCAGGTCGACCACGTCGCTCGTGCAGCCGGCCGCCCCGGGCGCACGCAAGCGCCTCCCGACCATCCACACCGGGACCTGTCTCGGCTGCTACGCGTGCGTCGACGCGTGTCCCTTCGATGTGCTCACCATCGAACGCTACGTCGCGGTCGTCGCTCGCCCCGAGGAGTGCTGCGGCGTCGTGCTCTGCGAGCAGGTCTGCCCGAACGGAAGCCTGACCATCACCGAGGGCGAGCCGGTCCTCGATCGCCCCGCCGTCGACGCTCACCTCGAGAGCGCCGACGTGCCCGGCCTCTTCCTCGCCGGCGATCTCACCGGCCTGCCGCTCATCAAGAACGCGATCAACCAGGGCGTCCAGGCCATGGATCGGATCGCGACGACGCTGAAGAAGGGCAGGGAGCCCTTCGATGTGATCGTGATCGGTGCCGGACCGGCGGGCCTCAGCGCGGCGCTGCGCGCCCAGGAGAGGGGCCTCTCGTGCGTCGTCGTGGAGCAGTCGACGGTCGCCGCCAGCGTGAAGAGCTTCCCGCGCGACAAGATCGTCTACGACCCGCCGCTCGACTTGCCCGTCGAGGGCGAGCTCTGGCTCAAGGAGGCGACGAAGGAGGAGCTCGTCGCGCAGTGGACGCGCATCGTTCGCGCGCGCGCGATCGACGTCCGTGAGGGGCGTCGCGTGATCCACATCGAGCGTGACGGTGGCGCGTTCGTCGTGCACGGCGCCATCGGCGAGTCCTCCGTCGAGACGTTCCGCGGCTCGCGCGTGGTCCTCGCGATCGGTCGCCGTGGCACGCCGCGCGAGCTCGATCTCGCGATCGATCCCGACGCGGACGGTCGCGTGAGCTACGCCCTGGCCGACGCGCGCAGCTTTGCGGGCAAGCGCGTCATCATCGCCGGATTGGGCGACTCGGCGATGGAGGCCGCAATCGCGATCGCGCGTCAGCCCGAGACATCCGTGACGATCTCGTACCGAGGCGCGAACTTCGCGCGCGGCAAGGCGCGCAACATCGCGGAGGTGAAGGATCTCGTTGCGAAGGGCCGGCTCCGACTCCTCTTCGAGACCGTACCGGTCGCGGTCACGAAGACGTCCGTGACAGTGGCAAGTGTCACGTCGGGGAAGGGCCGACGTACGCTCCAGGCAGACGCGCTCCTCGTGCTCGTGGGAGGTGTGCCCTCCTGGGATCTCCTCGCGAAAGCGGGGGTCCATCCCCCTGGAATGCCTCGTAAACCTTCCTGATCATCTCCCTTTTTTCGGCGCGTCCGAGGTGTAAGCGCAGCGCCCATCGGGCGTTGAAAGTGCAGATCCTTTCGCCTCCATGCCCGTAGAAACCTCGCCCCCATGAAGCTCAAGACCACTTTCGCCCTCGCTCTCTGCGGCGTCCTCGCTTCTGCCGCAGGCGCGCTCGCGATTCCGATGTCACCGGCGACGGCGACCAAGGAGCCCTGGGGCGACAGCAAGCCGGCGAGCGGAGACGCCATCGAGGCGAAGGACCCGGCGCGCATCACCGCCGGCGATACGCTCGCCATCGACGCACGCCTCGGGCACGCCTCGATCGCCAAGAACAGCCGCGGCGAGACCTTCCTCTTCGCGCAGGTCGCCGCCGCCGAGGACAAGGTAGGCACCGCGTCCGCGGTCTCACCGATGAACCTAGCGCTCGTGATCGATCGCTCCGGCTCGATGAAAGGTGACCGCATCGCGAACGCCATGAACGCCGCCGTCGGCGCGATCGAGCGCCTCCGCGACGGGGACAGCGTCACCGTCGTCGCGTTCGACTCGAGCGCTCAGGTCATCGTTCCCCCGACGCGCGTGAGCTCACAGACGCGCGCCTCGATGGAGGCCGCGGTGCGCAACATCCGCCTCGGCGGCGACACGTGCATCTCGTGCGGCATGCTCGAGGCCATGCAGCAGCTCCAGCAGACGCCGCTCTCGGGTGACCGCGTCAACCGCATGATCCTCCTCTCGGACGGTGCCACCAACTCCGGCATCAAGGACGTGCCCGGCCTCCGCGCGATGGCGAACCGCATGACCAGCAGGGGCGTCACCATCTCGACCATCGGTGTCGACGTAGACTTCGACGAGAAGGTCATGGCCGCCCTGGCCGCCGAGGGTAACGGCCGCCACTACTTCGTCGCCAACGCCAGCGGTCTTCCCGCCGTCTTCTCGCAGGAGTTCGACGACATCCTCGCGTCCGTCGC
>JAYSXP010000306.1:0-4796 GCA_043717125.1 Polyangiaceae bacterium | reverse complement strand
AGCCGGTGGAGTGCGCATACGGCGCGCTCGACGGCGTGCTCGGGCAGATGGCGCCAGGGCTCGTACGGCTCACGTTGCCCGAAGGCCCGCGGTACCTCGCCATCCTGCGATCGAAGCGGGGGGTGCTCGAGGTCCTCACCCCGCACCTGACCCGCGAGCGACTGCCGGCCACGGCCGTTCACGAGGTGCTCGCCGCTGCGATGGACCGGGGTCTCCCGCAACGCATCGATCGCTGGCTCGCGATGGCCGAGGTCGGTCCGAAGCGGCTCGCGCGCGCCCGCCTCGAGCTGCTTCATCATTGCCTGAGCGACTGCCATCTCGGCGAGATGTGGCTGCTGCGTGCGGACCCGGGCGCGAGCTTCCTCCGTGCGCTCGTGCGCATGAGAGCTCCAGGGCGCGTGGCGCGCTTCGCCGCGGTGGCGCTGCTCCAGGTAGTGGTCACCGTCGGCGGCTGGGCGCTCGTGGGACGCGCCGCGCTCGCCGGCGACCCGC
This sequence comes from Polyangiaceae bacterium, assembly GCA_043717125.1. Taxonomy (GTDB): domain Bacteria; phylum Myxococcota_A; class Polyangia; order Polyangiales; family Polyangiaceae; genus Labilithrix. Next base: position 4,304 of record JAYSXP010000306.1, on the reverse strand, counting down.
ACGCGACCTGGCTCGCGCCCTGGGCGCTCGTCTCGCTCAGCGGCGTGCTCCTCCAGCTGAGCGGCACGCACCTCGCGGGGCGCCTCACCGTCGACGTCGCCGCGCTCGTCAAGCAGCGGCTGCTGTGCGGTGCGCTGCGCATGGACCTCGATGCCATCCGTCGTCAGGGCTCGGGGCGGCTCCTCGGCGTGGTCGCCGAGTCGACAGCGCTGGAGACGGCGGGCCTCTCGGGGGCGATCGCCTCGCTCGCCGCGCTCGCGCAGATGGTCGGCGCGGGAGTGGTGCTCGCGATGGGCGCGGGCGGCGTGGCGCATGTCCTCGTGCTGGTCGGGTGGTGCGGCTTCGTGCTCGCGCTGGTGGTGCGACTGCGTCGCAGACGCGCGGCGTGGACCGCCCAGCGCCTGGAGCTGACCGCGGGGTTCGTGGAGAATATCGTGGCGAACCGCACGCGCGTCGTGCAGGAGCCGCAGGAGCGATGGCATCTCCGTGAGGATGCCGCCCTCGCCGGCTACGCGGAGGCCTCCGACCACCTCGATGCCTCGGGTCGGCTGCTGTCGGTCCTGACCGCGCGCGGCTGGGTGCTGGTGGGCTTCGCCGCCCTCGTTCCCACTCTCCTCGCCGGTCCGGTCGATGCTGGGGCGCTCGCCATCGCGATCGGCGGCATCCTCCAGGCGCAGATCGCGTTCGCCTCGCTCGTGGCGGGCGCAACCGCGCTGGTCGGCGCGCACGTCGCCTGGTGCACCATCGGCACCATGTTCCGCGCCGCCGCGGCACGACCGGCAAGCGGCGCGTCGTGGGTCGAAGCGCACGGGGAGGTGGAGCGCGGGGAGGTCGTGCTCGACGTTCGCGGCGCTTCCTTCCGCTATCCGGATGGTGAGCCGGTGCTGCGTGCGTGCTCGCTCACCGTGCGCGCCGGCGAGCACGTGCTGCTCGAAGGCGCCTCCGGCAGCGGCAAGTCGACACTCGCCGCGGTGGTGACCGGCACGCTCGTCGCCGCGAGTGGGCAGGTCCTGCTGCGCGGCCTCGATCGCACGACGATGGGGAGCGCCCGCTGGCAGCGCCAGATCGCGAGCGCGCCGCAGTTCCACGACAACCACGTGCTCTCCGGCTCGCTCGCGTTCAACCTGCTCATGGGCCGCGCGTGGCCTCCGGCGCCGGGTGACCGCCGGGAGGCGGAGGCCGTGTGTCGCGAGCTGGGGCTCGGCACGATGCTCGATCGGATGCCGTCCGGCCTCGATCAGGTCGTGGGCGAGACCGGCTGGCAGCTCTCGCACGGCGAGCGGAGCCGCGTGTTCCTGGCGCGCGCTCTGCTCCAGCGCGCGGAGCTCGTCGTCCTCGACGAGACGTTCGGCGCCCTCGATCCGCTCACGCTCCAGAGCTGTCTCGAGGTCGTTCGTCGCCGCGCCCCCGCGCTGCTCGTCATCGCGCACCCCTGAGGCTCGTCGCGGCCCGCCGCTTCGAGTGCAGATGGAGAAATGACGAAAGCCGGGGAGCGCTCATGGCGCTTCCCCGGCTCGTCCTTCGTCGCGCTCTTGAATCAGTCGCAGCAGTAGGTCTTCGAGCAGAAGCAGTGCATGCACTCCTTCGGCTGGCCGGCGGTGATCTCGGTCGGGACCTCCACCGTGAGGCGGGGGCGCGCGGCGCGGTCGGCCTGCTCGTTCGTGGTGGTGGCCTGCGTGCTCTTCGAGTCGTCGATCGTGTGGTTCATCTCGAGTCTCCTTCGACGACGAGGTCGTGCACGCCGCGCGCCAGGCGTGGATCCGCGTGTTCGCGAGCCGCTTGGGCAACCTCGTTCCCAGGGAACGACGCCCGCGTGCCCGACGCTCGAGAAGCCAGCCTCCCGACCGCAGCCGCCGCCTCGCATTCCTTGCGTTGCTCGCGTGGCACGCGCCTCGCAGCGCTCACGGGCATGACGACGATGACGTACTCACGCATCCTGGAGCGGCTGCCGGAGCTCCTTGACTACCGCGCGCCGCTCCTCGAGGAGCGACTCGTCCGCGAGCGCAAGGTCACCTCGCGCGAGGAGGCGGGCAGGCTGCTCGACGAAGTGAAGAAGTACCTCGTGCTCAGCCGAAGCTGCCGGAGCTTCGGGGTGCCCATGTTCTCGCGGCGCGTCGACGAGGTGTGGCACCAGTTCGTGCTCTTTTCCTTGGAGTACACGCGGTTCTCGGACCGCTTCTTCGGCGCTTTCGTCGAGCATGCACCGGGCAATGCGCCGCGGGCGCTCGTCGACCCGCGGCCCTCCCTCACGCGCGAGGAGTTCCAGCAACGCTACGAGGCGATGTTCGGCACGCTGTCGAGGCTCTGGTTCGACGAGGAGTGGCTCACTGTCGACACGCGCCTGACGCGCAAGCGCTTCGACCGGCCGGCCTTGGTGCGCATCGAAGGCGACCGCGCCGCGCTCGTCGCCGCGGACGACGCCCCGCTCACCATGATCCGCGTCGACGCCTGGGCGGCGCCCGCGCTCGCGTACATCATCGACCACGAGCACTTCTACGTGCGCGAGCTACCCGCACCCCTGAGCGACGAGGACCGCATCGCCATCTGCCGGCCGCTCGTCGCGCGCAGCTTCTTCCGCGTCGTTCCCTGACCCCGCCCGCGAGGACCCCCATGCCTTCCATCATCGAGACCGACCGCGAACGACTCCGTGAGCTCCTCGCCTTCGAGGCGCCGTACGTCGCCGAGAAGCTGCTCCTGAACAAGACCGTCTCCACGCTCGAGGAGGGCCAGGAGCTGTTCGAGGAGGCCAAGAAGTACCTGTGGCTCGTCGCCACCGATCGCGGGCGCGACTACCCGGTCGGCTCGCTGCGCGTCGACGAGGCGTGGCACCAGTTCTTCCTCTTCACGCGGGAGTGCCGCGCGCTGTGCCTGCGCATCTTCGGGTGCTTCATGCACCACGCGCCGCCCACGAAGGAGGAGCCGGCCGGCAGAGCCGTGGTCGCGAGCCCGCGCCCGCTCGTGTCCTACGCCGAGCTCGCCGCACGCTACCGCGAGGTCTTCGGCACCGATCTGCCCGACGTCTGGAACGATGCGCTCTCCGTTGCGCCTGAGCGGCGCCTCCTCCGCAATGATCTCGCGGGGCCGCTCACCCTGCGCTGCGACGGCGAGAAGATCGAGCTGATCCAGGGCGAGGAAGGAGCGCAGCGCGTGCGCCTGCGCGTCGACGCGTGGGCGGCTCCGGCGCTCGAGTTCGCCCTCGCCCGGGGGATCTTCTACGTGCGCGAGCTCCCCACGCTCGATCTTGACGAGCAGCTCGAGCTGTGCCGAGCGCTGGTGCGCGAGAACGTGCTGCTCGTCGCGCCGTGAGATCAGCGCACGGCGTTGTCGAGCAGCCGCTGGATGAGCTGCTCGTACGAGAAGCCCGCGCTCGCGGCGGCCATCGCGAAGTCGTCCGTACGCACGAGCGAGGGGTTCGGGTTCACCTCGATGACCACGATCTGCCCTTGCTCGGTGAGCCGCACGTCGAGGCGCGCCAGGCCACGCACCTTCAGGATGCGGTACGCCATGCGCGCCGTCTTGGCGAGGCGCTCGCGAACGTCCGCGGGGAGCGGGTCGGGCTCGCCGTTGCGGATCTTCCACTTGCGCCGGTAGCCGTCGTCCCACTTCGAGCGCTGCGTCGCAAAGCGTGGCGCGGTGTCGTCGTCGTCGGCCTTGCCGAAGAACGTCTCGCGCGGTGGCAGCGCGAGCGGCCGAGGGTTGCCAAGCACGCCGACCGTGAGCTCGCGGCCCTCGACATACTCCTCGATCAGCACGTCGCACTCGAAGCTCTTGTGGATGAACGCCGCCCGCTCGAGGGCCTCCGCCTCGTCACGCGCATAGGAGGCCTGGCTGATGCCGTTGCTCCCCTCCTCGCCCAGCGGCTTCACGAACGCCGGGAAGCGGAACCTCCGCAGGCGCCGCAGGGGCCGCACGCGGGACGACACCACGAAGCCCGCCACGCGCACGCCGTGGAACGCGAGGATCTTCTTCGCGAGCGCCTTGTCCTTGCATAGCAGCAGCGCCTCGGGGCCGGCGCCGGTGTAGCGGACCTTCATCAGGTCGAGCAGCCCGGGGATGTTCGGCTCGTGCGCGCGATCGAGATAGAAGGTCTCGCACATGTTGAACACGACATCGGGCGCGAAGCTGACGATCCGGTCGAACATGGCGCGCACGTCGTCATAGACGGCGAGGCGGTCGACCTCGTGGCCAAGCGCCCTGAGGCAAGAGATGACGTCGGCATCCATCGGCTTCTGCTCCTCGTGGCGCAGGGCGTGGATGGTGATTCCTTCGTCGGGGTCGACGGCACGGGCGACGTCGAAGATGAC
>JAYSXP010000305.1:0-1565 GCA_043717125.1 Polyangiaceae bacterium | reverse complement strand
GGCAAGCAATTGCTCCTGGTTTTAGACAATTTCGAGCAGGTGCAAGGTGCTTCTGGTTTTGTAGCCGAATTAGTAATTACCTGTCCGGAGTTGAAAATCCTGGTAACCAGCCGGGAAGTGCTACACGTCTACGGCGAAAAAAGTTTTATAGTTCCTACTTTAGCCTGGCCTGATATAGCTAATCTCCCGCCTACTGAGACATTACCAAAATATGCTGCCGTTGCCCTGTTCCTTGAACGGGCCCAGGCGGTCAAGAGTAATTTTACCTTTGATGATCATTTAGGAGCCATAAGCGAAGTTTGCGCCCTACTGGACGGCTTACCACTGGCAATAGAGCTGGTGGCTGCCCGGAGCAATATATTCACGCCTCAAGCCCTGCTGTCCCGGCTTAAACACCGCCTATTTCAGTTTACCAATGGGCCAATAATAAACCTGCCAAAACGTCACCAGTCTCTGCACAACGCTATTGATTGGAGTTTCGAACTGCTAAGTCTACCGGAACGGGAACTATTAATCAGACTTTCGGTATTTTCCTTAAACGCTTCCATTGAAAGTATTGAAACTATCTGCAATTTCGAAGAGGATTTGCCAATAGATATATTGGAAATCTTGCACTCCCTGGTAAACAAGAGCTTATTAAATAGTGTGAGTGATCCGGCTGGCGAACCACGTTTTGGAATGCTAGCGACGGTCCGCGAGTATACCTTCGAGAAACTTATTAGGGCCGGTTTGGCTGACATAATAAAGAAGCAGCACGCCGCCTTTTTTCTCAATCTGGCGGAAGAAGCGTTCCAGCACATAAATAAGCCTGACCAGGTTCAATGGTTTGATCGGCTTAGTCAGGAGCATTTGAATTTAGGGGCTGCAATCAGGAACTCCCTGACTGGCGGTGAAATAGAGACTGCTTTGCGGTTCGGGAGTGCCCTCGGCCGTTACTGGCACACTCGCGGTCATCTTAGCGAAGGGTGTTACTGGATTAACCAGGCTTTAGAACTGGTAGGCGATAATCCAGAAGAGTCCAGAGAATTTACCCTGCTAAAAGCCAGAGCTGTAAATATGCTGGCTTACCTGAAATTATTCCAGGGAGAGCTTGATACCAGTAAACAGCAGTATGATAAATGCTTTGCGGTTTTTCAGGAGTTAGGCGATCTGTTAGGCATATCCGCCTGTTATAAGGGTTTTGGCAATATAGCCTATTACCGCAGCGACCTGGTCGGGGCGCTCGATTACTTTGACCTGGGTTTGAATATAATTGTCGACCTGGGAAATAAAAAGGAGGTTGCCGACTATTTAAATAACATGGCTGTTATTGCAACCAATATGGGGGACTTGAAGCGAGCCCGCGAGCTTAACGAGAGGAGCCTGGTGTTCCGCCGGGAAATGGGCGATAAAGAGAATATTGCTGACTCACTTAATAATATTGGGTTACTCATAGAATGGGGGGGCGAGTTTGAAAAAGCTGTTCCCTTTTTAGAAGAAAGCCTGAATATCCGCCGGGAAATTGGTTATAAGCAGGGTATTGCGGATTCTTTAAATAACCTGGCCGAAGTCTATTATTATCTGGG
>JAYSXP010000304.1:0-13858 GCA_043717125.1 Polyangiaceae bacterium | reverse complement strand
AGGGCTTTCCGTTTTGGCAACGCCACCGTGCGGCGAAGCCTGCTTGCGCACATCGGCGCCGAGCGGCAAAGAGGCGCCACGATGAAGTTCAAGACCCTCACCGCGCTCGTGCTCCCCGTTGCCCTCGCCGTCCTCGCCGTCCTCGCCGCCGGCTGCGCCGCCGAGACGGACGACGATCCGGCCGCCGACCCGACGTCCGCCGAGGGCGAGACGAACACGACGACCGAGGAGCTCTCCTCGACGAACACGTTCGCGTTCGTCGGGCCGCTCGTCGCGACGAACTGCGGCGGCTGTCACGCGAAGTTCAACGGCCTCGCCGGCATCAAGGCCGACAAGACCGCGATGATCGCGAAGCTCACCGCCGGCGCGATGCCGAAGGGCAACCCCGGCTTCAAGAGCACGCCGGACGGCAAGAAGGTCCTGAAGTGGCTCAAGACCGGCAAGGACCTGAAGTAGGCGTCGATGGAGACGGAGCTCGGCCGGCTCTGGTAACGTTCGCGGGGTGAACGCGCTCACACGAACGGCCCACTTACGAGCGCTGTGCAAGGGCGTCCGCGAGGATACCGCGACGGCCAAATAGACTCGCGGTCAGCCGAGCCGAGGACGCTGAGCCGCCCCTCTCGCGAGCCTTCTTTTTTAGAAGATTCGTGCGGCTATTGCGTGTCGGTGGACGTCGCTCACACGTCCACCCGAGCCGTCGTCGAGCGCCGGATCTGCGAAACTCCGGAGCGCCTCTGATACCCTGCGGGGGATGGCCCAGGCCCAGCTGCTTGCCCCGAATGCGCTCCGCGTCGCTGCCGTCTGGGGCACCACGGTCGTCGCCCTGAGGACGCTCTCTCGCGGGGAGTCCTTCGAGCTCGGCGACGGCGAGAACTGCGAGCTGCCGATCCCCGACGGCATCGAGATGTCGGGAACGCCGCTCAAGGGCGGCCCGGGTGGCTGGGAGCTCGACGCAAAGGGAAGCGTCGGCGGTCTGCTCACGCTCCGCGGTCGCGGTGAAGACCCCGTCGCGATCGCTCGCGCCGGCACCCCGGTGCCCGTGATGCCCGGTGACTACGGTCTCATCCAGTACGGTCAGTTCTCGGTCTTCTTCCAGTACACGGTGCAGCCGGTCGCGATGAGCTCGCTGAAGGGGCCGGAGCTCCTCACCGTGCTCGCGATCTTCTGCAGCGCGATCCTCCACCTCGGTTTGCTCGGCCTCGTCCGCACGCTGATGACGCCCGACCAGCTCGCGAAGCCTCTCGAGCTCACGAACCCCGAGGAGTACGCGGCGCGCTTCGGCCTGAAGCGCGCCGTCCTCGAGACGCCTCCGCCGGAGCCCCCGGCGGCGCTGGGTCAGGAGAAGGGCGGCGGCAGCGGCGTCAAGGATCCGGGCGCGCAGGACAAGAAGGCCCAGGGCGGCGGCAAGAAGATCAAGGGCGACGAAGGCAAGTTCGGCATGAACGACAAGGCCGATCACACCCAGCTCACCGGCGACATCAAGCCGACCACGCACTACGGCGGCCTCAGCGAGGTCCTCGAAGGCGACACCGGCAAGGAAATCCAGAACACGCTAAAATCGATCAACAGCGTGTCCGCGGCGCTCTCCGGTCTCAACTCGAACACCATCGTGCTCGGCAGCGGTGGCGGCACCGGGCTCAAGGGCGCGGGCTCCGGCGGCGGCGGAACCGGCCCGGGCGTCGCGTTCGGGTCGGGCACGCTCGATACGGGCTTCGGCGCCGGCAACGGCGGGGGCTTCGGCGGTGGCGCAGGCGGCCCCGGTGGTCGCGGGACGGGCGGCAACGGCAAGGGCGGAACCGGCGGCGGATCCGGAACCGGCAACGGCCCCGGCGGCGGAGGCCCCGGCGAGTCGAAGGTCGCGGTTGGCGCAGGCGCCGGCGCATCGAAGGGCGGCCTCTCGCAGGAGCAGGTACGTCGCGTCGTCATGGCCCACCTCGGCGCGGTGCGCGCTTGCTACGAGAGCGAGGCGCAGCGCAATCCCGGGCTCAAGGGCGGCGTGACCGTGCAGTGGTCAATCGACCCGAGCGGAAGCGTGTCGAGCGCGTCGCTCGGCGGAACCACGCTGGGCAACCCCCGCGTCGAAGGCTGCGTCGTCCGTCAGGTGAAGGGGTGGCACTTCCCTTCGAGCGAGAGCCCCACCATCGTCGGCGGCTTCCCGTTCAAGTTCGGCGTCGGCGGTTAGAAACCTCGTCCGCAGGATCCTGCGACGATGTCGCCGCTGCGTTCTGCAGCGGTCGTGCGTTTTGCAACGATCGCGCTTGTTTTGCGAGCGAACGTTTGGCTGACCGCCGCTCGAGGGGCATCATGCGGCACGCGCTTCGGCGCGCTCCCGTTCGCATCATGTCGAAGTCGCTCCTCACTCTTCTTGCAATGCTGCCGCTGCTTTTCGCGGCGCTGGTGTGCGGGCGGCCGTCGCTGCCGAGGAACTACGAACCACACGCGCACGCGCACGCGCACGCCACGGCACACGCGTCGTCCCACGACCGCACGAGCATCGACGACGACGACGGGTACGACGACGCCGAAGACGTCGAGGTCGCGATGCTCGCGCCGCCCGCCGGCGGGCTCGACGACGTCTCCTCCGACGGCGCGAGCGACGGGCCCTCCACGCGCACCACGCGCCCCCGATTCGCGACGACGGGTGCATCGCCCCGCATGACAGGGCGAGGCATCCGTCCGGCCGGCGAGCACCGGAGCACGACCGACAGACCACCTCGCGCCTGACTTCGCCTGGAACCAGCAGGGGCCCACGCATCCCGCGTGCATGTCCTTGCGTGTGGCCCGCGCCCGAGGAGGAGACGAGTCCGATGTGTCCTGACGTTTCGAAGAAGAGAGCTCGCCGCTCGGCTGCGGTAGCCGCGCTGACGCTGCTTGCGACCGCGGTCATCGCGCCTTTGACGAGCGCCGCCCACGCCGAGCCCGCGCATCGTGCGGTACCGAGCGGCGCGCTCTCGCTCTCGCTGAAGGAGGCGCTCGATCGGGCCGAGCAGCGTGGGCCCGACGTCGTGCTTGCCGGCCGTGGGGTCCAGGAGGCGCGCGCGCTGCGCGTCGGTGCCGGCGTCGTGATGCCCTCGAATCCTCGTCTCGCCGTCGATGCGCGCCCGCTCTTCACCGGTGGTCAGGTGGGACAGCTCGGCTACGCCGCGACGCTCGAGGTGCTCTTCGACGTCGGCGGCGCACCGAACGCCCGCGTACGCGAGGCCGAGCGCGCCGGTGACGTGGCGACGGCAGACCTCTCGCTCGAGCGCCTCCGAGGCCGGATCGCCGCCTGGATCGCCTATCTCCAGGTGCGCGTAGCGGAGATGCGCATCGAGGAGACGAAGTCCCTCGTCGGCATCGGCGAGCGCATTCTCCGCGCCTCGAAGCAACGCGGCGCAATGGGGGCCACTGGCGACATCGAGGAGACGCTCGCGACCGCGGACCTCGGTCAGTTGCGCGCGGCGATCGAGGCGGCGAGCCGCGAGCGCGACGAGCACATCTCGACGTTGCGCGATGTGCTCGACCTCGCATCGACCCAGTCCGTGGTCCTGACCACGCCCCTCGAGGAGCCGCCGCCGCCGCCCGATCGCGAGCAGTTGCTTCGGCGGGCGATCGCGTCACGCCCCGAGCTCGGGCAGCTCCGCGCGCGGCTCGCTTACCTCGACGCGCGGTACGACCGCCTCGGCAAGGAGCGCTTTCCAAAGATCGGAGGCTACGTCGGCTTCGATGCATCGCCCGCCAACCCGATGTTCGGCATCCTGGGTCTGTCGATCGAGCTCCCCGTCGCGCAGCGCAATACGGGACTGCGCGCGCTCACCGAGGCGGCGCGCGCGACCGAGACGGAGCGCCAGGAGCTCCAGGCACGCCGCATCCTCCGTGAGGTGAGCGCGCTCCACGCCGCGTACGAGTCGCGTCGGGCGGAGCTGAAGCTCATCGAGACGACCTCCGTGCCCGCGGCGGAGCGGACCCTCGAGCTGGTGGAGATCGGCTGGCTCGCCGGAAGATTCGACATGTTCAGGGTGGCGACGGCCGCGCGCGACGTCGCGCACGTGCGCACGGCCCGACTCGATGCGCTCGAAGGCGCGTGGCTGGCACGCATTGCGCTGGACCGCGCGGCAGGTGAGGCGACTCCATGAGCACTGATCAGGACTTCGGCGTTCGTCCTCCCGCGGCGTCGCGTCGCCGAAGTGCGCGCGTCGTCGCGGTCGTCGCGGCGCTCGTCGTCGCTGCGGGGGCGGGTGGGTTTCTCCTCCTTCGCAAAGGAGCTCCGGCGTTCGCCGAGCCTCCGCGCGACGTGCCGTACATGGACGGTAAGTGGATCCGCTACTCGCCGGCCTTCGCGGCGCGCTCCAAGCTCGAGTTCGGGGTGCCGGAGAGCGCGGGGCTCACGCCCGTCGTCAACGTCACGGGCACCGTCACGTTCGACCCCGAGCGCGTCGCGGCGGTAGGCGCGCGCATCTCCGGTCGCGTGCGCAGGATTGCGAAGTTCCCTGGTGATCCCGTGAAGGCAGGTGACATGCTCGCAGAGCTCGAGAGCGCCGATCTCGGACAAGCGCAGTCTGCGGTTCTCGCGGCGCGCGCCCATGCCGAGGCCGCGAACGCGAACGAGAAGCGCGAGACGCAGCTCGCGGAGGCGCGCGTCTCCTCTCAGCGCGATGCTGAGCTCGCCAAGGCCACGGCCGCGAGCGCGCGGGCTGATCTGCACGCCGCCGAGCAGCGTGTTCGTGCCCTCGGCGGCAATGGCTCGAGCGAGATCGGCATCCTCGCGGTGACGACGCCCATCCCCGGCAAGATCGTCGAGTCCCACGTGTCGCGCGGGCAGTCCGTCGAGCCGAGCGCGACGCTCTTCCGCGTCGCCGACCTCGATCGCGTCTGGATAGAGCTGGCGGTATTCGAGCGCGAGCTCGGCCACATCACGGCAGGGGACGCCGTCGAGATCTCACCGCAGACGAACCTCGCCGTCGTGCTCAAAGGCAAGGTCGCGCACGTCGGCGACACCATCGACCGAGAGACCCGGAGCGGCGACGTGCGCGTCGTGGTCGAGAACGTCGACGGCTCGCTGCGGCCGGGCCAGTCCGTGCTCGCGAAGATTCACACGAAGACGACGCCCTTGGCGGTGCTCCTCTTGCCGCGCGACGCCATCACGAGTGTCGACGGGAAGCAGACCGTCTTCGTCGAGCACGACGCGACCTCCGTCGAGCCACGCGCCGTCACCACTGGCGCTCGTGACGGCACGCGCGTCGAGATCACCGTTGGGCTCGCCCCGACGGATCGCGTCGCGACGAGCGGTGTCTTCGCCCTCAAGTCGGAGATCTTCCGCTAGCCATGCTCACGACCATCGTTGCGCGATCGATCCACGTCCGCTTCTTCATCCTCGCGATGCTCGTCCTCCTCCTGGCGGGCGGTGCCGCTGCCGCGCGGTACCTGCCGATCGACGCCGTCCCCGACGTGTCGACCGTTCAGGTCTCGGTGCTCACCGACTGTCCGGGCCTCTCGCCGATCGAGGTCGAGCGCACGGTGACGTTCCCGATGGAGGCCGCCCTCAACGGCCTACCAAAGCTCGTCGAGCTGCGGTCCGTGTCGCGCAACGGCCTCTCGGCGGTCACCGTCATCTTCAAGGACGGCACCGACATCTGGTTCGCGCGGCAGATGGTCCTCGAGCGCGTCCGTGGCGTCGAGGGGAGCCTCCCGAAGATCGCCGGTAAGCCCGAGCTCTCGCCGGTGTCGGGCGGCCTCGGCGAGATCTACCAGTTCGTCGTCCGCTCCGACAAACACTCGCCGACGCAGCTCCGCACCATTCTCGACTGGGAAATCGTTCCCAAGCTGCGCTCGGTGACCGGCGTAATCGAGGTGAACACGATGGGCGGTGACCTCAAGGAGTACCACGTGGTCATCGACCGCGGCCGTCTCCACGCCCACGAGATGACGTTGAAGGACGTCGCCGCGGCGCTCGCGCGCGCCAACGTTGCGGTCGGCGGCGGCTATCTCGACCGCGCCTCGGAGTCGTTCAACCTCGTCGGCGTGGGGCTCCTCAAGAACGAGGACGAGATCTCGAACGTCGTCCTCCGCACGGCAGCCGACGGCACTCCGCTGCTCGTCCGGCACATCGCCCAGGTGAAGATCGGCGCAGCGCTTCGACACGGCGTCATCACGCGCGACGGCGAAGGCGAGGCGGTCACGGGCGTCACGATGATGCTGATCGGCGCCAACAGCCGCGACGTCGTGAGCGCCGTGAAGGCGAAGATGGCCAAGGTTCAGAGCGAGCTGCCGCCCGGCGTGATCATCGAGCCAATCTACGATCGCGCGGATTTCGTGGGTCGCACGCTGACCACGGTGCTCTCGAATCTGGTCGAGGGGGCGCTCGTCGTGACGATCGTGCTCGCGGTGCTACTCGGGACGGTACGAGGCGCGCTGGTCGTCGTCCTCGGCATCTTCGCGTCGATGTCGATCGCGCTCTTCGGGATGCACGTCTTCGGCGTCACCGGCGACCTCATGAGTCTCGGGGCGATCGACTTCGGCTTTCTGGTGGACGGGCCGATCGTCATCCTCGAGTCGGTCATGGCGGCCACCGCAGGCAAGAAGCTCGTGAAGAAGGCACGCGAGCACGCGTACGCCGAGGTCGCGGCTGCCGTCGCGCGTCCTGTCGCGTTCGCCGTCGCGATCATCATGCTGGTGTACCTCCCGCTCCTCTCGCTCGAGGGGATCGAGGGCAAGATGTTCCGGCCCATGGCGGTCACCATGGCCTGCGCGCTGTTCGGTGCGCTCGTCTACTCGGTCGTCTTCTTTCCTGCGCTGCTCGTGACCTTCGTTCCGCCTCCGAAGACGCAGGGTCCGCGCTGGGTCGTGGCGCTCGAGCACGCGTACGAGCGAAGCCTTCCTGCGGCACTTCGCTTGAAAGGGGTGCTACTCGCCGGCGCCGGCGTCGCGCTGGTCGCGAGCTTCGTGGTTCTCGCGAGGGCGGGAGCGGATTTTCTCCCGCGCATCGACGAAGGCGATCTCGTCGTCACGTTCCGCCGTGCGCCGTCGATCAGCCTCACCGAGGCCAAGGAGCTCGACCTCGCCGCCGAGCGGGTGCTGCGCCGGTTCCCCGAGGTCGTCACGACTCTCGCGATGACAGGACGCGCCGAGGTCGCCATCGATCCTGTCGGCAACGACAACACCGACGTGTTCGTTCACCTTCGCCCCAAGAAGGAGTGGACCACCGCGCATGATCTCGACGACCTCTCGGTCGCCATCAAGAACGCCATCGAGAGCGAGGTTCACGGCACCTTCGTCTCCGTCTCGCAGCCGATCGAGGACAAGACGAACGAGCTCATCAGCGGCTCGCGCGCCGACGTGCAGATCGCGGTGTTCGGGGACGAGCTCTCCGAGCTGAAGCGGATCAGCGAGGAGGTTGGCGCACTGGTGCGCGGGGTCCGCGGCTCGGGCGACGTGCGCATCGAGCGGGTGCTCGGCGCGCCCACCATCGTCGTGCGCCCCGACCGCGTCCGGCTCGCCCGCTACGGCGTCGCCTCCGAGGACGCGCTTTCGGCGATCGAGGCCGCGCGCGTCGGCATGCACGTGGGGTCGATCTACGAAGGGCACCGGCGCTTCGACCTCCGTCTCGTGGTGCCGCCGCGTACGTCTTCACCCGAGGCGCTCGGCGAGCTCTTCGTCGAGGCCGCGGGCGGCGGGACGGTGCCGCTCTCGGAGGTCGCGAAGATCGAGGAGACCGAGGGCCCCACGCAGGTGCGCCGCGAAGCGCTCACGCGCACCGTTCGCGTCGAGGTCAACCTGCGCGGCCGCGACCTCGTCTCGTGGGTCGATGACGCGCGCGCCCAGGTGCAGAAGCAGGTGAAGCTGCCGAGCGGATACGAGATCCAGTGGGGCGGCCAGTTCGAAAACTTCGAGCGCGCAAAGACGCGCCTTGGCCTCGTCGTTCCGATGGCCCTTGCGATCATCTTCGGCATGCTCCTCTGGATGTTCCAGAGCGCGCGCTACGCGGGCGCGGTCTTCGCGGTCGTCCCGTTCGCGCTCATCGGCGGCATCCTCGGTCTCGTCGGACGAGGTCTCGCGTTCAGCATTCCAGCCGCTGTCGGCTTCATCGCGCTCGCAGGCGTCGCCGTGCTCAACGGCGTCGTCATGGCGGCCGACGTGAAGAGCCGTATCCAGTACGGGGCTCCGCTCGACGAGGCCATCATCGACGGCGCGAGGCACACGATGCGTGCCGTGCTCACGACCGGCGCGGTGGCGGCGTTCGGCTTCATCCCGATGGCGATCGCCACCGGCGCCGGCGCCGAGGTGCAGCGGCCCCTCGCCACCGTCGTCGTCTCTGGCATCCTCGTCTCGACGCTCCTCACGATGTTCGTCCTGCCCGGGGTGCTGCAGATCGCGATGCGAGGCTGGAAGGCTGACGAGGAAGAGGAGCCGATCCGCGCTGCGCCCCCGAGCCTCAGACCGCACGCGGAACCTTCCGACGAGTGAGCTCAGGCGCGCCGTGCGTGCGGCGCCGTGGACTTCGTGGCAGCCTGGCGCCATGGATTGGAAGCTGCTCGCATCGACGTTCACCGCCATCTTCATCGCCGAGCTGGGCGACAAAACGCAGCTCGCGGCGCTCTCCTTTTCTGCGGGCTCGTCGTCGAAGTGGACCGTCTTCCTCGGCTCGGCGCTGGCACTCGTCTGCAGCTCGGCGATCGCCGTCGCGGGCGGCGAGGCGGTGTCGCGCCTCGTGTCGCCCATCTGGTTGCGCCGTATCGCCGGCGTGGTGTTCGTCGTGATGGGGGTCCTTTTTCTCGCGCGCAAGCCGAGCTGAGCGGCAGGCCGTATTTCTCGTCGAGGCCGAGTCAGGTACGGTGCCCACATGATCTCGCTCCTGCGCGCGGCCGCTGGTGTCCTCCTCTCATTCGCGGTCGTCGCGTGTGGAGGGAGTGCGCCTGCTCCCGCCACTCCTCCTCCTCCGCCCGCCGCCAGCGTCGTCGAGCCGGCGCTGACGACCGCCTCGTCTCCCGCGCCCGCTCCCGCTCCCGCTCCCACCAAGCTCTCACCGCCGATCGACGACAAGGCTGCCCTCGCGGCGACCGGCGCCGAGAAGGTGGAGTCCTCCGACGGCGTCGTGAAGGTTTCGTTCCCCCGCACCGACGTGCCGATCACCGTCGACGCCTGGCGTATGCCTCCCTTCATGGGACTCACATCGTGGGCAGGATTTTCGCCGGCGCGCGAGGGCGTCGCGGAAGCGATGGTGATGGGTGATCTCGTTCTCTTCGAGGACGAGGTCAATCCGGTGATGAGCGTCCTGCTCGACGGAGGTCTCCAGGTGACCGCACTGCACAATCACTTCTTCTTCGATGCGCCCCACGTCTTCTTCATGCACATCGGCGGCGAGGGGAGCGTGGCGTCCCTCGGCAAGGGCGTGAAGCTTGCGATGGAGAAGGTCGCCGAGATCCGGAAGAAGACCCCCAGGCCGCCGGCGTCGTTCGCTGCGCCGCCGCTGCCTGGCAAGAGCGCCATCGACGCGCCGAAGCTCGACGCCGCGTTCGGTCTCAAGGGTCAGGCGAAGGACGGCATGTACAAGGCCGTCATGGGCCGAAAGACGCAGGCCGCCTGCGGCTGTGCCGTCGGAAAGGCGATGGGCGTGAACACGTGGGCGGCGTTCGCGGGCACCGACGACAACGCCGTCGTCGACGGCGATTTCGCGGTGGCGGAGAGTGAGCTCCAGCCCGTGCTCAAGGCGCTGCGCGGAGCTTCGATCAACGTCGTCGCGATCCACTCGCACATGACGCAGGAATCGCCGCGCATCCTCTTTCTCCACTACTGGGGTCGCGGGAAATCGGTCGACCTCGCGCAGTCCCTCAAGCGTGCGCTCGAGCTCACGGCGTGGGACGGCCGCGGCTCGTCGACCTGATCGCTCAGGGCGCGATGGGTGACAGTGCTAGTCTCGGCTCGATGGCCGAGAGCGACGGCGCGGCGACCACGGAGGTCGGCCCGGACATGATCCTGGTGCGGGCCCAGGACGTGCTCGTTCGCCTCTCGAACGAGGACGAGGTCGTCGTCGAGATCGGCGGTGAGCGTCACCTCGCGCCGCGCGTCGCGCTGGCGGTGCTCGATGCCTTCGCGGTGCCTCGCTCGCTACGGGAGGTCCTCGACTCCTTCCCCAGCTCGGGGACCGAGCACGCCGCCGAGCTCGCGACGTGCATCGACGACCTCATCGATCGCGGGATCCTCGTGGAGCCGTCGGAGCGCGTGGGTGAAGAGGCGACCTACGGCTGGGTCCGCCCCCACGTCCACATTCAGATGCTCGACGACGAGGCGCGCACGACGGGGTTCTGCGACGCGCTGCGAGCGACGGTCCAGGCCAACGACGTGGTCATCGACATCGGGACCGGGACGGGCATCCTCGCGACCTGCGCCGCGAAGGCCGGGGCGCGCCACGTCTTCGCCGTCGAATCGAGCGGCATCGCCGAGGTGGCCGCGCGAATGTTCGAGGCGAACGACGTCGCCGACCGCGTGACGCTCGTTCGCCGGCGCTCGACGAGCGCAACGCTCCCCGAGCTCGCATCGGTCCTCGTGACCGAGACCATCGGCAACGATCCCCTCGACGAGCAGCTTCTCGAGATCATCGCCGACGCCAGGGAGCGGCTCCTCGCTCCCGGCGCGAGGATCATTCCCGCAGCGCTCCAGATCCACGCGATCGCCGTCGACATCCCGCGCACGCTCCTCGAGAAGCACGTCTTCACGAAGCGGAAGCTCGACGCGTACGGCGCATCGTACGGCATGGATTTCTCGGCGCTCGCGGAGCACCGGCTCTCGTCGACGGAGCCCATCATGGTCGAGTCCAAGGACGTCCTCTCGTGGCCGCTCGAGCCCGCCGCGCTGCTCGCCGAGGTCGACTTCATGCAGCCCTTCGAGACCTGGCTCGCGACGCGCACGCACGTCACGTTCTCGCGCAACGTCGCTCACCTCGGTATCGTCCTCGGGTTTCGCGCGAAGCTCGCCGAGGGCCTCGTCCTATCGACGCTCCCCGGCGACACGAATGAGCGCAACCACTGGGCGTACGCGCTCTTTCCCGCCTTCGATTACCTCGCCGTGTCGAAGGGCGAGACCCTCGCGATCGAGTACACGTACGACCGCGGCACGACGATGGTGCGCGTCGTTCCGGTCTGAGGCCAAGCGCTCAGCGCCCGAAGTTGGGGAGGCCGGGGATCTGCGGGAAACCGGGCGGAAGCTGCGGGAAACCGGGTGGAATCTGGGGCGTTCCGGGGGCGGCGGGCGCGGCGGCGCCGCCGCCACAGCCGTTGTTCGAACGCGTGTTGTCCGGACAGATCGGCGCGCACACGGCACGGGTCACGTCGACCATCTCGTCCGCGCCGCAGTCGTCATCGGTGAGGTCGGCGCTCTTGACGCCGTCGACGAGCTTCACTTTGTATGCAAACTGCATCCATTTTGTGACCATGGCTTCGCTGATCCAGCCGTAGCCCTTGTCGCCCCAGCTCGTGCCCCAGTTGTTGTGCACGAGGAACTGACGGCCGGTCGGCGTCTCGCGGTAGCCGGCCATCGTGACGGCGTGACCGCCGTTCGGCTCGCTCCAGTCGGGAATCACACCGTTCCGCATCTTCGAGCTCGACCACGCGAAGCCGTCGATCCGGAACGCAACCCACAGGTCCGCGCCGGTCGCGAGCGTCTGCATGATCTGCTCGATGTTGACCGGGCTACGGTCGTCGACGAGCTTGTCGTAGCCGACGACCTTGTAGAGGCCACCGGCATCCGCGCGATCGGACTTCGCGACGAGCGTAGCGTCCTGGCGGAACGAGCCGGCGACGACGGGCGGGCGAACGGCGGCGCCGCAGTCGCCGATGATCGGGTTCGCGATCTCGCACGACTCGGAGTGGCTCTGCCCCCAGAGCGACATCGGCGCGATCGCACGTCCGAGCGTCGCGTCGGCGGCGGTGCCCATCTGCGGAAAGCCGTATCCGGCCCATACGTGGTTCGCGGAGGAGGCCTGCCCGGCCACGCCCGCCTGCATCTTGCCGGCGCGGATCGCGGCGTTGTCGATCGTGGTCGAGAGCGAGAACGCGGTGCACGCGCCGACGGGGCCTTGATCCTTGACGGGGCCCTCGAGGTTCTCCTGGCGGTGGTCGACGAGCGTGGGGACCGCATCTGCGACGATGACCGGCGGACCGTTTCCGCCCGTGAAGCTCGACTGCGTTCCGCCCGCGGGCCGCTGGAAGATGCCCTTGCTGAAGCCCTGCGCCATCGCTTGCTGGAACGTGCCTCCAAAGAGGCGGAGCGGCTTCCACTGGGTCGTGTGGTGCGTGAGCGCCATCGCCTTGCGCGGCGAGAGGTGCACGATGGCCTTCTGCGCAGGGGCGTACGCGTGGCAGTCTACGCGCGTCCAGACGCCGGGCGCGACCTCCACGAAGCCGCAGGCCTTCGGGTTGCGGCTCGCGATTGCCTGGATGCTCGCGACGTTGATCGGCTCGGGGAGCGAGGTGACATTGGGCGCGACGTGAGTGGGCGCGTAGCCGGGCTGCGGTCCGACCCCACCGGCCTGCGGCTGCGGACGGTAGCCGGCGCCACCCTGGCCAATCGGCTGGCCGTAGCCCGGCGGAGGTGCGTAGCCGGGAGGCGGGTACGGCCCGTAGCCGGGCGCATAACCCGGATACCCTGTGGGAGGCCGGTTCTGCGAGGAGCCACCGTCGCAGCCGCTGACCGCGCACGCCGTGGCGAGCAGTGTCAGGACGAGGACCGCGCTGGGGGGCCCGAGGACCGAAATCTTCTTCATCGTCGAACGCTCCTCTGGCACCTAGCGCTTCGTAAGACGGCGCACGGCCTCATGGTATTCGCCCGGCCGTGGGCTACCAAGTCACAGAGGCTGAAAAGTTGTAGGAACTCGGGCCCTCCTGCTACGCGGGTGATATGGCCCGTCGCGTCGCACCCTCCATCTTCGACCGCGGGAATCGTTCGGTCACCGCCGATCCGCCCGAAGCGGAGGAAGCGGCCGATCCGAGCTTCGGCCGGGCCTTCCGACCGATGCTCCGGCCCGGCGAGCGCTTCGGGCGAGAGGCGGCCAACCGTCCGATCCTGATGTTCGAGGACGTCTACAAGTCCTACCGCCCCGGGGCTCCTGTCCTGCGCGGCTTGAATCTGATCATCGAGCGCGGCGAGTTCGTCTTCATCACCGGACCGAGCGGGTCGGGTAAGAGCACCCTCCTGCGCATCTTGTATGCGGCGGAGAAGCCTGACGAGGGGCGCATTCTCTTCCTCGGTCGCGACATCGCGCGACTGCGCGAGGAGTCGATCCCATTTCTCCGCCGGAACATCGGCGTCGTCTTCCAGGATTTCAAGCTGGTCAATTCGTGGACCGTGTTCGAGAACGTCGCCATCACGCTCGAGGTGCTCGGTCTACCGTCGCGCCTCATCCGCTCGCGCGTCGGTGAGGCCCTGGAGCGCGTCGGCCTGCAAGGGCGCGGCGGCGATCCCGCGGGCGTCCTCTCGGGCGGCGAGCAGCAACGTGTCGCGGTCGCTCGTGCGATCGTCGGCGAGCCGGCGCTCATCCTCGCGGACGAGCCCACGGGCAACCTCGACCCGCAGCTCGCGCTCGATATCCTCGGCCTGTTCGAGGAGATCCACGAGAACGGCACCACGGTGCTCTTCGCGACGCACGATCGGTCGCTGCTGGACCTGCGTGCACGCCGCCTCCTCGTGCTCGACGAGGGCAAGGCCGTCGACGTCCCCAACGGCGTCGCCGCTCCCGAGCCCGAGTTCGATAACGCTTTGCCCGTGTGACTGCGGAAGGGAAGAGAAGCATGCTCGATGGCTCGATCGGAACGACGCGCAGGGCACGTCGCGGGATGCTGCGTGAGTGGCGGCTCCAGGCGCTCAGCGTGTTCTCGCTGGCTGTGGC
>JAYSXP010000303.1:0-4828 GCA_043717125.1 Polyangiaceae bacterium | reverse complement strand
GCGGTCGTATCGAGCGTGACAAGGGCGTCTTCGATCTCCTCGAAGCGTTCTCTACCATCGCATCACGCGCGCCCGACCTCTCGCTCGCGCTCCTCGGTGAGGGCCGCGCGATGGCCGAGGCGAAGGCGATGGCGGAGCCGCACGGCGAGCGCATCGTGTTCCTCGGGGCGCGCCCGCTGGCGGAAGTCCCGCAGTGGATGGCGGCAAGCACGCTGGTGACGCTGCCGAGCCACGCCGAAGGGTCGCCGAACGTGATCCGCGAAGCGCTCGCGTGCGGGCGTCCGGTGGTGGGCACCGCGGTAGGTGGCATCCCAGAGCTCCTGAGTGACGGCAGCGGCAGCGCTCGAGAGCTCGGCGCGATGGTCCCGGCCCACGATCCCGCGGCGCTCGGCGAGGCGCTCCTCGACGTTGCAGGTCGGGAGTTCGACCCCAGGACGATCCGCGCGCGAAGCGGCGGCTCGTGGGAGGAGAGCGCGGCGGCGCTCCTCGCAGTCCTGAAGGCTGCGCACGGAGACCGCCTCGCGGAGATGACTCGATGAGCAAGAAAGACGACGCGCCGAAGACGGCCGCGGAGACGCTCGAAGGCGTCCTCACGTTCGTCCGCCGGAGCTTCATGTTCTGGAAGCGGTCCACCGTGGTCTTCCTCCTGGTGGCGCTCGCCTCGATCCCCGGCGTGTTCCTGAAGGCGCGGATCTACAAATCAGAGACCGTCGTTCAGTACCAGGAGACGATCAAATCGACCGATCTGACCGGCGGCGAAGGAAGCGGCGAGAACGCGCGCCGTGTCGGCGCCCGGCTCAAGGAGATGCTGCTCTCGCGTGCGAGCCTGGAGCCGATCGTCGCCGACCTTCCTCGTTACGCCGCCCTCGCCGACCGCCGCGGCATGCAGGACGCCGTGGACGAGCTGAGGGGCCACATCAGCTTCAAGGCCCGCGAAGGCGACACGTTCGAGATCGGCTTCGAGGGGCTCAGCCCGAAGGAGGTGCAGGACGTCACGCGCCGTCTCGGTGAGCGCATCGTCCAGGAGGCAGCGGCCCGCCGCGCAGAGCAAGGCAAGGCGACCAAGGAGTACCTCGAGGCCCAGAGCGACCAGAACAAAGCCAAGCTCCGCGTGGCCGACGGCAATCTTTCGAGCTTCCTCACGCTCCACCCGGAGTTTCTTCCCCTCACCCTCCCCGGTGGTGGCGGCAAGGGCCTGGCCGTTCCGCTCCCGCCGTCGGGCCACGCCATGCCGCCGGGGACGAAGGATCGCGTCCTCTTCCAGATGGAGTCGGAGGCACGCACCATCGAGCGTCAGCTGAGGGTGGGGTCGGGCGGCGCTGCCCCTGCCCCTGCCCCTGTGGCCGCGCCGTCCGAGGGCCCGGAGGTCGTCGCCGCGCGCAAGGACCTCGCGGAGAAGCGTGCACAGTTCACGGATCAGCACCCTGACGTCGTCGCCGCACGACGCCGCCTGGCGCTCGCGATCGAGGCGGACAAGAAGGCCGCCGTCCCTCCGCCGACGACCGCGCCTGCGGGCGGCAAGCTGACGGAGGCGGAGAAGGACGCCCTCGAGCAGCGTCTCGCCAACCTGCACCGCTCGATCGCCGCACGTCGCGCCGGAGCGCCGCCGCCTGGCGCGAGCGCCCCGGCCCCGGATGGCTCGTCGCCCGTCGCGGCCATCCCGGGCTCGCCCGCCGTCGCGCTGGAGGTCGAGTTCAGGCGGCTGCAGCGCGAGGTCGAGTACCTGAAGGATGCCCAGCGTCAGCTCGACGACAAGCTCTTCAAGGCCGATCTCAACGCCGGCGCCAACACGAACGACCGCAACATCCAGGTCTCGATCCTCGACGCCGCGTACCTGCCGGTGCACCCGATCTCGAAACCGCGCTCCACCGCGCTCGCCACGTTCCTCGGCGCGGGGTTGATCCTGGCCGTGGTCCTCGCCCTCATCTCCGCCCGCCTCGACGATCGCATCTACCAGCGCGGGGACCTCGAGATGCTCGATATCCTGCCGGTCCTCGGCGTCATTCCTCGGGTGGCTCCGGCAGGGCGACGACGCGACGCCGGGTGAGCCTGGAGGCTGAAACCTTGGGTATCGGCCCACGCCGAGGCCGCCTATGATGAGCGACCAGAATGGCCGAGCGTTCCCGCGAAAAGCCCAGCGGGGAGGACGCGACGCTCTACGTACCGGTCACGGTGCCGCGCCCGGAGCCCGCGGCAGGTCCTCCTTCGTCGGAGCGAACCCAGATGTTCGTGCAGGACCCGGCCACTCAGCAGCCAAAGGGTGAGAGCACGCTGATGTACGTCGCGCCGCAGCCCGCGCCGCAGCCGCAGCCGCAGCCGCAGCCGCGCGCGTTCTCTCCGCAGTACCCGCCGTCGAACCCGCACTCGCATCCGCAGGCGTCCCCCTCGGATCGCAACCGCGGGCCGTACGGCTCGTCCCCCGAGCCCGTCATCCCCGGCTCGCAGCCTCCGCCCGGCTACCCGATGCACATGATGCAGCCCGGGCACGACCCGCGCCGGATGATGCCGATGCCGCAGACCGGCGGGCCCTTCCGCCCTGCGCCCCTGGGCGGCCCGCCGACCGTGGTTCTCCAGGGCGCTCCTGATCCGCGGCTCGTGCTCATCACCGAGCCGGACTCGGCGCGCGCGGTGAGCTTTCGCCTCCTCCGCGACAACCTCCTCGCCAAGCGCATGCCGCGGGTGCTCGCGGTGTCGAGCGCCGCGAGGAATGACGGCAAGACGACCTGCGCGATGAACCTCGCGCTCTCCTTCGCCGAGCGCGCGAAGGTGCTCCTGCTGGACGGGAATCTTCTCGAGCCCGAGCTCGCTTCGATCTTCAGCATCCCCGAGTCGACGCCTCCGTGGCCGATGAACGCGCCGTGGCTCCATCCGTACCGGATCGTTCAGCTCTCGCCCGGGCTCCACGTCGCCGCGATCATGCCTCAGCCTGGGCAGCCCGCGCCGCGCTTCGAGAAGCAGTGGTTCGAGCAGGTCATGGGCGCACTGCGCCGGTTCCCTTACGACTTCATCATCATCGATGCCGCGGCCGTCTCCGCGTCCCCGACCGTCGCCCAGCTGATCGCCACGGCCGACGCGACGCTCATGGCGGTACGCGCGGGCGTCACGACTGCGCGTGCTTTGCGGCGAGCGACGGATCAGATCCCCGAGGGGCGAGGCATCGGTATCGCGCTGATCGACGCTGCGGTTCGGCCGTGAGCGCGATGCGTCTTGAGTCGGCGCAAGCGCGCACGGATAATCCGTGACGATGGGGCCCCTGGCACAGCCGCTGAGCGTCGGAATCGATCTGGTACAGGTGAGCCGCATCCGCGAGTCGTGGGCGACGTTCGGCGACCGCTTCTTGCGGCGCGTCTTCACCGAAGGCGAGATTGCCTACGCCACCGCCACGCCCGCGCTCGCGCCGGCGCGGCTCGCGGCCCGCTTTGCCGCGAAGGAGGCCACGGTGAAGGCGCTCGATCTCGCGGAGCGCGGCGTCGGATGGCGAGAGATTGAGGTCACGCGCAGCCCCTCGGGCGCGCCGCGCCTCCTGCTTCATGGCGCCGCCCGCGCGGCCGCGGTCGAGGCGGGCGATCCCTCGTTGTCCCTCAGCCTCAGTCACGAGGGCGATTACGCCACAGCGGTTGTCATCTCAGCGCGACGGGAACATCCATGATCGACAGGATTCGGAAGATTCTCACGGAGCACGGCCGCCTCAACAAGGACGCAGCCATCTATCCGGAGGATGGGGATCTCTACCAGGCCGGCATGACCTCGCATGCCAGCGTCAACGTGATGCTCGCGCTCGAGGGCGAGTTCGACATCGAGTTTCCCGACCACATGCTGAAGCGCAGCGTCTTCCAGAGCATGGCGTCGATGCGTGATGCGATCGCCAAGCTGACCTCGGGCAGCTGACCCTGAGCGCTCGCGTCCATCTGCCGGCGCTCGATGCGCTGCGCGGCGTGGCGATCGTTCTGGTGCTGTTCCACAACCTCAGCATCTTCATCCCGAGCGGGACGATCGCCGACAAGCTGTGGAACGCGTTGGTCGAGGCGGGCTGGGTCGGCGTACAGCTCTTCTTCGTCCTCTCGGGATTTCTCATCACGGGAATCCTGCTGGACGACCGCGACCGGCCGCGCGCGATCCGGGCGTTCTACATCCGGAGGTTCTTGCGGATCTTCCCGCTCTACTACGCGCTGCTCCTCCTCTACTTCGTGCTCGTGCCGCCGTTCGTTCCGGTCCTGCAGAGGCCGTTCGCGGAGGCGATCTGGTACTGGCTGTATCTGTCGAACTGGTCGTGGTTCGCGTACGGGATCTTGCCCGGGCTAGGACATGTCTGGTCGCTCGCGGTCGAGGAGCAGTTCTACGTCGTGTGGCCGTGGGTCGCCGTTCGCTCGAGACCCGCGACGCTCGCGCGGATCTGCGCGGCGGTCGTGGTCGGCTCGCTGGCGGCGCGCGGGGTCTTGCATACGCTCCGCTTTCCGGATCTCTGGCTCTACTCGGCGACCCTCTGCCGCGCCGACGCGCTGGCCATGGGAGCGCTGGTCGCCCTCGCGCTGCGCTCGGACACATGGCGACCGCGGCTTGCTCGGGCGCTCGCTCCGGTGGGCGTCTCCTCGGTCGTCGCGCTCGTGGGGCTCATGGCAGTCACGCACGGCATGAATCGCAACAACCCCCTCATCCAGATCTGGGGGTACTCGCTCATCGGACTCGGCAGCGCGGTCCTCGTCGCGCTGGCCGCGCGGCCCGACACGCCGCGCTGGCAGCGGAACGGCGCGCTCTGCTTCTTCGGCAAGTACAGCTACGGCATCTACCTGGCGCACCCGCCGATGAAGCACGTCGTTCACCACGTCTA
>JAYSXP010000302.1:0-13873 GCA_043717125.1 Polyangiaceae bacterium | reverse complement strand
ACCACATTCCCGAGCCCGCCTCCTGCTTCGCAGAGATGTGGCGCGTCACCGCGAAGGGCGGCCTCCTCTTCGCGCGCGATCTGCATCGACCGGGCGATCACGCCGAGGTCGAGCGCCTGGTCGCGCTCTATGCGGGAGAGCCGCCCGGCGAGCCCCCGGCCGACGCAGCGCGGGTGGCCTCGTTCGAGAACCAGCGCGCGCTGTTCCGGGCGTCGCTCTGCGCGGCGCTCACGGTCCGAGAGGTCGTGGCGATGCTCGCGCCTTTCGGCGTGCCAGCATCGGCCGTGAAGATGACGAGCGACCGCCACTGGACGCTCGCCTGCGAGAAGCCATGACCTCGCCGACGTCGCACGTCGTTCCGTTTCGGTTTGCGGCGCTGGAGCAGCTCACCCGCGCGGACGTCACGACGGCGGCACGGATGCGACGCGTCGCTCGCGAGCTCGTCGACCTTCGCGCCGTCGAGGCCGCGCTAGGCGAGCTCACCGGCGCGCGCATCGCCCTCCAGGTCGGGCGCGTCCGTCGGCTCGACGCGCCACGAGGCGCCGATGACGCGCTCGGTGTCGTCCTTGCGATCGCGGGAGAACGCAGAGCGGAGCGCCGCGTCCTGGTCGAGGTCGACGGCGCGCTGGGCGCGACCGTCGCCGCGCGTGCGTTGCGTCAGAAGTCGCCTCGCGTGGTCGACGGCTCGCGCGCTCCCTCTCCTGCGATCGCGGGAGCGCTCGCCGCGGTCCTCGTGGCGGCAGCGCGTCGTGCGCACGCGGGCGTGGCGCTCGAGGTCGTCGCCGCGGGCCCGGGCGTACAGCTCGCGCACGACCTCCTGGTCGCCGAGCGGAACGTGACGACCGCTACGCTCATGGTCTTCGTCGACGAGGACGCCTTCGAGGCGCGCGTGAGCGTGCCAGATGCGTTCACTCCGATGCCGCGCGTGCGCCCGCTCTCGCACGAGTCCCTCACGGCGATGGGCGACGCCTCGATTGCGGTTCCTCTCGTCCTGATGACGACGCTCGCGACCCGTCTCGACATCGCGGCGCTCGCCCCCGGCGACGTGCTCGTTCCGACCGCGAGCGCGGCGCTGGCCGCTCGTCGTGCCGATGGTGCGGTTCTCGGCGCCGTCGCGCTCGTGGCGCCGGCATCGGAGCGCGGGCTCAGCGCCGATCTCGCGGAGGGCGGGCGGCTCGTGGTACGAGGTCTGCTCGAGAATCACCCCTGGATCCAGGAGAGATCGATGCCTGTCGACGCTACCACGACGACGACCCTCGAGGTCCTTGAGGACGCGCCCGTGGTGGTGCGCGTCGAACTGGGCAGCGTCGAGATGAAGGCTCGCGAGTGGGCCGAGCTCGCGCCCGGCGACGTGATCGCGCTCGGACGCCGTGTCGGCGACCCGGCGATCCTGCGTGTCGGCGGGGTCGAGCTCGCGCGCGGGGAGCTCGTGCAGATCGACGGGGAATACGGCGTGAGGATCGTTGCGCGCACACGCAGCGGAGATGACCGATGAACCGCGCGACGGTCGCATGCCTCCTCGTCCTTGCCGGCGCCGCGGCCTGCAAGAAGTCCGAGCTCACCGAGGAGGATCGCGCCGCAAAAGCCAGCGCGGCGGCAGCCGCGGAAGCCGGAGTGACGGCGGCGACCACGGACGCCGGCCACGAGGCCAGCACGAGCGCGGGATCGGCGAAGAGCTTCGCGGGCAAGTACACCGTGAGCGCCGGCAGCATGTACGTGCCCGAGAACAAGGACTGGGCATCGGTGAAGTTCAAGAACGACGAGAGCAAGATGCTCGGCGAAGGCGAGCTCACGATCGCGATCGACGCCAGCGGGCGCGTGTCGGGCGGGAGCGAGGCCGGGCCGCTCGGCGCCTCGGTGCTCGACGGCAAGAGCGACGGAACGACGCTCACGGCGACGGTCCGCCGCACGAACCCGTCCGACGAGGGGCTCACCGGTACGCTCCAAGCGAAGGTCGCCGGCGACACGATCGAGGGCACGATGAACCTCGCGGAGTCGAACGCGGCCGTCGTCCGGTTCGTCCGGTTCCAGGCCAAGAAGAAGTAGCGCCGTGTTCGCGCCCGTCCGCTACATCGAGTGGGCACTGAAGTTCTACGGGAAGGTTCCCCTCGATCTCGCGTCAAGCGGGATCCCGACGGCGTCATGGAGCGAGCTCGGTGTCCCCGAGCCGAACCTAGAAGACCCCTCGGCGTACGCCTCGTTTCGCGAGACGATTGCACTCTACAACGATGTCCCTCGCGGCGAGGTGGCCCCCGCGCTCGGGACGTCGCACGCGGTGTTCCTCGCGTATGCGGCGATGCTCTCGCCTGGCGACGAGGTGCTCGTCGAGTTCCCGGGTTACGAGCCGCTCACGCGTACCGCCGAAGGTCTCGGCGCGACGGTGCGCACGTTCGAACGACTCGCTGCCGACGGCTTCGCGATCTCGCCCGAGCGCGTCGCCGCCGCGGTCACCTCGCGCACGCGCGTCATCGTCGTCACCAACCTCCACAACCCAACCGGCGTTCGCACCTCGGACCAGACACTCTGCGAGCTCGCGAAGATCGCCGAAGCTCGTGGCGCCTATCTCCTCGTCGACGAGGTCTACGCGCCGTTCGACGAGCTCCCGGACGATGGGGTCTTTCGCACCAGCGCGCGCAAGCTCGCGCCCAACGTCGTCGCCGTCTCGAGCCTCACCAAGTGCTTCGGCCTCGGGATGCACCGCATCGGCTGGGTGCTCGGTCCGCCGGAGATCGTCGCGCGCGCCGAGACCGCGATCCTCGCCACGTGCGGCCATCTCCCGCTCTCGCACGCGGCCCGCGGCGCGGTCGCCGTCGCGAATGTCGGCAAGCTCTCGATCCGCGCGAAGGGCCTCCTTGCCGGGAAACGCGACATCGCAGCGCAGTGGTCGAGCACGATCCCGAACGCGAGCTGGAGCGCGCCGACCTCGGGTCTCTTCGGCCTTGTCACGCTCAAGGGCGCCCCTAACCTCTTGCCAAGGATCGAATCCTGGGCGAACGAGCACGGCCTGCTCGTGGGCGCCGGGTCGTTCTTCGGCGTGCCGAACGGGTTTCGGCTGTCGTGGGCGACCCTGCCGAAGCACCGGTTCGAGGAGGCGCTCGGGAAGCTCTCAGCGCTGTTGCGCTGACCGCACCGCGGACGGGCGGCGCGACGCGACCACGCCGAGCCCGACGAGGATCAGCACCGCCGCCAGCCATGCCCGCTTCGAGATCCCCGTCCCGAGCTGCACCCACGCCAGGAGAGCTGCGATCAGCGGCTGCAAGTAAATATAGATCGTCACGAGCGTCGCGCTCGACCGACCCAGCGCCCACGCGTTGAGCAGGTACGCGGCGATCGTCGGCACCGCGAGGATGTAGAGCACAAAGCCCCATCCTCGTGGCGTCAGCGCGGGCAACGTCGCAATCATCGGCCGCATTCCCAGCGGGGCGAAGAGGATCGCGGCGTACATGAAGATCCAGACGACCGAGCGCAGTGCTCCCACGCGCAGGATGACATCGCGCGACAGCACGACATACGCCGCGTAGCTGAGGCTGTTGAGGGCCACGAGAATCGCCCCCCGGTCGAGCGATCCGATCCCGATGAGCGAGACCACTCCCGACATCGCGAGCGCGATGCCGACCGCGGTCCTCCAGGAGAGCTTCTCCTTGCCCAAGAGCACCGCAAGCGCAGCCGCAAAAACGGGGATCGTGGCCCCCAACAACGACACGGAAAACGGGGTCGTCCACCGGAGGCCGAGGAGAAAGAGAGTCTGGTTGAGAGCGATGCCGATCACGCTCAAACCCGCCAGTCGGAGGTGGTCCACGCGCGCGATTGGCTCTACACGTTCGCGGCGCACGGTCGCGACCGCGCGGAAGAACAGGGCGCCTCCGAGCATTCGAATCATTGCGAGCGCCTCGGGGAATATTTCTTCGCCTCCCAGCGCGCGAGGCATCATCGCCACCTTCGCCTCGACCGCTTGCGATGCGAACGCGAATTGCACGAGGACAAGCGCAGCGTGGGTGGCCCACGTGCCTCGGGAAGGGCTAGACTCCCCGCCTCCGAGTTGTGCCGCGGGTCGTTCGTTCACGAGGCCTCTTCATGTCCAATCTGTCCCAGTTCATCGCGAAGTACGTGGTTGGCGACTTCCCGTCGTTCGGCTTGCTCCTGCTCCTCGCGGTGATGGTGGCTGCAAGTTACACGTTTGCCGTCTCGCTCAGCGCGGGCTCGACGGGCCGCATCAAGACGCTCATGGCGGCGCGCTTCGGCGCTTACGGCACGGTGGCGCTCGTCGCCGTCTCGGTGCTCTGCCTCGCCTACGCCTTCGTCAGCCACGACTTCCGCCTCCGCTACGTCGCTCACTACTCCGACCGGAGCATGCCGACGATCTTCTTGCTCACCGCCTTGTGGGGCGGGCAGGACGGCTCGCTGCTCTGGTGGCTTTTCCTGCTGAGCCTCTACATCGGCGTCTGCGTGTTCTCGATGGGAAAGAAGCACCTCGAGCTTCAGCCTTATGTCATCGCGACGCTGATGGGCGTCGTGATCTTCTTCTGCGTCCTCATGGCCTTCGCCGCCAATCCATTCGCCACGGGGGTCGCCGGCGCGCGGCCAGATGGCGAAGGGCTGAACCCCCTCCTCCAGAATTTCTACATGATCATCCACCCGCCGAGCCTCTACATCGGCTTCGTCGGGTGCTCGGTTCCTTTCGCGTTCGCGATCGCGGCGCTGGTCACGGGTCGGCTCGACATGGAGTGGATCCAGGCGAGCCGCAAGTTCACGCTCTTCGCGCTGCTGTTCCTCGCGATCGGCAACACGCTCGGCATGCTGTGGGCGTACGAGGAGCTTGGTTGGGGCGGCTACTGGGCCTGGGATCCCGTGGAAAACGCGGCGATCATGCCGCTCTTCACGCTCGCCGCGTTCACGCACTCGGTCATGATCCAGGAGCGTCGCGGGATGCTCAAGGTGTGGAACGTCTTCCTCATCTGCCTCACGTTCTTCATGACGATCTTCGGCACGTTCCTCACGCGCTCGGGCGTCATCGCGAGCGTCCACTCGTTCGCGCAGTCGTCGATCGGCGACTACTTCCTCTACTTCCTCATCCTCATCGGCGCGTTCGGCTTCACGCTGGTCATGTACCGGTGGCCGGAGCTCCGCGATCTCAAGCCCACCGAGCGCCTGCGCACGGCGGCGATCGCGACGGGCTGGGGGACGCTGCTTGCGCTGATCGCGGCGTGGGTCGTCTCGTCGAAGCTCGCCGGAACGCCGCTCGACGCGCTCAGCGGCGCGAGCTCGGACGCCATCGCTGCCTCCACGTCGAAGCACTCGATGATCCGCATCGCGGCGTTCAGTGTGCTCGCGGGCGCGGCGGTGTTCGCGAACATCGAGCTCGTGTTCCGGCGCATGACGAAGGGGATGGATCTGAAGACGAAGCGCCCGCGCTTCGAGTCGATCTGGTCGCGCGAGTTCACCTTTCTGCTGAACAACTTCGGTCTGCTGTTCGTCATGTTCTTCGTCCTCGTCTTCACGACCTTTCCGATGGTCAGCGAGGCGTTCTGGAACGAAAAGGTCACCGTCGGTCCGCCGATCTACAACGCGTTCCTGCAGCCGCTCGGCCTCGGCGTGTTCTTCCTGATGGGCGTCGGCACGCTCTTCGGCTGGAAGAAGTCGAGCGACGACCAGCTGAAGAAGAACTTCATGGTGCCGGTCGGCGCGGGGCTCGCGGCGGTCGCGCTCCACTTCGCGCTCGGAAAGTGGGTTGGGTTCCCGGCCGTGGTGTGGTCACCGCCGGTCTACGGCGGCGTGATGGGCACGGCGCTCCAGTCGTTCAACGCGATCTGCCCCGTGCTCGGCTTCTCCCTCGCGATCTTCAACGCCGCGGTGATCGTCCAGGAGTTCTCGCTCCTCTACAAGTCGCGCTTCAAGACCGGCGCCGAGAAGACGCCCAAGTTCCTCTGGTACGCAGGCCTCCTGCCCGGGTTCATCTACTCCATGGCGTCGCTGCCGCCGAGCGGTCGCCGTCGCTACGGCGGATACATCGTCCACCTCGGCATCGTCCTCATGTTCCTGGGCTTCACCGGGAAGTCCTGGACCGTCGACAAGGAGACGTCGATGAAGCAGGGCGACAGCTACCAGGTCGAGCGATTGACCATCAAGTACGTCGGCCCGCGCATGGAGGTCGACAACAACAAGCGCATGATCTTCGCCGACGTGAAGGTCTTCGAGGACGGCAAGGAGGTCGGCAAGCTCTCGC
The DNA here is from genome assembly GCA_043717125.1 of Polyangiaceae bacterium. Classification (GTDB taxonomy): domain Bacteria; phylum Myxococcota_A; class Polyangia; order Polyangiales; family Polyangiaceae; genus Labilithrix. The sequence goes on along the minus strand of JAYSXP010000302.1, from coordinate 7,650 downwards.
CGGCCAAGTTCATCTACAAGAAGATGCCCGACTCGCCGACCACCGAGGTCGCGATGTTCCACTCCATTCGCGACGACCTCTATCTCGTCGTGGGGAGCATCAACCCGGAGACGAAGACGGCGTCGCTACAGATCCACCTGAATCCGCTGGTCGGATGGATCTGGTTCGGGTGCCTCATCTTGATCTTCGGCAGCTTCATCTGCATGTGGCCGGAGTTCGAGCCGCAGGAATCGCGCGTCTGGCAGGTCGCGCGAGGGGCGGGCGCGGTCACGGCGAGCATCACGCTCGGCATCATCCTCGCGCTCCTCCCGGTTCCAGCGTTCGCGCAGACGGGTGCGTCGCAGCACTCGGGCAGCGTGCAGATCGACGATATGAAGGAGAAGCAGGTGTTCGGCCAGCTCCGCTGCATGTGCGGGACGTGCCCGCGCGAGCTGCTCTCCTCGTGTGCGTGCTCGACCGCCGATGAGACGCGCACGCGGCTCCGTGTACGCCTCGCGCGCGGCGAGACGCCCGAGTCGATCATCGACGACTACGTGAAGGAGAACGGCACGGCGTCCCTCGCGATCCCCCCGAATTCCGGGGTGATGCGCTCGATCTACGTGGTGCCGATCGTCGCGCTCGTCGGCGGCGGTGTCGGCCTCGCGGTGCTCTTGCGTCGATGGCGCGGTGGTGGTGACGGAGGCGGCGGCGGAAAGAAGACAGACGCGCCGGTCGCTGGCGAGCGCAAGAAGCGCGACGCCTACGACGACCGCATCGACGCGGAGCTGAGAGACCTCGATGGCTGACGAAGCGATGGAGACGGGCGACGGAACCGCGCACCGCGACGTGAAGGCGGAGCTCGACGAGCGCCGCATCGCACGTGGCGTGGCGATCGGACTCCCGCTGGTGACGGCGACCCTCACGCTCGCGACGGGCGCGCTCCTCGGGCCGCCGATCGCGATCCTGGTCCTGGCGTCGGGCATGCTTCTCGGCGTGATCGCGCTGTTCTGGGCGAGCCTGCGCATCCTGAGCGGAGACGCCGCGCTCTCTCCCGAGCTCGAGGCGCTGGACGCCACGGCGCACGCCGTCGACGCGCTCGCTTCGCGGAAGAAGATGCTCGTGCGCGCGCTCAAGGATCTCGAGAACGAGCGCGCCCTCGGCAAGCTCGAGGACGAGGACTTCGAGCAGCTCTCGCACACCTACCGCGGCGAGCTGAAGGAGGTCCTGTCGCGGATCGACGCAACGCTCGAGCCGCACCGCCCGAGGGCCGAGGATGCCGCGCGCGCCTACCTCGCGAATGCAGGCCTTGTCGGAGAGGGCGATCGCGGAGCACGACCTGAAGAGGTCCCCGCCCCCCCCGATTCGGGAGAGGGCCCCGAGGCCGCCGTGAGCGAGCCTGAGGCGCCATCACGTGTAGAATGCACGAAGTGCACGACTTCCAACGAGGTCGACGCGACGTTCTGCAAGAAGTGCGGGACCTCGCTCGCGAAGCTCGCGAAGAAGGAGGCGACCGATGAAGCGTGAGCTCGTCGGCGTGCTCGGCGCTCTCGCCCTCTCCGCCGGCGTGCTCGTCACGTCGCACGCCGGCGCCCAGGACTCGGCGGCGAGGCCCCCCGCCGGGCATCCCGCAGTCGCCGACGACGGCGACGAAGACCCGCACGGTGGAGGCGGAGCCGCCCCCGGAATGGCCCCGGCCCCGGAGGACGGCGCGATGGAGGACCCGACGATCCCGCAAGGCGCGGTCGAGGTGCACATCAGCGATCCGACCGGCAAGCCGATGGGCAACACCGAGGTCACGCTCGGCATCATCTACAACTCGGTCGCGAAGGGAGAGAGCCGCAAGCGCGTCACCGCGCGCACCGACGACGTCGGCACCGCGCGCTTCAACGACCTCGACGTCGGCAGCGGCATTGCCTTCCGGCCGATGGTCCTGAAGGACGGCGCGACGTTCTCCACCACGCCCTTCGGGCTCGGCCCGAAGAACGGCATCCGGGCGCTCCTCCACGTCTATCCCGTCACGAGCGACATCGACCAGGCGCTCATCGTCTCCCAGTCGATGGTCTATGCCGAGGTGAAGGACGACCGCGTCCAGATCCAGCAGGCCTACAAGATCTACAATTTCGGCAAGAACGCCTGGGTTCCGCCCCCCGATCTCATCGTCCCGCTCCCGGACACGTTCACGGCCTTCGCCACGCAACAGGGCATGACCGACGTAGGGGTAGACGCGGTCGCGAAGAAGGGCATCCGGATCCGAGGGACGTTCGCGCCCGGCCAGCACGTCATCGAGTTCAAGTGGCAGCTCCCGTACACCGGCGACGCGGAGGTGAAGGTCGATGTTGGGATGCCCCCACACCTCGCCGCCGCGCGCATCATCGCGCCCGCCTCCAAGGGCATGGGCATGGAGGTCGAAGGCTTCGACGCCACCAAGGTCTCGACGGACGGTATGGGCCAGCGGGCGCTCGTCACCGAGAAGCAGCTCCGCCGCGAGGACCCGCCGGTGAAGAGCCTGAAGCTCACCATCAAGGGCCTGCCCACCGAGGGCCCCGGAAAGTTCATTGCCACGCTGCTCGCGCTCAGCGGCCTCGTGGCGGGCGTCGTCCTCGGCGCGCGGAAAGCTCCACCACGCGACACGAAAAGAGAACGACAGCAGCTCCTCGCGGCACTGGAGGGCCTCGAGCTCGGGCACCGCGAGGGCTCAATGGGTCCGAAGACCTACGAGCGCGCGCGCCGCGAGCTGATCGACGATCTCGCGCGGACGTTTGCCGCCGACCCGAAGCCGCTCCAATCGACGCGAAAAAGAGCGACTTCGTAGCACGTTGCCCCAATCCCTATCGGGATTGGGGGCAAGATGCCTCAAACCCCTGGGGAGGCATGGGGGTGCTCCTTGGGGAGACGGAGTAGGACAATTCCATCCACGGGAGCGCAGGAGCTTGTCCCCTTCACCATCCCCAGCGCGTCTGATCTCCAACCCGTTTCAACCGCTGAGGAATTCGGGTTCTCCCAGGTTTCCCCAGGCTCTAGTACTACGACTATTTAATTTAAATACTCTCTTCTCTCCCATCCGAGCCGAGAGGCGAGCGCAAGGATTGGCCGCAAGGTCTCGTGTTGCCGCTCCGTGCTCAGCGGCCCTTGACCCCGCACCGGAACCCGGGCACTTCGGTTGGCGTTCGGAGACACGATATGGAGCTCACGGTCGCCAAGAAAGATTTGCTGAAGATCGTCGCGCGCATGCAGGGCGTGGCGGAGCGCAAGAGTACGATGCCGGTGCTCGCGAACGTGCTGCTCGCCGTCGATGGCAGCAATGCCATGCGCCTGGCGGCTACGGACCTGTACCTGTCGCTGCTCGGCCGCGTGCCTGCCGACGTGAGCAAGCCCGGAAGCGTCGCTGTTTCGGCGAAGGATCTCTTCGAGCGCGTCAAAATGATGCCTGATGGTCCGATCGTCATCGCGACGCAGGACAACGCGACGACCACGCTCAAGGCCAGCGGCAGTGCGCGTCGGTACACCCTTCGCGGCATGCCGGGCGACGACTTTCCGCCGCTCCCGCAGCCCGCAGAAGGCTCGCCGACGCTCGCGCTCGACGTCGACGTGCTCTCGGAGCTGATCCAGAAAACCCACTTTTCGATCTCGACCGACGAGACCCGCGCGCACCTGAACTCGGCGCTGTTCGAGTGGGAGGGCGACACCGTTCGCATGGTCACGACGGACGGCCACCGCCTGTCCAAGGTCGATGTGAAGGTCACGGGGCGTCAGGCCTCGGCGACGATGCTGATTCCGCTCAAGGCCATCCACGAGCTGCGTCGTCTGTGCGACGAAATGATGGCCGAAGGCGGCACGGTCGACGCGGACGGCAAGCGTGGCAAGCCCGAGCTTCTGATCACCCAGAGCGGATCGAGCGCGTTCTTCCAGGGCGCAGGCATGACGTTCAGCGTGAAGCTCGTCGACGCGCAGTTCCCCCCGTACTCACAGGTCATTCCGCAAGGCGCAGACAAGACCGTTCGTGCCCCGCGTGTGGCCTTCGCCGATGCGCTCAAGGCTGTCTCCGTGGCCGCGAGCGAGCGTACCGGAGGCGTGAAGCTGTCGCTGACCAAGGGCTCGATGCGCATCACGAGCGAGTCTCCCGAGAGCGGCGATGGCTTCGACGAGATCCCGGTCGAGTATTCCGGGCCGAACATGAGCATCGGCTTCAACGCGAAGTACTTCCTCGACGTGCTCGCTTCGATCACGGACGACGAGGTCGAGGTGAGCCTCTCCGGTGAGCTCGATCCTGCCGTGCTCCGCCCCGCAGGCGGCACCACGAAGTCGGATGAGAAGTCGGACCGCCAGTTTCTCGCGGTCGTGATGCCGATGCGCATCTGAGCGACGCGGAAGCGAGCGCCAGTGCGTCCGCTCCACGTCGCGCATCTGCAGGTCCGCTCGTTCCGCAATCTTGCGGCGGTGGACCTCGAGCCTGGCGAGCGATTCAACGTCGTCTCGGGTGACAACGGGCAGGGGAAGACCAACCTGCTCGAGGCGCTCTACGTGGCGGCCACGTCGAAGAGCTTCCGTACGTCGAAGATGAACGAGCTCGTCGGCTTTGGTGCCGAGCTCGCGAGCGTTCGCGCGACTCTCGCGGATGACGGAGATTCGCGCGTGCAGTCCGTGGGGGTGAAGCCCGGCGCGAGGCTCGTTCGTATCGACGACAAGCGCCCGCCGTCGCTCGCGGCGTATGCCGTGCGGACTCCGATCGTCGTCTTTCATCCCGGAGAAATGACGCTCTCGATGGGCGCGAGTGGAGAGCGTAGGCGCCTCCTCGATCGAACCTCGCTCTACATGTCGCCGCAGTCGATGGCCGATCTCGAGGCCTATACACGAGCGATGAAGGAGCGGCAGCGCGCCCTCGAGACCCGTGGCCCTTTGGCGGGCGATCTGTCGGAGTGGGAAACCTTGGTGGTTCGCCACGGGCTCGCGGTGATGGGGCATCGCGCACGCGCCGCCGAGCTCGTCAGCGAGCAGGCGATCCTCGCGTTCTCACGCATTGCGGCTCCCGAGCTCGTTCTCTCCGCGGCCTATGCACCGTCCGCGCCTCCCGACGAGGCCGCGTTCCTCGAAGCTCTCGCGAGCCGTCGGACGTCGGACATGCGCCGCGGCAGCGCCGGCGTCGGTCCCCATCGCGACGATCTATCGCTCGCCATCGACGGGCACCCCGTGCGCGGCGTCGCCTCGCAGGGGCAACACCGCGCGGTCACGCTGGCGCTCAAGTCCGCAGAGATCGAGGTCGTCGGGCAAGCGCGCGGCGTGAGGCCGGTCCTCCTTCTCGACGACGTCTCGAGCGAGCTCGATCGCGTGCGCACGGCCGCGCTCTTTTCGTTCCTGCGCGAGCAGCGCGGACAGGTCTTTCTCACCACGACCCGTCCAGAGCTCATTGATACCGGCACGGACGGCAGCGCTCGACGGGATTTCGTCGTGCAAAATGGCGTCATCGTGCGCATCTCTTCGGGTTGAAACGCGCCTCCCTGGGCGCGGGATCTCGTTCCGGGACGTAGGCTGCAACGGGGAGGTCCTCCGAGGCGACGCAAGCCGGCCTAAGTAGCTGAATTCGCGACGAAAGTTACGGCGTTCTCACTTGCTGCCAAGGCGCCTCCGGACTATTCTTTCTTCTCGACTAGCAAGCGTCGACCGGCGTCCGATTCTCAGACGTCATTGACCTCTGCTTCTGTCGTGAAAATCAATCGCGATACTTTCGCCAATCAAACACGCATGACGACGACCGACGCCACCGTCCCGCAGACCCTCCCTCCCTCCAACTACGGGAGCGACAGCATCACCGTCCTCGAGGGCCTCGAGGCCGTTCGCAAACGCCCCGGTATGTACATCGGCGACGTGAACAGCGGGGAAGGTCTCCACCATCTCGTCTGGGAAGTGGTCGACAACGCGGTCGACGAGCACCTCGGCGGCCACTGCAACCGCATGGAAGTCATCGTCCACTTCGACGGCTCGGTCACCGTCGAGGACACGGGCCGTGGCATCCCCACCGGCAAGCACGCCGAGATGTCGCTGAAACTCGGCAAGGACATCAGCGCGGCAGAGGTCGTCATGACGGTCCTCCACGCCGGCGGGAAGTTCGACCATTCCAGCTACAAGGTCTCGGCCGGTCTCCACGGCGTCGGCGTCAGCGCCGTCAATGCCGTGAGCGAATGGTTGAAGGTCGAGGTCAAGCGCGAAGGGCACGTCTATTACCAGGAGTACCGTCGCGGCATTCCGACGACGTCGCTCGACGTCATCGGCGATACCGACAAGACGGGCACGAAGATCACCTTCAAGCCCGACCACGAGATCTTCGCGAGCACCGAGTTCAGCTACGACATCCTCGCGAGTCGTCTGCGCGAGCTCTCGTTCCTCAACGCAGGCTTCGTCATCAACCTCATCGACGAGCGCGGCGAGGGGCGGAAGGAAGTCTTCGAGTACAAGGGCGGCATCCGCGAGTTCGTGGAGCACCTCAACAAGACGAAGGAGCCCGTCCACGAGAAGGTCGTGCACATCGTTGCCGAGGTCCCCGCCGACAACGGCACGCCCGTGCTCGTCGAGGTCGCTCTCCAGTGGAACTCTACGTACGCGGAGCAGATCTTCCCGTACACGAACAACATCCACAACAAGGACGGAGGCACTCACCTCACCGGCTTCAAGACGGCGCTCACGCGCGTCTTCAACGCCTACGGTACGAGCGCGAACCTCTTCAAGGAGGTGAAGAACGGTCTCTCTGGCGAGGACATCCGCGAGGGGCTCACCGCGGTCATCAGCGTGAAGCTCCAAGACCCGTCGTTCTCGTCGCAGACGAAGGACAAGCTCGTCTCGAGCGAGGCGAAGACGGCCGTCGAAGCCGTGATGAACGACAAGCTAGGGACGTTCTTCGAGGAGAACCCCGCGACCGCCCGCAAGATCGTCGAGAAGACGATCATGGCCGCCAAGGCCCGCGAGGCCGCGCGCAAGGCCCGCGAGATCGTGCGCAAGGGCGCGATGGACTACACGAGCCTCTCCGGCAAGCTCGCCGACTGCCAGTCGAAGGACCCGGAGTCGAGCGAGCTCTACATCGTCGAGGGAGACTCCGCAGGTGGCTCCGCGAAGCAGGGCCGCGACCGCAAGACACAGGCGATCCTCCCGCTCAAGGGAAAGATCCTCAACGTCGAGCGCGCGCGCCTCGACAAGATGCTCTCGTCCGCCGAGATCGGCACGCTGATCACCGCGCTCGGCTGCGGCATCGGCAGCCCCGAGCAGGGCGGCAGCTTCGACATCGCAAAGCTCCGCTACCACCAGATCGTCCTGATGACCGACGCCGACGTCGACGGCAGTCACATTCGCACGCTGCTGCTCACGTTCTTCTACCGCCAGATGCCGGAGATCCTCGAGAAGGGGTACCTCTACATCGCACAGCCCCCGCTCTATCGCGTAGCGAAGGGCAAGAAGGGCCAGTACATGAAGGACCAGCCGGCGCTCGACCGGTTCTTCCTCGAGCAGGGCGTGGACGGTCTCGCCGTCCGCGCCTCGAAGGGGCCGACGCTCTCCGGTGAGCCGCTCGTTCGTCTCTCGGATCGCCTTCGCATGTTCCGTCGCGCGCTCTCGAAGATCGAGCGCCGCGCCGACGCGCGCATCGTCTCGGCGGTGCTCAAGGCAAGCGGTCTCGGCAAGAATGAG
>JAYSXP010000301.1:0-4855 GCA_043717125.1 Polyangiaceae bacterium | reverse complement strand
CACGCGCGACGAGGTCGGCGTTCGGGTCGGTCACCGCGCGGTCGTATCACAGCTTGTGCGTCTCCAATGCGGTTGGTACGACGCCTCGGTGCGGCGGCGAACCTCGACAGCGTCCGTTCGCCACGTGCTTCTTCTCACGCTCCGTGTCGTGCCGTTCGTGGTGCTTCTCCTCCTGCTCGTGAACGAGGCCGCGTGCACGAAGCGGACGCCCACGGCGCTCCCGGACGAGCCGCTCGCCGTGCTGGTCTCGGGCTGCGCAGCGCTCGTCGTCGAGCAGCCCGGCGCGCCACCTGCGTGCACGCCAGGGACCGACGGTCATCTCCGCCTCTGGGTCCCGTGCGAGAGCGGCGACCGCGTCGAGCTCGACCCACCGGCGGCTGCGCCCACGCCGAAGAACGTCGCCGGTGGTCGCCTCTTCACGATCACATCACCGGAGCGCGCGCAGACCATTCGCGTGCGTCGCACCGGTCCGACCGACAAGCATGCAAGCTACACGCAAGTCCTCGCTGCTCGCCCTCGCCCGTCGTGGTTCGACGAAGCCCAGTCGCTCCGCCAGAAAGGCGAGCTCGATCCCGCCGAGGCGCGCGCGACCACCGCGCTCGCGTCGCCGACCGCCACCGAGGAGGACCGCGCGCTCGCCGAAGGCTTGCTCGCGCGCATCGCGCTCCGGCGCGGCAAGGTCGACGACGCCGATCGGCATTTTCGCGCCGCGATCGAGCTCGACCAGCGCACCGGCCGCATCTCCGATCGTGCCGACGACGCGTTCGCGCTGGTCTTCATGCTCCATCAGCGCTCGCGGCACTACCCCGAGGCGCGGCGCGTGCTCGACGAGGTCGCGAACGATCTCGAGGCGTATCCAGACGGCCGCGCGCGCGAGCCGCTCTATCGCGCTCAGGTCGCGTGGGAGGCGGGGGATACACGCGGCGCGCTCCGCTTGCTCGCCGTGGCGATCGAGCGTGCCGATCAGCTCGGCGCAGAGGGCATCGCGCGCGCGGCGCGGCAAGTCCGCGGCATGGTCATGTGCAATGCAGGCACCACCGAGTCCTGCGTCGCGACGCTCCGCGAGGCAGAGCGCGAGCTCGGCAACGCGCACGGTGTGAATGCCTGCGAGCGCGCCGAGCTCGCGCTGGGCCTCGGGTACGCCGAGCTCGAGGTCGCGCAGAATTCCGGCGCGGCTACGGACGCCGCACACGCCGGTGACTCGGACCTGCGCGCGCTCGCGCTCCTCGAGAATGGCTGTCCCGATACCTATCTGCGCACGGTCGCTCTCGAGCATCTCGCGCTCGCCGAGGCGTTGAACGGCCGCCCGCGCGAGGCCGAGGCGCGCCTCGCGCTCGCCAGGGCGCAGACTCCCGAGCCACGGATCAGCGACGCGCTCTTCTGGAACGACGTCGAGGCGCGCATCGCGCTGCTCGATCACGAGCCGGCTCGCGCCCTCGCCGCCTTCGACATGGAACGCGCACGTGCGACCGCTGCACAGCGTGACGGCGAGCTATGGCGCGCGCTGGTCGGCAGAGGGCGCGTCCTCGAAGGGCTCGGCAAGACCAGCGACGCGCTCGAGGCGTATCGCGCTGCCGACGACGTCATCGAAGACGCGATTGCCGCTGTCCCGTTCGGCGAGGGTCGTAGCAGCGTGTCCGCCGAGAGCCGCGACGGAACCAACCGCGCGGCGGCGTTGCTCTCGAAGCTCGGTCGCGACAAGGAAGCGCTCGACGTCGTCCGCCGCGCGCGCTCGCGGCTCGTTCGCAGCCTCGCGCACTCCGAGCAGGTCGCGGCGCTCGCTGGCGCGGATCGCGATCGGTGGGAGCGCGCCATCGCGGACTATCGCAGCGCGCGCGAGCAGCTCGACGGCGAAGCGGCCGGCGACTGGAAGAAGGCGCGGCCCGCGCTCGAAGCGGCGATCGCCGATCGGAAGACGCGCCTCTCGAGGCTCCGCGCCACGCTCGACGATGCGATGGCCGTCGTCGGAGCGGCAAAGAGCGCAAGGGCGCTGCCCGCGCTTCCGAGCGACGAGCTCGTGCTCGCGTATGTCGACCTCGGGCACACGACGGGCGCGGTCGGCTTCGCCGTCGAAGGAGGGAAGGTGAGGAGCTTCCGGCTCGGTGCCGACCCGCGCGACCCGCGCGACCCGCGCGACCCGCACGACCCGCACGACCCGCCGAGCACGATGGCGACGCTTCCGCGAAACGGACTGCTCGCGCCCGTCGCCGGCGAGATCGCGCGCGCGACGCGTATCCGGCTCTTGGTCGACGGTGCCTTCGCAGCGATCGACGTCCATGCGCTCACGTGGGGTGACGCGCCGCTCGTCGCACACGCGCCGGTCGTCTACGGGTTGGACCTCGGTCCGGCATCTCGCGCGGGCGCGGGCAACGGAGGAAGGGCGGCGCTCGTCGTCTCCGATCCCACCGGCGATCTCCCGTCGTCCCGCGACGAGGGGAATGCGGCGCTCGTGCAGCTCGCGAAGCATTACGACGCCCGCAAGCTCACCGGCACCGAGGCTACGGCGGCGCACGTGCGCGACGCGCTTCCCGGTCTCGCATTCCTCCACTACGCGGGCCATGGAGTCTTCGCGGGCCGTGAAGGCGCCGAGAGCGCGCTTCCGCTCGCGCAGGGAAGCGCGCTCACCGTCGGCGACGTGCTCGCTCTACGCGGAGCGCCGGAACGCGTCGTGCTCTCCGGATGCGAGGCGGGACGTCAGCTCGGCGCACGCGACGAGGGCGCTGCCGGCATCGCCTCGGCGTTCCTCGTCGCCGGCGCGATCGAGGTCGTCGCACCGGTTCGCGTCGTCGACGATCGTGCGGCGAGCGCTCTCTCGCGCGACCTGCACGCTGCGCTCGATGCGGACGGCGGTCGCGACCTCGCCGCCGCGCTGCAGGCCGCGCAGCTGCGATCGTTCCGTGAGGGACGGCTCGGCTGGGAGGCGTTCCGCGTCTTCGCACGGTGATCGAGCGAGCGAGCGACGAAGGAGCGCCGCACGAACGCTTCGCGAGCGCTGCACGAACGGATGACTGAGGGCGAGAGCCCGCATAAAACCTCGTAAAAAACGGCGTGTAAGCACTTCGGGGGACACGTCGCGCCCTTGCAAACGTCGCCGCGCGATGGCACTTGGGGGGGCACATGCGAACGCTCCTCGCCGCTTCGATCCTCGCTTCTTCCGCAGTCCTACTCGCCGCCTGCGCGTCGCCAGTCCCGGACGCCGAGGAGACCGACGAGACGTCGGAGGCGCTCGCCGCACGCGGCAGCGACGTCACGGCCCGAGGTGGCGGTGGCCGCGTCATCGTCGACCCGGCTCCGGACGCCGGCGTGAAGCCCCCGAAGCAGCTCGGCCCGCTCCTCGGCAGCGGCGTGCTCGCTTCGCCGACGTGCATCGGCACGCAGGTGCGCTTCGACATCCGTCGCAAGACGCGCTCGTGCGAGGATCTGCCGGGCGCATACGTCGACGGCACCGGCGCCGTGCTCGTACCGGGCACCGGCGGTCACTTCCGTGTCGGTCGGCTCCTCGACGGGACGACCGTGCCCGAGGCCTTCAAGGCGAAGGCGTGCATGTACACGTGGGAGCCCGATGCGTGTGCCGGACCGGACACGGCAAAGCTCCTCGTCGAGCCCAGCGAGGACCTCGACGAGCGTCCGGCGTCGTGCATCTCCAATCCCGCCTCGTGCACCATCAAGCCGGTCTCGCCGGAGCCCTTCCGCGTCCCGCACGTCATCCCGAATGGACCCGGACGCTGCGAGGTCTGCGGCTTCGCGACGAACCGCTCGGTCTACGCCATTCTCCCGACCAACATGAGCTTCAGCTTCCGTCTCGCGAACGAGGCCACCCCCCGCTACGTCTACGTCACGCCGCCGGCCGGGCTGGTCGGCGCCGACCCGACGACGCTCGTGGAGGTCACGCTGCCGTACGACGTCGCCGATCAGGACGTCGAGATCTACCGCGTGTTCCAGTGACCGAGGGTCGGGCGCGTAAGACGAAGTAAGACCGGACGACGCGAGAGCGATCGACTCGATCACGATCCGTTCGATCACTCCTCACGAGCACGCGGCAGCGCTATGGCAGCCGCAGTCTCGAGGGGAGTGAGCGATGAATCGATTCTTCAGCAGCGTCATCACCGGCGGCGTCGTGAGCGCGATCGCTCTCGCAGTCGCATGCGGCAGCAGCTCGTCGCGTAGCGGCTTCGAGCCCGATCCGACGCAGAACGTGAACGGCACCTTCGACGACGGCGGCATGCTCGACACCGCCGTGACTACACGACGACTTCGAGGTCAGCGGCGACCACGAGTTCGGTGTCGGCATGTTCATGATCGGCGCGTCCGAGGCCGACCCGGCCGGCGGCGGCGTGGGCAAGGCGGGATCGCAGGGCGATCCCTCGCAGACCTTCGCGGTGGCGGCCGAGCAGTACCGGCTGAAGTACGTGTTCCTCGTGCCCACCGACTACAAGACGAGCTACGTCGACGTGATCGCGCCGGCCGGCACGAAGCTCGATCTCGACGGCACCACGGCGTCGATGAAGCTCACGCCCATCGCCGGCACCGACTGGTTCGTCGGTCGCTTGCTCCTCGACGCGGGCAAGGACGGAGTCCACACTCTCGTCGCGGACAAGCCGATTGGCATCCAGGTCATCGGCTACGGCGACTACACGACGTATATGTATCCGGGCGGCCTGAACCTCGGTCAGATCGCTCCCGTCCCGCCTCACTAGATCGGAGACCGACCATGAAGTCCTGGCAAATTGTGCTCGCCGTCGTCGTGGCATCGGCTTCGTGCGTTCTCACGTCGTGCGGGAGCGACAAGCGGAATCCGTTCGGCTCTGATCCCGACGGCGGCGCTGCGGGGCCCACCGGCAACGCCGATCCGTTC
>JAYSXP010000031.1:0-7283 GCA_043717125.1 Polyangiaceae bacterium | reverse complement strand
CGCATCGACCTCGGCGCTCAGCGCGCCGACATTCGCCGCGTGCCCGTCGATTGCGCGGAGCGCGGCCCTCACGACCTCGAGCCTGGCGCTCGCCTCCTCGCGCTCGCGTGTCTTGGTGACGCGCTCGCGCACGGCTGAGAGGGCAACGGCACTATCCCCCGCGCGCATCACCGCCCGTGAGCGCCGCTCGCGGTGAACGTTCACTGTCTCCTCGATCGAGGAGGAGTCGGTCAGCTGCCGCTCGAGCGCGCGCACTTCTTCCTGGAGCTGCTTGACGAGCTGCGTCGCCCCGATGAACTTCGAGTCCTTCGCGCGCTTCCGCTGCCCGGTCGGCGTGAAGCACTGCTCGACCTCCCGCTGCGCCGCATCCAGCACTTGCTTGAAGAGCGGATCTTGCGCCAGCGTGGCGAGCGCGGTGGTGAGGCGTAGCTTCCCGGTACCGTCGAGATCATCGGCGAGGCTCTTTCCCAGGACGGCATCCACATCCGTCTGCGAGCCGAGCAGCACGTGGGAGAGAAAGCTGGTCGGGAGCCCGCGCGGTCCCCCTTTCCCGCCAGGCGCCGGGATGCCCCACGAAAGGAGCCGCCTGAGCGTCTCCTCGACCTGACGCGCCTTGGAGTCCGCCAGAAAGGAGATGCCATCCTTCGAGTGAAACAGCTCCGCGCCCGCGCGCGCTCCGCTGCTGCCGAAGCCCTTCTTCACCCTCCAGTGCTGCCCGGAGTCGTCCGTGAACGAGAGAGACACGAGCGGAACGGCATCGGCGTACCACGGGGCGAAGGTCGACGCCTCGGCCGAGCTGGGCGGCACCAGGAGGGCGGCGCGTATCGCCGTGGCCAGCGTCGACTTGCCGAGATCGTTCGGTCCGTAGAGGATGTTCAGCCCGGGACCGAACTCGACGTCGGCGCTTTGCACCGCCTGAAAGGACTCGACCACCAGCTTCGTGAATCGCATCAGGACGCCTTCCTTCGTGAGACGCGATACAGGTGGATGAGCGCGCGCTGCGCGGCGAGTCCCTTGTCGGGATCGTGCGCGGCGGCCTTGAGGCGGCGCACGGCGGACTGGAGAACCTCGGGGAGGTCGGCGCAGAACGTGTCGATGTTGCTGGTATCGAGCTCGAGACCCTGACGGTCGAGATCGAGGATGCCCACCTTGCCGTCCCTGGCTGGGGTTCCTACCAGCTCCTCCAGGAGCGCCTGCGCGACCTCGTAGTCCGGGGCCTGAAGCATCATCTCCACGCGAAGCCGCAGCACGCGCGCGCCGAGATCCGTGCGCCTCGCCAGCGCGCTCAACTGCCCGAGCGTCGTTACGGTCATCTCCTCCCACGTCCACCGCGCGACACGCTCCGGAGTCACCGTCGCGAGCCGCCGTCGGTTGACGAACACGACGGCGACAGACCCCGGGTCCTTCTCGTCGAACGCGGTCGCCTCGGGGGCTCCCGGATAGATGGTCGGCGGATGCCTTCGATCAGGCGGCACATAGCGAAAGCCGTGTGTGTCGCCGATGGCGAGATAGTCGAGCCCGCACGTCACGGCGGCATCGACCGCGATCGGGAAGTTCGTGAGTCGATCCTTCATGTCAAAGGTGCTGCCGTGGACCATGCCGATCCGGATTCGCTCGTCGCCCACGGCGCGCTTGGGTATCGACCCGGTCGGATCAGCCTGACCGGCTTTCGACGTGCAAGGCACCGCGTAGAGCACGGCGTCATTGGGCAGCGTGAACTCGAAGTCCGCGCGGTCGACGACGTGGACCCAGTCGGGCAACATTCGCCGGAACTTGTGGTCCGCGGCCCAGACCGACTCCGCGATGAACGGATCGTGATTGCCCGGGAGAAGGAAGACGGGGCGGTTCTTCCAGTTCCGCTTCTGCAGTCGCAGCGCGACCTGCTCCCACCACTCCGGCTGAGGAAGCGGCTCATCGAAGAGATCGCCCGCGCACAGCACCGCATCGACCTCGTAGCGCTCGGCGGCGAGGAGGATGCGATCGAGCACGTCGAGCCGGGCCCGCGTGAGTTTCTTCTCGCTCTCCTCCGTGAAGTTGCGAAACCTGAGGCCGAGATGCCAGTCCGCGGTGTGAAGAAGCTTCAGCACGATGTCGTCCTCCGCTGCGGTCGTCATTCGATCACCAGATCCAGCTCGAACACTCGCGTCACCGCCGGTGGCGTGTAGCGGCGCTCGTGGATGTGATCCTGGAATCTGCGAAACGTGGAGTCGTCGCGCTGCTCGAGGCGAGCGACAGCGCCATCGAGCTCGTCGAGCGCCACCTCGGCGGCAACGACTGCGCTCTCCGCGGCGGTCCTTGCCTCCGAGCCCGCAGCGCCATCCCGCCGGAGCTGCGCCTGCTCGAGACGTTCGACGAGCGCCGCGCGACGCTTACGTAGGACCAGGAGCCGGTCGTCGACGAAGCGGTCGGCCTGTCGCTGCGCCTGCTCGAAGCGAGCGTGCTCGGCAGCGTTCACCGACGACTGGATGGCGAAGAGGACCTCGTCCGTCGCGTCGTCGAGGATTCCGGCACCGACGGAAAGGCTATCGGGCATCGCGACGTCGCGGAAGGAGCAACGCAGCAGGGCATCGCCGACCGCAGGCGGGAGCACCTCACCGCCGCGGAGCACCACGACTGGAACGAGGAGCTCGACCTGCTCGAAGCCGTTGAATGAGAGCTTCACCACGCGGAGACGACCGCGCTGTCCGGCGCAGGCGCGGAGCAGGTCGGATGCCCCCGGCGGCAACGTGACGATCACCGACATCGGCGGAACCGCGGCGCGGGCCGCGGCCACGGCAGCCGTCACCAGCGGGTGGCCGAGGTGGAGCGACGTGTGCTCCTTCGACGGTCCGATCGCCGCCGTGATGCCGCCGCGAAGCTCCTCGGGGAGCGCGAACGAAGGCGCCACCCGGAGCAGCTGAACGTCGCCGGACGCGAGTTGCTCGTGCGTGAGCCGCGCGGCACCGAGGTAGCCGAGGACCACCGACACCAGGTCGCGATCGAGCTCGGCCAGCGCCGCCGGGACCGTGTCTCGTCGAAGGCGGAAGACACGCTGAAGGCCCTCGTCGAAGCGCTCCTCGATGAGGCTCGCGGTACGGGTGTGCGTCTCCTCGAAGCGCGCGCGCTCCTCCGCGACCTTTTCGCGCAGCGAACGGAGCTCGGAGACCACCTCGGCGAGCGTGCGTGCGCGATCGTAGATCCGACGAAGCTCGGCCTCGAAGCCAGCGCCGAGCGCCCCTGCGAGGACAGTCCCCCCTGGACCGTCCGGGCGATGCAGAACCTGGTCGGACGCGTCGAGGACGGCGCCGAAGAGCTCGAGCTTCTGGCTCAGGATCTCGAACGTGAGCCAATGCGCTTCATTGTCCTTGGCGAGGAAGTTGATGACGGTGACGTCGTGCTGCTGCCCGTAGCGATGGCATCGACCGATCCGCTGCTCGATGCGCTGCGGGTTCCACGGCAAGTCGTAGTTCACCACCGTATCGCAGAACTGGAGATTGAGACCCTTCGCCCCCGCCTCCGTCGAGATGAAGACCTTCGACCGCGTCTTGAACTCGTGCACGAGCGCGAGCCGCGCCGCGATGTCCGGGCTCGGGCGAGCCCCTTCGTCCTGCGGGATCTCCTGCTCCCATCGCTCGACGGCTTGCTGGACGCGCCTCGAGTCGTTCGTTCCCCTAAACAGCGTGATGTCGGAGTCCGTGATCAAGCGACTCTCGACCAGACGGTCGCGCACGTAGTCCTGTGTGACGAGCGACTCCGTGAAGATGACGAGCTTTCCTGCGCCGTGGCCATGCCCCGCGCGATCGGTGACGAAGGTCAGGGCCTGGAGCAATGCGCGAAACTTGCTGTCGTCGGCTGCCAGGGTCCCTGCACGACGGATGAACCCTTCGATGCGTTCCAGCTCCGCACGTACGGCCTCCGGGCTGTGCACCGGGCCACGGCTCTCGACGTCGTCTGGACCGATCTCGCTCGCTGCGTGAGGCCCCACCTCCGAGTCCTCGTCTTCGAGATCGGCGACGACTCTCCCGGCATCGTCGCGGTCGGTCTTCTCGGTCTCCTCGCCGGCGAGCTTGCGGCGGAGCCGCGTGGCGACGCGCTGGAGGCTCACCGCAAGCGCGCGCGGCGACGACGCCATCAGCCGGTGGAAGCCGAGGAGCAGCAGCTGCCGATGAGTCCCCTGGAACGCGACGATGCCGGCCTCGAGCAGGTAGCGGGTCACGTCGTCGTAGAGCGCCTTCTCCTCGGGGTTCATCGTGTACTCGAAGAGCTTCGCTTGGCGGTTGACGAAGGGCTTCTCGAGAAAGTCCTGGGCTTGCCTGCGCAGGGTGCGCTGGACGACGACGCGGAGGCGACTGCGAAGCTCGTCTTCCTGACCGCGCGCGAGATGACGGTGGTCGACCCCGCAGAACACGTCGCGGAAGGTCGGGAGATCACCGAGCAGCGTCCCGAGCGGGTCGACGAACTGGACGAGGCCCCAGAGCTCCGCGAGGTTGTTCTGCATGGGCGTCGCGGTGAGGAGGAGAACCGGCGTGTGTCCCGCGACGAGGACCTCCCGCACGCGTCCTGCCGTGCGGGCGTGCGGAGCGTCGTCGTCGTACTGACCGAGCTTGTCGAACCGCTTGTAGATGCCGGCGAACACCTCGTGAGCTTCGTCGATGACGCACAGGTCGAAGGACTCCGATGCGAGGAGGGCGTCACGTCCCTTCTCGCTGCCCGCGGCCTCGCGGCCGATGAGGAAGACCCCTTCGCCGTCGAACCCGCCGATGCGCGGCTGCCCCTCGCGCGCGACGATGTCGAAGAGCTGAAAGAGCTCCTGCCGCCACTGCCCGAGCAGCGCCTTCGGCGCGATCAGGAGCACCCGGCGCGCGGACTCCGCGAAGAGCTGCGCGATGATCAGGCCGGTCTCGATGGTCTTCCCGAGGCCGACCTCGTCGGCGAGGATGCATCCTCCTTCCCGCATGCGCGCGAGCGCGAAGATAACGGCCTCGATCTGGTGCGGATTCGCATCGATCTTCGCCGCGCGCTGCGGAGCGGAGTAGCGACGCTGCTCGCCAGCACGGCGCAGCCGCACGAGATCCTCCGCGAGGTAACGGCGCTGTGCGGGATGTAGAGGCCCCGGAGGCCACTGCGAGACCGTCACCGCCGCCCCACGGGATCAGCGCAGGTCCTGGAATCGATGCTCATCAATGCCCCCGTCCATCTACATAGCTTGCCCCCTGCGGCTAATCGCTCGACTCGCCACCCGTTCAGTGCGCGGCGAACGAAGCTCGGAGGCCCAACGTCGAATGAAGCATTGATGATCGCAGACGATCGACCCGGCTCCAATGCCCCCTGGGGGTAGTGCGCGACGCCTTCGCGTCGTGGTAAGCGCGCGTCAGGTGCCCCGGACGCGAGGATGACTCCTCCGCGATTCGCTCCCCGTAGGCCAAGGCAGACGTCAAGCGCGCCGCGCGCTCGAGGCGTAACCTGCTCGGCATGGTCCCGTGGCGCTCCCTCGCTCTCCCGCTGCTCCTCCTCGTACTACCTGGATGTCATGCGGAGGGCAGCAGCTTGAAGGAGGGTGAGCCGCAGATCGTCGAGCTCGTCGTCTTCAGCGGTCGACCGCAGCCGCAGCCGGAGGCTCGCGCGGTGCGCGTGCGCGTGCCGGTCATCGTCCAGACGCAGGGACTGGGCCCGCCTCGCGTCGTCGTCGAGGGGCCTGACGGCGCCCGCGTTCCCACCGTCGACGCTCCACTGGTTCGCGACGGCGCCACCTCGGGTACCGAGCAGCGCTTCACGCCGGCCAGTACCGGGACCTACCGGCTCGTGCTCGACGCCGCGCCCACCACCGTGCTCGCTCGACTCACCGCCCGCTGACAACCCGCGGCGACGAGCACCTCACTGGCGCGGCGCAGGCGAAGACCATCGGCTTCAGCTCGTTCTCTCGCGTGGTGAGCGCGCAGGTCGGCGCGGGACAGGTCTGCGTGTACGGCTGACCGTTGGCGGGGCATCCGTTCGCGCCGGGGTCGACCGTCCACACGCACGCGCGCGCTCGGCGCACGCGACCTTCCGCTTGATCCCGACGCTGAAGCCGAGCAACACGTTGTCCTCCATCGTCTCGAAGGAGAAGTAGCCGTACCCGCCGTCGGACCGGACGCCCCGCGAGCTACGGAAGATGAAATGCGGGCGGCCCTCGAGCTGCTCGTAGCCGACGATCAGGATCGCATCCCCCGCCCCTCGTCGAGGGCGCGACGGCGGGTTCGGCGGCGGGCTTGCCGGCCAGCGGACGCAGCGTCGTGGGCGTCAGCGAATTGCGCGACGCAGTCCTTCGGGCCAGGCGCGGAGGCGGAGTCCGTCGACGAGCAACCCGCCGGCCCTCCCGCTCGCGGCTCACGGGAGATGCTCCGGCGTCGGGATCGCCAGCCCGCCGCGGATCTCCGCGACCACCGCGGACGAGAGGCCGTTGTCCGCGGTCTCGCACGCCTTCGTGACCTCGCCGCTGACCGCGCCTTTGCACTCCTTGCCGCGCTTCTGGTACGCGGCGAGCACCTTCGGGGCCGCGAGGAGCGCGGTCTTGGTCGACTCGGCGTAGAGGCGCCACGGGATCGGCGCTTGACGCGGCGCGGTCGGCTTCTTCGGCGTGAGCTCGCCGTCCTCGAGCGTGTAGCAGTTGCCGTCCCAGCGCATCACCAGGTAGCCCGCGCCGCCGGAGCCCACCACCATCCCGTTCGCGGGCGGCACACGGCGGCGGAGCACGAGCATCTCCTCGTCGAAGCGCAGCCGCGCGCGAGCGCTCGCGCCGCCGTCGGCGTTCCACCCATCGACGTCGCCCTTCATGTACATGCGCACGAACGGCGTGTCCTTGCCGAGGAGCACGAGCGCGACGTCGGGGAACGAGCCGTTGCAGAAGCGCTTCACGAACGCGACGTCGGGCGTGCACAGCGTCGCCGGGTCGCTCTCGCTGCACTTCGTGGGGATGGTCGCCGCGGCCTTCGGCGCGGGGCTCGCGGCTCCGCCCGGCGCCGGCTCGGCGCCGCCGGCGCCCGCCACGACCGGCGCCTCCGCCGCAACCGCGGGACGCGACGGAGACGGTCCGCACGCCGCGCAGACGACCGTGAAACCAGCGAGCGCGCGCGCCAAGGAGGAGATCACCCGCGCAGGATACACGCACCTCGCTTGACGCCGATCGGCCGCCGTTAGAGTAATCGCTCTAATGCTGAAGCATGGCCTCCGAACGGGCGTGTGGGTGCTCTCGTCGGGCCTCGTGCTCGCCGCGGCGTGCGGCGGTAGCTCCTCGGAGCCGGGCGAGACGACGAGCCCGACGAGCC
>JAYSXP010000004.1:0-2613 GCA_043717125.1 Polyangiaceae bacterium | reverse complement strand
CATTACTGCTACCCTGGATGCCCTCAAAAAGAGTGATGTAGCCGGGGCCAAAAATGTCTTTAAGGAATACTCCTACGCCTGGAACGGTATCGAGGTATACGTGAATTCTCGCTCCAGGGAACTTTACGACACGATTGAGGTTCAGAACGAATTTAAAGTAAATGATCTGTTTGATAAACCCGGCTCAAAGGCGGAAGAAATTATCACCTATGTAGAAGGAGTGCAAAAGGGGTTTAACGAAGCCATCAAAATGGCCGAAACCGGTCCGGCTTACAATGCCGTTCTGGATGAAATCGCCGATTTACGGATTGTGAGAATAGATTTAAGCAAGTCTATTGCGGCCCTGGGCACAGGGGATATTGCTTCCGCCAGGGGGGCTTTTGAGAAATTCGACAATGGTTGGGATAGTATCGAAGGCAGCGTCAAGCCGCGTTCCAAAGAACTGTACAAGGAAACTGAAAAGTGGATTGACAGAGTAGCTCAACTTTACAAAGTTGATAAGCCGTCGGCAGCAGACCTTACTGAGGCTGAAAACAAATTGATTAGCACCTACAATCGCTCGGTGACCATGCTTAACACCATCCGTACTACGGGCAAGGTTCCTACCAAAGAAGTAGTTTTACTGCAAAGCGTTACACCAAGTATCAGTGCAACGCTAACAGCTCTAAAAAAAGGTGACATTAAAACCGCACGGGCTAATTTTCAGGTTTACTCTTACGGGTGGAACGGCATTGAAGTCTATGTCAAAACTCGTTCGGCCCAACTTTACGATACTATCGAAGTTCAAAACGAAGCCAAAGCTAACGTTCTCCTTGAGAGTGCCACCCCTAACCCGCAGGAAATCATACCTTTTGTAGAAGGAGTGCAGAAAGGCTACAATGACGCGCTAAACCTGGCTCTTTCGGGTCAGCCTTTGAGTCCAATCCTGGATGAAGTAGCGGACATGCGGATATTGCGGGTAAACCTGACTAAAACCCTGACGGCCCTTAAAGATAACAATATAAGCAATGCCAGAAATTCTTTTCAGGAGTTTAAAAGTGGCTGGCAAGATGTAGAGCAATCGGTTAGTTCGCGTAACAAAGATGCTGCCCTTGATATAAACAGCAAACTTACCAGAGTAAGCCAGAGCCTGCTTCAAAGCGACAAGCCAGTTACGGCGGATGTAATTGCTAGCACCACCGAGTTGCAGACCAGCTATAATAATGGCCTTAAAGTTTTGACCGATACCCTGAATAAGTAGTGGTAGTTGCGGTGGTATAACCGGGACCGGCCTTACATTAAATGGAGTTTATTTCCGGTGTACCTCACCAAGAAGCGGTGGGACTTCGCGGCTGTTATAAACTTATCTGCTCTAAGACTGCTGGCCGAAACTAAGCGACAAGCATCTATCAGGTGGTACGTTGATAATTATGATGAAAGCCTTTCAGTTTGACGTTTAGACTAAATCCATAACAATTACTGGTTGCCTTGAGTTCAAATATTGTGCTTGTCGCAGGACTATTACAACCCCCATTAAGATACAAGTAGCACAGGAGCCACCGGGGCTTGTATATTGGGTAATAAATGAAAGTTTAGCGGGGCAAATTACCAATAATGGCCTTTTTCAATTCATGCATTTTATTAATAATTGAAGACCCCACTGTTGCAGCCCCCTTGTTGGTGCCTCCCGACACTTCGTTCAGGCTAGCATCGTCAAGTTCCTGTTCCTGGTTTTGTGAATCAGGTTGCGGTAGGTTATTATTGGTTGGTGTGGATTGGTGATTTTCAGACATATTGATAATCCTTTCAAGTAATCGGGTAAGGTAAAATATTTAGGTTTAATCAAGTGTACCCTATATTTAAGGCAGAACAATGCGAATAGTCACAGGTGCTGCCCTTCCGGTAACAGTGTTTGGGCTAAATGCTGGGTAGCAATAAAGGTCCAGTCGGTGATGGCGGGGGATTTTATAACCTAGAATACACCTGTACCGGGCATACATGGCAGGGTCGTCCTGGCTGCTTCATCCATCCGGCTTATAAATTTGAATGTGGATGAGTGGAGCAGCCAGAGTGTCGCTCATATTCGGGTCGCTTTTCAATCGAGAAAAAGGGCCGCCCCGCCTATAAAAGCCGCCATATTACCCAGTTTCGCCTGGCTTATAACAGTATTGATAGCCTGACTGGGCCAGGCACGAGCTTGAAAAGCTGCGCAAACTCCTGAAAAATAAAGGGGTGAAGCTTCAATCAGGCCGCCTCCCAGGATAATCACCTGTGGGTCAATAATACAAACCAGGCTAGCCAACCCAAGACCCAACAACCGACCGGCTTCCTCAAAAGAACTGGCGGCCGGGCCGGTAGAACCATTCGCCGTAATTCTGGCGATTTCCCGGATAGTAACCGGGCCGACTGCTGTGGGTAAGGAAGCGGCCTGATAGAAGCGCTTGATGTCATCACTGGCTGTAAATTGCTCAAGACCACCCCTTACGGCCACACTCGCAGGGGCCAGCCTTGTTTTATAATGTCCCCAGGAAACTGGACGAAAAGTTAAAGTGGTAAAATAGCTGGGTCGCACAAAAGGAGCAAGCAAAATGACGACCCCACGCAAACATTATAGCGCCGACTTCAAAGCCAAAG
>JAYSXP010000300.1:0-4857 GCA_043717125.1 Polyangiaceae bacterium | reverse complement strand
CCTCGTTCGTGCCGTACGTGCCGGCGTTCAGCACCGGGCTGCTCGTGATGTAGACCTCGGGCGGCGCGATCCCGAGGGTCTCCGAGCACTCGCGGGCGATCCCGTGGATGCGGCCGAACTGCCGGCTCGAGACCTTCACCGCATGGCCGAGGAGGTTGCCCTTCTCCCGCTCCTTGAAGACGCGGACCGCGCTGGCGATGGCGAGCTCGATGGGCTTGGCGGAGTCGAACGTCGCGCGGGTCTGGCGGTCGAGGATGTAGGAGTAGTCGTGCTCGCCTTCCATGGCGCCGTCGGCGCGCTCGGCCTTCTTTCGTGTGACGAAGGCGGGGAAGTCGAGTGCGGGGGCGTTGGCCATTGAAACCTCTCCGAACAGGGTAAGCGTCGCCACCGTGCTCCGCAACGCGCGATGCGGCGGATTTCGACCTCTGGCAAACAGAATCAAACCTCCGTGATCAAAGCACAAAAACGAGAAGGCTCCCGGACGCAGTGGGGACCACGCCGGGAGCCTTGGATTGGGGGGTTATTGGAAACGAACTTCGTCGGGAGCTACCTGCGCGGAGACCTCCACATGGCTCGGGTGATCGCGGATCGAGGGAAGCTCTGCCGCGGGACGCACGAGTCGGGGATGCGGGCGACCCGCTTACCGTCTCGGGCCGAACCGCCCTCGTGGATAGGTACAACCTGGCCGGCCAGATTCTTCCGGGCGAGGGGAGAGAACTTCACTCGACGCGGACGCCGCCTCCGACGAAGCGCTGCTCGGTCGGGCGCGACTCGAAGACACCGGTCGCGATCAGCGTGATCGTCGTCGCGGCGATGGCGCCGACGCCGAGGGCCGTCCACGTGGCCCACGCTGGCCAAGCGCTACCGCCCCGCACGTGCGGCGGCGCGACCCCAGCCGCGGCGTCGAGGCCGCCCGACACGCGCCACTCGAGCAACGGGCCACACGCCGCGCGCTCGCAGCGCGCGACGAGCACCGCGCCCGGGCGCTCGGTCGGTATTGCGGCGACCCAGTGGTCGCAGCCGACGCCCGGCGCTCGCACGCCGCCAGCGCCGTCCGCTGCGACGCCGCCGAACGACGATGCCGCGCACGCGCTCTCGCTGCTCACGCGGACCGTGATCACGGGCGGGATGGTCGGCGCGTCGGAGATCGCGACCCACGAAGCGAAGACCGTCTCGCCGTCGACGGTCACCACGATCTGGTGCTCCGTGGGGGCGACGTCGAGCGCGTACATCGTCGTGCCCGCGGTCGACGATGCCGTGAGCTCGTTGCCGTCGAGCCTCGCCACGACCCGTTGCGAAGAGGCGCCCTGAACGTCGAGCGTGGCCGCGGTGCGCGGCCGCGGCGGAAAGGCCACCTCGCCGATGCCGGCCGCCCGCCCTCCGTCCAGCGCGTCGGCGTCCTGCCACGCGACCTGCGCGCGATGATCGTCGCGCGGCTCGACGCGCGACCACCGCGCGGCCCAGCTGCGGTGCACCTCTGCGCGGAGCCACGCCGCTTGAGGGAGCTCGGGGTGCTCGCGGAGGAGCGTCTCGGCACGCGCGAGCGCGCGCTCGGCGACGTCGGCATCGAGCGCTGCGGTGGCCTCGCGTGCACGACCGAGCTCCTTCTCGACGCGATCCGCGATCGTGAGGTCGAGATTGTCGAGTGCGCTGCGCGACCTCACGGTCGCGGCGCCTGCACGAAGGCCGCGGGCTCGCGCCCATTCGAAGACGGCGCGCGCGGCGTCGTCGTGGCCGTCGCCGGGGCTCGGGCGGGCGCGCGCGCCTGAGCCGTCCGGTGCCAGCCAGACGACGGTGACGTCGTCGGCGCCGCTCACCGGCCCTTTGCCTTTGCCTTTGCGCTCGCCGTCTTCTTGGGCGCGGCCGTCTTCTTCGCGGGGGTGCTCGGCGCCTTCTTTGCATCCGTCGACGTGCCGCTCAGTGCGGCAAGTACGGCGTCGACGTGCCCGTCGACCTTGACGCTCGGCCACACCTTGACGACGACGCCGCCCTTGATGAGGAACGTGCTGCGGATCGCACCGAGCACCTTCTTTCCGTACATGACCTTCTCGCCCCAGGCGCCAAAGCCCTCGTGGAGCAATCGCTCGGGGTCCGAGACGAGCGGGACCGCAACGCCGAACTTGTCGCGGAACGAACAGTGACTCTTCACCGAGTCGCGCGAGACGCCGACCACGACGCCGCCGGCCTTGTCGATCGCCTTCTTCTGTGCAGAGAAACCCTGCGCCTCACGGGTGCATCCGGGCGTGCTGTCCTTGGGGTAGAAGAACAGCACGAGCGTTTTGTCTGCGGGCGCTAGCTCTCCCAGCGAGACGGTCTTGCCGGCGTCACCGCTCGCCGTCGGGAGGAGCGCTTCGAACGACGTATGGAGCAGAGACGCGGGGACCTTGTCGCCTTCTTTCAGCACGCGCTCATGATACGATAAAGCAGTCCAGGTCGTGTGGACCACACGACACGCCCTCCTGAAAGTCGGTCTGGTCGTGTGGACCACACGACACGCCCTCCTGAAAGTCGGTCTGTGCAGCTCAACTTCGCCGCCCGTGAAGTCGCGATCAAGCTCGTTTATTACGGGCCTGCGCTCAGTGGGAAGACCACCAACTTGAAGGCGCTGCACCAGCTGGTGCAGGAGAAAAGCCGCGGGCGCCTGATGACGCTCGAGACGAAGGACGACCGCACGCTCTTCTTTGACATGTTGCCCCTCGTTTTTAAAGCGGACAGCGAGCACGGGAGCATGAACCTGCGCGTGAAGGTCTTTACTGTCCCGGGGCAGGTCGTCCACGCGTCGACGCGGCGTCTCGTCCTCCAGGGCGCCGACGGCATCGTGTTCGTGGCCGATTCGCAGCTCAACGAGACCGAGAACAACGCCGAGTCGTTCCTCGACCTCCGCGCGAACCTGAAGGAGCTCGGTCGCTCGATCTCGCAGGTGCCGCTCGTCATCCAGTTCAACAAGCGCGATCTGCCGAACATCCGGACCGACGCGGAGATCGACCAGCTCGCCCGGCGCGGCAAGGAGCCCGTTCTCAAGGCGTCTGCGGTGACCGGCGAGGGCGTCCTCGAGAGCTTCTTCGCTCTGCTCGACCGCACCTGGAAGCGCCTCGACGAGGAGCACGACCTCAAAGACAAGCTCGGCCTCCGGCCGGAGGCCTTCCTTGCCATGGCGGCCGCGAGCGTCGGCTACGCGGGCCAGGCGACGGCGCTCTCCTCGGCGTTCATCGGAGGGCCACGCGCTCCAGGCACTCCTCCCTCGCGTGGGAACGCACCGTGACCGCGCAGAAATCGTCGCAAGGCAGCGGCAACGCCCTCGATGTCGTCGGTGACGTCCCCGTTCGTCTCGAGGACGTCGTCGATCGCGATGCGCTCGCCGAGATGTGCCGCTCGATGCAGTCGCTGTTCGGGATCGGCGTGCGCGTTTACTCCGCGGAGGGCGCGCTCCTCGCGAACGTCGCGAGCGAGCTCGACATCTGCGGGCTCGTCAACGACAGCTCGCAGGGGCGCGCCGCGTGCGGAGCGACGGTCAGCGCCGCGAAGAGCGTTGACCCTGGCGACGACGGAGACGTCGTTCACGCGTGTTTCACCGGCCTCGCCTACCGCATTGTCTCGCTCGACTACGAGGGGCGGCGCATCGGCCGCATCGTGCTCGGACCGTATGCCCCCTCGGGGCTGCGCGAGCCGCCGGAGACGCTCGCCCGGAGCGTGCCGAAGCTCGACGTCATCCAGTCGACATCGCGACTCTCAACGGTCGCACGCGTGAAGCCGGAGGCGCTCGGACGCATCGCACGTCACCTCAAGACGACGCTCGAGCTCATCATCTTCAGCAGCCACAAGGCGTACGTCACGAGCAAGCTGCACCTCTACAGCGTGCGCGAGAGCTATCGCGCGCTCGAGGAGAAGACCCAGCGGCTCGAGCAAGCGCACACGAAATTGAAGGAGCTCGATCGCCTCAAGTCGAACTTCCTCGGGACCGTGAGCCACGAGCTGCGGACCCCGCTCACGTCGATCATCGGGTACAGCGAGATGCTCGCCGAGGGGATCGCAGGGCCGCTCTCCAAGGAGCAGGCAGACTTCGTCGGTACGATCCACGGCAAGGGCGAGCAGCTGCTGGGGCTCATCATGGGGCTGCTGGACCTGTCGAAGCTGGACAGCGGAACGATGTCGCTCCGGCAGGCGTCGATCCAGATCGGCCCGACGCTCCAGGAGGTCATCTCGACCGTCGCGCCCGCGGCGCTGAAGAAGGGCGTCGAGCTCGTGCTCGACGACGACCGCGTCGCGTGCGAGCTCGCCGCGGATGCCGAGCGCCTGCGCCAGGTGTTCGTCAACCTCGCCGACAACGCCGTGAAGTTCACGCCGAAGGGCGGCACCGTGACCATCCGCGCGCGTGTCGCCGAGGGCGGTGCGTCGGAGGATGACGACGACGGAGGCGCTGTGCTGCTCGCTCCCGTGCGTAGGGTTGTCGTGGTGACGGTCTCGGACACGGGTATCGGCATCCCGAGCGGCGAGCGAACCCGGGTGTTCGACGCGTTTTACCAGGTCGATTCGTCGTCGACGCGCGAGTACGGTGGCACCGGCCTCGGCCTGTCGATCGTGAAGCGCATCGTCGAGGCACACGGCGGCACGGTGGTGATCTCGGCCCACGAGCCGAGCGGTACGGTGTTCACGGTGACGCTGCCGTCGGCTCAGGCGCGTCGCACACTCCCGTCGCGTCTCCCTCCCGCGGACCGAACGTGAGCACGTCGAGCGAGCTCGCGCGGGTCGCCGCACTGCGGGCCCGCTTCGGCACACCGGCGACGGGCGGGGGAGTTCGCGTCGGCATCGGCGACGACGCGGCCGTGCTCGAGTTGCTCGGCAGCTCCGCCCCGCGGC
>JAYSXP010000299.1:0-14079 GCA_043717125.1 Polyangiaceae bacterium | reverse complement strand
ACTTGGTGACCACACCGACGCAATTCTTGGTACAGGAACCGTGTCTGAAACGCTGCACCGTTGGCGTAGGGGATTCGCGTGAAATCGCTGAGGATGGCTACCTTGAGAGGGCGACCGTGGCGGGCCGACAGAGCCGCGAACGGCGTTTCGCTCTGCGGGTGGGCAGCGATCTCCTTGCGTGAAAACGCCGATCGAGGGAGCGATCCGCCCAAGCGTGCCTGCGTAAGGGACTTCGCGGGCGGGCTGAGATCGTTGCGGACGTCGTTCGAGGACGTGCCGTGAAGGTGCTCGACGTGACGGAATTCTATTCCGAAAGGGGCGGCGGGGTTCGAAGCCATTTGACGCTCAAGACTCACGTTCTGTGCCAACTCGGCCACGAGCACGTCGTCGTTGCTCCAGGGGCTCAAGACTCGGAGAGCACCGTCGGCGAAGGGGTAGGTGTAGGTTCAGGGAGAGGCAGCGGCCGTTTAGCACGGTCGAAGGCAAGCGCACGCGTGATCCGGGTGGGGGGCCCCGCGTCGCCGTATGATCCGACGTACCATCTGCTGCTGCGATTCGACAAAATCGCGGAGATCGTCGCCCGGGAGCGGCCCGACATCCTGGAGGTCCACTCCCCTTACCTCGCCGCACTGGGCGCCCTCCGGGCCCGGCGGGGCACCTACGGGGTCCGCACGTTTCAGTGGCATTCGGACTTCATCGACACCTACGCGGGGGTCCTTGGGGCACGCCTTGCGCGTGACCTGCCGGTGCTAGGACCAAGCCAGTGGTCGCGCGCCATCGGTCCAGGCTCGCTCGCCACGCGACCGCTGTGGGGTCTCGTGCGATCGATCGCACGCCGCTGCGACGCTACGCTCGTCGCGGCGGAGTGGCAGGTCGACAAGCTGGTCTCGCACGGCGTGCCCCGCGTGGTGCGCGTGCCGTTCGGGATCGAGCGCGACGTCTTCCGTCCCGACGCAAGGAGCTACGAGGGCCGTCGTGAGCTGCTCGCTCTCGCCTCGCACGACACACGGCGCGACGACGCCATCGTCCTCGTCGGCGTCGGACGCTTCGCGATCGAGAAGCGATGGGACGTCGTCATCGACGCATTCCTGCGCATGCGCGCACGGGCCCCGCAGCGCGACATGGTCCTCGTGCTCATCGGTGACGGTCCCGAGCGCGCCCGCATGGCCGAGCGTGCCGCGGGCTCTCGGGCCATCGTGATGCCCGGCTTCGTGAAGGGGCGCGAGGCGCTCGCGCGCATGCTCGCGAGCGCGGACGCGCTCGTGCACGGCTGCCCGTTCGAGACGTTCGGGCTCAGCATCGCGGAGGCGATGAGCTGTGGCCTGCCGACGGTCGTTCCCGACGAGGGCGGAGCAGCGGAGATGCACGTGCCGGAGGCGGGCGAGCGCTATCGCGCGCTCGACGTCGAGGCGTGCGCGGAGGCAATCGAACGGCTCCTCGCGCGCCTCGACGAGGACGCCGACTCGGTGCGTGCGGCGGCCTTCCGCGCGACGCGCCGATTGCCGAACGTCATCGAGCAGTTCGAGGGCCAAATTGCACTCTACACGGAGCTTCTCGGGCGGCGGCCGAACCCTGCGTGAGGTTGGACGTTTCTTCACGTAAGCGGAGGTGCGACCGATCGTCCGGACTGTGGTCCGCCCGAGGTTGAATCCCGGGCACCGGCACGCGACCATTCCAGCATGAAAAAGTCCCTCTTTCTCACCTCTGCGCTCGCGTGGCTCCTTCTCACCGGTAGCGCGAGCGCCGCGAAGACGAACTACACGGCGGTCCTCAACGGCAAGCAAGAGGTGCCGGCGAACGTGAGCGCCGCGACGGGCACGGCGACGTTCCAGTTCAACGACACCAACAACCAGCTCACCGGCACCGTGACGTTTGCCGGCATCACGCCGAATGCGGGTCACATCCACGCGGGCGCGTGTGGCGTCTCGGGCCCTCCGATCCTTCCGGCCTTCGCGACTCCGGGCACGAGCCCCATCCAGGTCCAGAAGACGCTCACGGACGGAGAGGCTACGCAGCTCGTGGCTGGCAACCTCTATGCGAACCTCCACTCGTCAGCCTTTCCCAACGGCGAGATCCGCGGCCAGCTCTTTCTCGAGGGAGACGCCGGCGTCGGTTGCCCCGCGCCCACGAAGACGGACGCCGGCACGGACTCGGGAACGAGCGGCGGCACATCGGGAACGAGCGGTGGCACATCGGGAACGAGCGGCGGCACCTCGGGAACGAGCGGCGGCACCTCGGGAACGAGCGGCACCTCGGGAACGAGCGGCACCTCGGGAACGAGCGGCGCGACCACGCCACCCGCCGACGACGGCGGCGTTCCCGCGGACGGTGCCAGCAGCGACAGCGGGGGCTGTTCGACCGCGCCCAACGAAGGGGCGAGCAGCGGACTCGCCGTGGCTACCCTCGCGGGCCTGACGCTCGCGATGGTGATCCGCGCGCGCAACAAGAAGAAGCGCGGTTAGGTCGTCGGCGACGCAGACGACCGAGGCTGTCCGAAGGTCGCCGCGTCCGCCGGTTTCTTCACGGCCGCGACCCGCCCGATCTTCGTCGCCACCATGCGATCACCCTTGGCATCCTAGTGTGCTAGAAACGCGAGCATCCATGGCCAATAACCTCGTCGAGAACCTGGGCAAGGACCTCGAGCAGATCGATCGCGAGTACGCTACCGACTTCGCGGGTCACTCGCGCCTCACTCGAGACATCGGACAGATGGAGCGCATGATCAAGCGCTGCGCGGCGATCCTCGAACAAGTCGACAAGATCCCGAGCGCCGCGCAGGGTCCCGACCTCGCGCGTGTCCGCGACGCGGCCTCACAGAGCCTCGAGCTCTACAAGGTCGAGCGCGAGGCGATCGCCCGCGCGCGGGCGGTCGGACCTTCGTTCGAGCACTTCTCGGTGGAGGCCACGAGCGCGAACTTCGTGTTCGCCCGCTACATGCGCCACTTCGCCGGCAAGGATCGCTCGACTCGCGACGTCGCGCTCCTCGGCGAGCTGGTGGAGGATCTCCGCCAGATCGAGAAGCGTATGAGCCAGCTCATCACCGAGTCCAAGGGCAGCGGTGACTTCGAAAAGGACCGCTCGGTGGTGCGCGAGAACCTCGCGCAGTACCAAAAGGAGATCGAGCTGGTCGAAGGCGCGCACGCGAGCGGGACGCCCGACGACCAGGCGAGCGTCCTTGCCTCGCTCGCGAACAACCAGTTCGCGGTCTACCAGACGCACTTCGCCGGCGAGCCGCGCGTCTCGCGCCGTCCCGCGCTGCTCATGCGCGTGGTCGCCACACTGAAGAAGATGAGGGAGCGCATGACCGCGCTCCGCGACGGCGGCTTGAAGGTCGAGTTCAACGACAAGAACATCACGATCGTCACGGACCGGCTGTCGACGTACGAGACCGAGCTCGCCGAGGTCCGGAAGATCCGCCAGGCGACGCCCATGACCGACATCATGGGAGAGCTCGGCGGATCCGCGAACAAGCTGTTCGACGAGTACCGCGCGAACTTCGCCGACAAGCCGCGCCCGCAGGCCGATCTCCAGCGCCTCGCGAACATCTGCGACAAGCTCGGCGAGATCCGCCGGCAGATGGTGGACATGTCTCTGGCCGAGGACAGCGAGATGAACCACAAGAACCTCGACATCGTGACGGAGCAGCTCGTCATGTTCGAGAGCGAGTTCGAGGCCGTTGCGCGCGCGCAACAGGCCTGGATGAAGTAGCGCGCCGAACGGCTCGTCTTTCGCGCATGCCCGTCCACGTATCGATCCACGACGTGTCACCCGCGTGGGAGCACGAGGTCGAGCTCGCTCTCGAGGCCGCGCACGCGCACGGGGTACGCCCGGCGTTGCTCGTCGTCCCGAACTTCCACGGACGGGCATCGCTCGTCGATCACCCGCGCTACTGCGAGCGCCTGCGCGAGCTCCAGGCCGAAGGACACGAGATCTACCTGCACGGCTACTTTCACCGGGCGCGCACCGAAGGCGGTTCGGGCGCTCTGGGTCGGGCACGACACGCGTTCGCACAGAAGGTCGTCTCCGGCGGCGAGGCCGAGTTCAGCGACGTGTCGCCCGAGGAGGCGCTCCGACGTCTCGACGACGGCGAGCGGATGCTGCGTGACGCCGGGCTCGCGATCCAGGGGTTCATAGCTCCCGCCTGGTCGATGCCTGCGTGGGTCCTCGCGCTCCTCGGAGAGCGCGGATACGCGTACACGGAGGACCACCTGCGCGTCTACGACCCCGCGGGTAAGCGCTCGCGGGCGAGCCTCGTCCTCAACTACGCGAGCCGCACGCCGGGCCGCCTGCTCTCGAGCGTGGCGTGGTGCAGGGTCGCACGCCCCGCGCGGCGCGTGCTCCCTGCGCGCATCGCGATCCATCCGGCGGACATGAAATACGCGCTCCTGCGCGGCGAGATCGAGTCGCTGCTCGCGTGGGCCGACGGCGACTTCGTCCAGACAGGCGCCGCTCTCCTCTCGTGAGTCACGTCGCACGCTGCCGCGAGGAGCCGCACTGGCTCGCGCCGTTGCGTGGTGGTATCACGCCCACGTGACCTCTCTCGATCCCGGGGCCGTGATGGCGCGACTCGTCGCCGCGTGCACACGTGTCCGCTCTGCAACGCGCACCGACGACATTCTCGACCTCGTCGCCGACGAGGCGCGTTCGCTCGCAGCTGCGCGCCACGCGTGGGCCCTACGCGTGGAGCAGGGAGCAATCGCAACTGTGAGGAGCTCCGCCGACGAGACCGCACGCGGCGGCGAGCGTTCGGCGCCCGCGTCGCAGGCGGCCTCGCAAGCCGCCTTGCCTCCCTTCGCCGCGCTGCTCGCGGCGGCCCGCCCACTCGTTCGTGCGAACGGTACGCTCGCCGTCGCGATGCCGGGATCGAACGGAGCCCCCGAAGGCCTTCTCGCGATCGCGCGCGCGAGCGACGATGATGACGCCGTACTCGACCTCGCGCTCACGCAGCTCGCCACCGTCGCCGGCCTTGCGCTCGAGGGCGCGCGACTCCGCGCCCGTGTCGAAGGCGTCACCAATGCGCGCGAAGCACTGCTCGCGAGCGTCTCCCACGACCTGCGCAACCCGCTGAACACCTTTGCGATGAGCGCCGGTCTCCTCCGCGACGATCTCGAGCGCAACGACATCGACCCTTCGCGCGGGATCAGCCTTATTTCGCGAATGGAACGCGCGAGCTCGCGAATGCAGGGACTGATCGAAGACCTCGTCGAAGCGAGCCGGATCGACGCGCGCAAGATCGACCTGACGCCACGCGAGGAGAAGGCAGCTCAGCTCCTGAAGGACGCGGCCCAAGCGACGAGGTCAAGCGCGTACGACAAGAGCGCGGCCGTGACGTTCGTGGAGACGGATGAGGACCCGCTCGTGCTCGCAGATCGCACACGCACGCTCCAGGCGCTCGCGCACATCATCGCGTTCGAGGCCAAGGCGACCGGCGAGGGCGGCACGATCCGCCTCGGCGTGGCACGTCAGGGCGATGCCGTGGTGTTCACCGCGCGCGCGTTCGGTCCAGGGGGCATGCCGATCCCACCGCTCCCGGAGGGTCGCGGCGGTCTCGCGCTGCTCATCGCACGAGGACTCGTCGAGGCTCAGCGCGGGACCTTCAGCATCGCGCCCGCTGACGAGCTCGTCATCGCGTTCACGCTGCCGGCGAAGCAAGCTTCGCTCGGGTAGATGCGCTCGCGGCCCATCTTGAGCGGATTCGCCGAGGCCTGCATCGGCGGTCGGCACTTGCCCCGCTGGCGTAATCCGCTACGAGCTGGCAAGACCTCAGCGGCGCGAGTTCTCGACGATCGGGACCGTGGCGCTTGGCCCTGAAGCTGCTTCCCGGAATTCCCTTTATGACCGCACGCCCGAGCCTCGACGCGGATGTCGCGGACCACCTCCGAACGCAGTTCCTGCGCCGCGTCGCTCACGACATCGCTTCCCCCACCGGCGTGACGCTCACCGTGCTCGACGAGCTCGCGAACGGCGAGAAGCCACGGCCTGAGCTCGTCGCGATGGCACGCCGAAGCCTGCGTCGACTCATGCGACTCTCGGAGCACCTCGCGCTCGTCGCGGAGCTCGAGGGCGGCGCGGTCGAGCCGGAGCTCGCGGCGATCGACATGGGAGCGATGGTCAAGCAGGCCCTCGACGACGCGCTCGCGATCGACGCCCGCAAGGACGTCGCGACCGCCTGCACCGTGCCCGCGTCGGCCGTCTTCGTCGATGGCGACGGACGCCTCCTGCTCCTCGTTTACCGTGAAATCATCGGTAACGCGCTGAAGCTCGCCAGCGCGCGCGTCGAGGTCGCGCTCTCCGTCGCCGACGGCGCAGTCACCGTCCGTGTGGAGGACGACGGTCCTGGTTTCTCCGACGATTCGACCGAGTCGCTCGGTCGTCGCTTCGTCACTCGTGTCTCCGCGCGCGGCCTCGGTCTCTCGCTGTCGATGGCCATCGAGATCCTCGGCACCCACGGTGGCAAGCTCACGATCGAGAAGAGCCACCTCCCACCGGGCCGAAGAGGTGCCGCCGGTGCCGCTGTGGTCGTCACGCTCCCCTTGGTGAGTGCGGTCAAACACGCCGAGGACGGGTCTTGATCGTCCTGAGCATCTACGGCGTCGCACCGTAGCGAGGAAGGACCGGCGGTCGCGTTTCGCCTCGTCGTAAATTTCCGTGCGGCCCGTCCCGCGTCGCGTAAACGCAGTCGGCATCCAACCTGCATCGGACCCGTTCGATGATGTTGCACACCGACACCGGGACGGAGGACCGCGAGGAATGGCGCGCCCGCATTGTCCGCGCGCTGAAGGAGCTGCGGAGCGCCGACGCGTCGATCGTCACGCGCGGACGGCACACCGAGATACGCGGCGACGCGGGCGGTGCCTCCGCGAAGATGTGAGCACGCGCGACGCTCAGGTTGGGTCGATGGCCTCGGAATCCGCCGCGCTCGCTCCCTGACCGACGCCGCCTCCGTAGCGCTCCAGTTTGCGGTAGAGGGTTCGGCGGTCGAAGCCGAGCACCTGAGCGGCCCTCGACTTGTTGCCTCCGACCAGTGACAGCACGCGAAGAATGTAACGGCGCTCCAGCTCGTCCATCGTGACGATCTCGGTCGGATCGTTGGCAGCGACGACGAACCGCTCGGCGCGGTACGCGCGGATCTTCTCAGGGAGGTCCTCGACCGTGATCTGGTCGAACCTGGCGAGCGCCACCGCATGCTCCATGCAGTTCTCGAGCTCGCGCACGTTGCCGGGCCAGTTGTACGCCATGAGCTTCTCGGCGGCGGTCGCCGACAGCTCGAGCGCGCTCTTGTCGTTGCGTGCCGCGAACGCCTTCAGAAAGTACTGCGCGAGATGCAGGACGTCACCGCCGCGCTCGCGGAGCGGGGGGACGTCGATCTTCACGACGTTGATGCGATAGTAGAGGTCCTCGCGAAAACGCTTCTCGTAGACCTCGTCCTCCAGGTTTCGATTCGTCGCCGCGACAATGCGCGAGTCGAACGGGATTTCCTGGTTTGCGCCTACCGGACGGACCTTACGCTCCTGCAGCGCCCGAAGAAGCTTCGGCTGCATGTCGATCGGGAGCTCGCCGATCTCGTCGAGGAAGAGCGTTCCGCCGCTCGCCTGGACGAACAAGCCCGTGCGCTGGACCTTCGCGTCCGTGAACGCGCCGCGCGCGTGGCCGAAGAGCTCGCTCTCGATGAGCGAGTGTGGGACGGCGGCGCAGTTGATCGCGACGAACGGACCGTCCTTGCGCCTGCTGCGCATGTGGATGCCGCGAGCGATGAGCTCCTTGCCGGTGCCCGTCTCACCGTGGATGAGGACGGAGGCATCACTCTCGCCCACGCGTGAGACGAGCTCGTAGACCCTCCGCATCGCGCCGCTGTGGCCGACGATGGCATTCTCCGTCGTCTCCGAATCGGCGGCGACGGCTTCACGCAAGCGCCTGACCTCGTCCTGGAGGTGGCGGTGCTGGATGGCGCGCGAGACGCTCAGGTAGAGCAGCTTTGGGTCGACCGGCTTCGTGATGAAGTCGTAGGCGCCGACGCGGATGGCGCCGATGGCCGCCTCGAGGCTTCCCTGCCCCGTGATGACCACGACCGGCATGTTCGGCCGCGTGCCGAGCACCCGTTCACACAGGTCGAGGCCGCTCATTTCCGGCATGCTCAGGTCGGTGAGGACAACGTCGAAGTCCTGGGTCGCCACGAGCTCGAGCGCGTGGTTTGCCGCCGTGCTCGTCGTGACCTTGAAGCCATGGCGAACGAGCGCCATCTCGAGGAGGTCACACGTCTCCTGCTCATCGTCGACGACCAGCACTTGACCCTTCATCGCGAGCACCTCGGTTTTTTCGTGGCCGCAGCCATCGCGCGGCGGGAGTCGCTCGACACGCACCGTAGCGAGCACCACTGCCAGCGCGGACGTATGCGTTTCGTTGGCGCTGCCTGCGACATTAGGAGTGTCTCGTGCCGTGGCGAATTGCCATGGCCGAGGCGAGAGTGCCACTGGACGTCCGTTTTGCCTATACCGGTCGACGATCATTGGCGGGATCGCGTGACGCACGTGCGCGCGTGCACGCCTCGGTGCGGCAGAATTCAGATGCGCGAAATGGTCATGACGCCGCGGGGCGTGCCGTCGGAGCCCGCTCTTCGCCACACAAGCGCCCGAGATCGTTGGACACCAGGGAGGACTTGCCAACGCGGTCCCCCCCTTGCACCGGCCTCCATCACGCAACATTCGCAGACCGAGGACCTGATGCCCCACCCCAATTCGCCGAAGAGCGTGCCCGTTCCCCCCGAAGACCACGCCGCGCAGGAGGCCGCGAAGAAGCCCGGGCCGTCCGACGTGCACGAGCAGCGTCAGAAGCAGCAGAAGCAAGAGGCGGTCGTCGAGAAAGGTCCCCGTCCCCCCACGCAGTCGCTCATCGATGAAGAGCGCGGCGACTGGGAGGGAATGGGACAGGGCGCACCTCGCCCCGACTGAAGGCTGCCTCGCTCGGCCCCCAAGTAAGTCTGTGGCGACGATGCGCGCGGAGCCGTGGCTTTGTTGCGGTGTGTGGCAGGCATGAACACATCGTAGCGAATTGCCCCGGAAGCTTCTGTTTGCGCCCGTGAAATGCGGTGAACGCGGCTGGCACGGCCCCTGCTGGTCGGGGCCGCTGGACATGGTTTGCTCCGCACCGCGAGGCCTACGATGAAGAAGACCGAAGTTCTCGTCGTCGACGATGAGCGCGACACGTGCGAGCTGCTCGAGCTCGCGCTTTCGCGTCAGGGCATGCAAGTCACGACGTGCACGACGGCCGCCGACGCCCTCGAAAAGATCGCGTCGCGCGACTTCGACGTGGTTCTGACCGACCTGAGCATGCCGGAGACGAGCGGACTCGAGGTCTGCGAGCGCGTGCTCGCGATCCGCCCCGATGTCCCCGTTGTCCTGATCACCGGAAACGCCACCCTCGAGACGGCGATGGGCGCCATCCGCGCGGGTGCCTACGATTTCGTGATCAAGCCGATCGAGAGCAAGACGCTCGGTGTCGTGGTCTCTCGCGCCGTCCAGCACCGCCGTCTCCGCGAACAGATCAAGCATCTCCGCGCCGCGCGTGACGCGAACCAGAGCCTCATCGTGGGCGGCAGCCCGGCCATGCGGAAGGTCGCGGACCTCATCGACCGCGTGAGCGACAGTGACGCCTCCGTCCTCATCCACGGCGAGACCGGTACAGGCAAGGAGCTCGTCGCCCGCGCCGTGCACAACAAGAGCAAGCGTCGGGAGGGTCCCTTCGTCGCCATCAACTGCGCGGCGGTCCCGCACTCCCTGCTCGAGAGCGAGCTCTTCGGACATGCGCGAGGCGCCTTCACCGACGCGAAGGCGACGCGCGTGGGTCTCTTCCAGCAGGCGAACGGCGGAACACTCTTTCTCGACGAGATCGGCGAGCTCCCCATCGACGTGCAGCCGAAATTGCTGCGGGCGCTCCAGGAGCGCAAGGTTCGCCCCGTCGGCGACAACCGCGAGATCCCTTACGACGCGCGCATCGTGGCGGCGACCAACCGAGACCTCGACAACGAGGTGCAGGAAAAGCGCTTCCGCGAGGATCTCTACTACCGCATCAACGTCGTGAAGCTCGAGGTGCCGCCCCTCCGTTCACGCGGTTCGGACACGCTCCACCTC
This sequence comes from Polyangiaceae bacterium, assembly GCA_043717125.1. Taxonomy (GTDB): domain Bacteria; phylum Myxococcota_A; class Polyangia; order Polyangiales; family Polyangiaceae; genus Labilithrix. The sequence continues at coordinate 3,952 of JAYSXP010000299.1, read as the reverse complement.
GCCCATCACTTCTTGAAGCAGTTCGCCGAGCGAAGCGGCAAGCCGACCCTCGAGCTCTCCGAGCGGGCGGCCGAGCGGCTGATGGCGTACGAGTGGCCTGGCAACGTCCGTGAGCTCGAGAACTGCATCGAGCACGCCGTCGCGCTGGCGCGCTTCGATCAGGTCACCGTCGAGGATCTCCCCGAGAAGCTGCGCGGATACCTCGCGGGAAGCTTCGTCGCGACCGCCAACGATCCGACGGAGATCGTGACGATGGAGGAGCTCGAGAGGCGCTACCTTTTGCGCGTCTTCACGCTGGTCGGCAACAACAAGTCGCGTGCGGCCGAGGTCCTCGGCATCGACCGCCGCACCATGTATCGGAAGCTTGAGCGTTACGCCGCCCTCGACATCGCGGAGGGGACGGCGGCCGGCGAGGCGAAGAGCGAGACTCCCCTGCAGCCAGCGCCCGCCGATGGCGGAGTGGAAGCCCCGGTCTCCTGAGGGCTGGGTGAACGGGCGCGGTCGACCTCGATGCGCGATCTCCGCCAGCTCGAGCGGCGAAGTGGGCGCGCCGCTCGGTCAGTCCGCGCCCTCGGGGGCGGCGGGCTTCACGCGGAGGGTCTTGTGATCGGCCAGCTCGACGAGCCCCGCAGGCGCGCCGCGCGGCTTTCCGACCTGGGATGCCTTGCAGTAGTCGACGGCTACCGACTTGGCGTTGCGTGACTTCGAGTACCAGGCGGCCAGCGAGGCCGCGCGTTCGAGGATCGGCTTGGGCAGCTCGCCCTTCGTCGGGTTGCGAACGACCACGTGGCTCCCGGGCGTACCGTCCCCCACGTGCATCCAGAGATCGTGCGGCTCGGCGACATCGAACGTGAGCGTGTCGTTGTCAACCTCGCCCCTTCCGACGAGGATCTCGAAGCCGTCCACTACGAACGTGCGGTACGGGCGTCCTTTGCTGGCCATTGTCGTCCTCGCCTCCGCGAGCGCTCAGTCGATGTCCGGTTGGTCCGCGGCTCGCGCGGCGAAGAAGGCCTGAACCTCGGCCTGATCGAGGTGCACGAGCACCGCGACGAAATCGCCCGGGCTCGCCCCCTCGAGGGCGCGCTCCAGGGCGTCGACCTCGGAGTCGACGACGGCGAACGCCTCGGGAGCAAAGCCACGGCCGACGAGCGTGCTTCGGTAAAGAGCCGGGACGTCGCCGGGGGCGCGCCCGCGCAGGTATTCACCGAGCTCCCGAACGAACACGCGGTCCGGGCCCGATTCGTGCAGTATACACGCAACGTCAATGATTTCCTGGTCGCTGCGATCGCCAGGGCTCCCGGTCACGATCGTGAGCTTACCCTTCCGCCGGGTCTTCTCCTCCGCCTGGTGACGGAGGGTCGTGACGAGCCGCATCACGGCGCGCACGCCCTCCGGGTTGTGTCCGAAGTCGAGGAAGATGGTCACGCCGCCGCGCTCCACGACCTGCCCGCGCCCGGGGTTGTCGTGCATCGCGAAGCCCTGCAGGCCGCGGGTGATCGCATCGGCCGCGAGGCCTATCCCCTCCGCGACGGCGACGACGCCCAGCACGTTCTCGACGTTGTAACGAGCGGCGCCGCCGAACGTCACCGGAACGGCATCGACGCGCACGATGATGCGCTCGGGTCCCTCCCCTTTGGCCGCGACGATCGCGCCGCCGCGCGTGAAGACCACGCGCCCACCGCGGGCACGGTGCTCGGCGACGGCGACGGCCGCCGGTGAATCTGCAGAGGCCTGCTCGAGGTCCGCGAAGAACGTCACCTCGCACGAGAGCTGCCGGCCAAGGGCCACGAGCCTCGCGTCGGACGCATTCAGCGCCGCGGTTCCTCCCGCGCGCACCGCCTTCGCGATCACGCCCTTGACGTCGGCCATGGCCCCCACGTCGTCGATTCCGTAGAGTCCGATGTGGTCGTCGCTCACGTTGGTGATCAGCGCAGCGTCGCAAGAGTCGACGGCCAGCCCGCGACGGAGGATGCCGCCGCGCGCGGTCTCGAGCACGGCGAGGTCGACACCCGGGTGCCGCAGCACGATGCGGGCCGCAGCGGGTCCGGTCCAGTCACCGTCCTCGAGGACCTCCGCGCCGATGGTGATGCCGCCCGTCGACGTGATCCCGACGCGAAGGCCCGCCTCCGTGGCGACCCGCGCGAGCAGCCGCGACGACGTCGTCTTGCCGTTCGTGCCCGTGACGAGCACCGTCGGGATCGACCCGAGCGCGGCCCAGTCGACGCTCGACGGGTCGGGAAGCGCACGCAGCGGGAACGAGACGGAGCGCGCGCCCAAACCAAGGCTCACGAGATCGTCGTCCCAGAGGAGCGGGGTAGCCTTCGCGCGCGCGGCGCGCACCAGCGCTACGAGGGGTGCATTGCGATCGCGCTCGAGCATCGCCTCGATCTCGGCGCGCTTCGGGAGAAGCGCGTGCGGCGGACGACCCGCGAGCACGTCACATGCGCTCTCGGCAGCCCATTCGCTCATCTCGGCGCACGCGAGCATCACGTCGATCGGAGCTCCGTAGCCCAAGACCACACCGCCGGAGTGCGGCCGCGTGACGAGCGACACCTGACCGGGCAAGCCGAGCGCGGCACGCATGCGCGCGAGCTCGGTGACGTACGCGGCGGACGCCGCTTCGACGGTCTCGCTAGACTCGAAGGCGAGCTCGACGATCACGAGCGGCGACCACGCCATGTGGTTAGGACCGGTGAGACGACGAGCGTCGACGAGGCGCATCGGAGGGTCGCTCAGTCGTCCCGCTCGCGGGCGAGGCGGACGCCGCGCTCGTCCGCGATCACGAGCGCGCCGTCCATCACGGGGTCACTCCCAGGGCTGTCGCCGCCCGTCAGCGGCGGGAGCGCCGGCGAGCTGTGCGCCGGAGGCGGTACGGAGCCCGACTTTTCACTGTCGAGCGGCTTGAAGTAAATGACCTGCTTCCAGCTGCGCGACACCTTGTCGGCGAACACGATGACGAGGTCACCGCGATCCGCGCCCTCGAGCGCCGCCTGGATGGCCTCCTGCTCGTCGGGGATGACCTCGATGTGCTCTGCGGGGAAGCCCGACTCGAGCAGCTCGGCCTCCATCATGCGAGGCACCTCGTCGGAGCCGCGGCCGCGGAGATCGTCGTCGCGGCGGAGGATGATGTGATTGAACGCCTTGCCCGCCACGCGCGCGATGGCTCGGATGTCCTCGTCACGGCGGTCGCCGGGCGCGGAGAGCACGCACACCCGCTTGCCGCTGCACTCGAGACGAAGCGCGAGCTCGGTCATCGCCTGGACGGCGGCGGGGTTGTGTCCGTAGTCGAGGATCACCTTGAAGGGCAGCTCGTCGAACACGTTGGTGCGCCCGGGCACCTGAAAATACGAGGTGTCGAAGGTGCGGAGGCCCTGGCGTATGTTCTCCACCTTCACGCCCATCGCGTAGGCCATGACCGCCGCGAACATGGCGTTCTGCACGTTGTGCATCGCCTTGCCCTCGATCGTCGCGGGGATGAGGTGCGTCCAGAGCAGCGGGAGGTGCGCGCCCTTGTCGTAGAGCGTGATCATGTGTCCGTTGATGCCCTCCTCGAGGACGGCCGCGAGGCCGCCGGCGCGGAGGTGCTTGCGCACGAGATCATGGCGCGGGTTCATGGTCACGTAGGCGATGCGCGTAGCCTTCGTGTGGTCGGCCATGCGAAGGCAATGCAGGTCGTCCGCGTTGAGGACGGCGCAGTCGCGCGCGACCTCGATGACGATGCGCTTGACCTCGGCGAGCTGCTCGAGCGTCTCGACGCCCTTCATGCCGAGGTGATCCGAGCTGACGTTGACGACCGCGCCGACGTTGCACGTGTTGTAGCCCATGCCGGCGCGAAGGAGGCCGCCGCGGGCCGTCTCGAGGACCGCGAGATCGACCGCGGGATCGTGGAGGACCATCTGCGCGGACTTCGGGCCGGTCATGTCGCCGGCGACGGTGCGCTCGCCGTCGATGT
>JAYSXP010000298.1:0-1590 GCA_043717125.1 Polyangiaceae bacterium | reverse complement strand
TCCTAAATCTGGTTGGTTCGGTCATATTGCTGCTGTTTGTGTTTCGCAAGTTTTTCAATATGGATTAAAGACTGGACAGGCAATACCGGATAGCCACTTCCTACCATCCCACTTAAAGTTATCAGCAATGCGTTAAGCTCAGGAGAGAACCGGAGCGTACTTTAATAATCGAATAGTAGTTGTGAAAGGTTAAAAGTGAGGCCGAGAGAACCCTAATGTGGTAAAGTTTGGTTATCTAACGACCAACTTTAATCAAAAAGGTTCTCTCACAATGGATTTTACCAGTTCCCCACGCTTTTTTCACCTTTTATTGGCCCCTTTGCTTGCAATGTTGCCGGATGCTGTCATCACTCAAAGGGCCAACTGGCGCTGTCATAAATTCACCGCCACCCATCACTTACTACTGTCGCTCTTCGCCCACCTCGCGCACGTGCCCAGTGCCAACGCCCTCCTCGAAGAATTGAATGAGTTGGAAGGGCTGGGTCACGAGCGCAATCTACGCGAGTTAGTCGGGTTTGACACTTTTGAATTTGGTCAGCCCCTCACCCTTAACCAGTCCAGTTTTAGCCGGGCTAATGCCAACCGTTCCTACCGTTTGTGGAGTTATCTATTCCATCGACTTTGGGCCAAGGCTAAAACTCAATGTGCCTTGCCTCAACTGGTTGGTCTGGGCCAGATCGTGGCGGTGGATGGCTGCCTATTCGATTGTTTAGCCCGGATGAGCTGGGCAGTTTACCGCTCTACCAAACCTAAAGTCAAAGGCCACTTCTTCTTTAACCTGGATGGACTGCCCGAACGTTTGGTTTTAACTACCGGGTTAGGCAGTGAACGGGAGGTGCTACGCACCAACTACCGGGCTGGGGTAACCTACCTATTGGATCGGGGCTACAATGATTACGACTTATTCAAAACGTTGGTCAAAGCCCAGGCCCATTTCGTGACCCGCCTGCTTAAAGATGCCGTCTATGTAGTTCTCGAAAACTACCCGCTCAGTGCCGAAAACGTGGCAGTCGGGGTCATCAGTGACCAGAAGATCCAGTTGGGCCAGGGCCACAACGCCGGGATAGTGCGTCTGGTGGTTTACAAAAAGCTGGATGGCTACGAAATGCGCTATATAACCTCACGCTATGATGTGGAAGCCCTGAATGTAGTCAGGCTCTACGACCATCGCTGGCAAATCGAGCGGTTCTTTGCCTGGATCAAACTACATTTACAACTGGGACACTGGTACAGCGAGAATGAAAACGGCGTTTTGATCCAGCTATATGCGGCTTTGATCACCTTTTTATTACTAAAGTTGTACAGCGCCAAATGTGATAAGCTCGAACATCGAGCCATGCGAATTGGTTTTGTACGCTACATTGACCATCGGCTGTTTGACCGGCTGCCTGCAGCTGGTTTAGAAGCTTATTTTGTGCTACTAAATTCAAGCTCTTTGCTCAACCAAAGTTCATCTTGAAGCTCAACGCATTACTGATAGGTTATACCAGTATCGAGCCAGCCCTGGCTAGTGCCTGTTCTACTATTAAAGTAACTGGGGGCGGCCCTTACCACGAGTCTCTGGTTATAACCCGGCCTGTAAACCTACAA
>JAYSXP010000297.1:0-14096 GCA_043717125.1 Polyangiaceae bacterium | reverse complement strand
GACAGAGCTCGCACGCTCCGATGTGGTCCTCCACCTCGAGCGTTCGCACGGCATCGAGCTGGCCATCCAGGTGCGCTCCGAGCAAGAGGCTCACCTCTTTGCACGGCTGTTGCGCTACGGCGGACATTCTCAGGCGACTCCCCTCTTCTTCGCACGGAACGCGGCGAGGTCCGCGGGGCCCTCGTCACGTGTCTTGACTTCGCGTGCTTCGGACACCGGCTCGCCCTTCACGATACCGAGTGCGAGGGCGTGGTTGTAGAGAGATCGCTGGAGGAGCTTTCGCCCTCGGTGGAGGCGGCTCATCACGGTACCGATCGGGCACCCCATGATCTGCGCGATTTCCTCGTAGCTGAACTCCTCGACATCACACAGGATCACAGCGATCTTGAAGTCGGTCGGGAGCGCGTCGAGCGCCCGCTGGACCTCGCCTTCGACGATGGGCTGGAGGGCCTGCGCCTCGGGATCGCGCAGGTGGCGCATCGTCGATGCGCTGACCCAGCCGTCGACCAGGGGATCCGCGTCCGGTCCCTCGAGGATGGAGCGCTCAAGACCCCCGCGGCGGTACTTGTTGATGAAGGTGTTGGTGAGGATCCGGAAGAGCCACGCCTTCAGATTCGTGCCGGCGTGGAACTGGTCCCGGGCCCGCATCGCCTTGAGGAGGGTGTCCTGGACGAGGTCCTCGGCCTCCGACGGGTTACGGGTGAGCTTGCAGGCAACCGCGTACAGCGCGTCGAGGTGCCCTACGGCCTCTTCGGCGAACCCATCGGTTTGCTTCTTTTTTTCGGTGGCCGGCGGTGCGGAGGACAAGCTCATCGGGGTTCAGCAGGCCTTTCTCAGTGAGTGCAACACCGACGTTAAGGCTGCTATTCCAGAGATCTAGCAGGACAATTTGACAATCGGATCGCGTACTTGCGCGAGACGATTGGGGGGTGCGTCCCCCTATTCCTTGCGATCGCTGGTGCGGTCCGTCGTGATCGACGCGAGCTTCGCCTCGAGCTCCTCGATGCGCGTGTGGAGCCGCTTCACTTCGTGCTGAAGCTGCTGCCACGGGAGGATATTCGGGACGACGGCCTTCACGCGCTCGTCGATCTTGTGCTGCCACTCCTCGAACGTGCCCTTGGCCTGCTCGACGAGGCTCTGCTTGGACGCGCTGTCGGTGGGGGCGCCATTCTCCGCGCGCGCGGTCTCGGCGGCTGCGGCGTCGGTCGTCTCGGCGCCGGGCTTCGAAGGTTCGCTCTTTGCGCTGCCCGGGATGAGGCGCCCGATCGGGCCTTCGCGCAGGTCGCTCAGCACCTTCTCGGTGCGCTGGTGAATCAGCTCTTTCAACGTCTGGAGCGGCACGTTGCGGCTCGACGCCTTCTGCTTCTGCTCCTCGTAGATGATCTGCGCGAGGGTGACCTCCGTGAGGTCCTCCTTCGTGTTGTTGTCGATGATCTGCACCTCTTCACCGGTGCGAACCATCTCCGCGATCTGGAGCAGCGTGACGTAGCGGCTGTCTTTGGTGTCGTAGAGCTTCCGGTTCGAATACCGCTTGATGATTCGACGCGGTTTCTCCGCGGTTGCTTGCGCCGCCGTCGTCGCTGCGTCGGATTGGGGCTTAGTATCCACGTGAGCTCCTGACATCCAAGATACATCAACGCGCCGCGGCGAGCAGTCTTCTCGACGCGATGCCCCAGAGGCCTAGAACGTGCGAGATTGTCTTTCGCTCCGCAAGGTTACCGCGGGCTACTCCCCCGTCCCGAGCGCGACCGACGCGCCGCCCAGGAGCCAGCTGCGTGAGGTCGACCTGGTCGTCGGTGCAGGCGAGCTCGTCTGCGTCCTCGGCCCGAACGGCGCCGGAAAGACCACCCTCGTCAGGGTCGCCTCCGGGTCGCTCGGAGTCACCGCGGGCGACGTGCAGCTCCTCGGCCGTGACGTCGCGTCGCTGACCCGGGCCGAGGTCGCACGCGGCCTCGCCGTCGTCGAGCAGCAGCAACAGCTCTCGATGGGCTTCACGGTCCGTGAGGTCGTCGCGATGGGGCGCGCGCCCCATCAAGGCGCGTGGATGCGTCCGACCGAGAGCGACGAGGTCATCATCGCCGAGGCGCTCGAGCGCTGCGATCTCGGCTCGCTCGCGACGCGTCCGGCTCACGCGCTCAGCGGCGGCGAGCAGAAACGTGTCGCGATCGCGCGCGCGCTCGTGCAAGAACCGAAGGTGCTGCTTCTCGACGAGCCGGGCGCGTTCCTCGACGTCCGCCATCAGCTCGATCTTTACGAGCTACTCGCGAGCGAGGTGAAGGGCCGCGAGCTCGCATGCCTCGTCGTGATGCACGACCTCAACGTCGCCGCTCAGTTCGCCGATCGCGTCGTCCTCATGAAGGACGGCCGCGTCGTCGCTGCCGGAAAAGTCGACGAGGTGATGACCTGGAAGACGCTGAAGGAGACGTTCGATACAGACCTCTATTGCGGTGTGAACGACCTCACAGGAGTGCGTTTTTTCCTGCCGATGAGAGCCCCGAAAGTCGTTCAGATCGTGTGACTCACACGGCACGCGCTCTCCCTCACGCCGTCCGCTGAAGATCGCTCAGAGCACTTGACGGACGAGGCGCTCGAGGTCGGCGTCGCTTGTCACGCCGTGGCGAACCGCGACCATCTTCCCCTCTTTCGAGATGACGATGAGCGTCGGCAGGTTGTCGACGCGGTACTTGTTCGCGATGGCGTTTCCCTCGTCATAGACGATGGGGAACGAGAGCCCCTTCTTGACCGCGTAACGCGCCGCGAGCCCTTCCGCGTCGCTCGTGTTCACGCCGATCACCACGAGGCCCTTGTCCTTGAAGCGCTGCGCGAGCCCGTTGACGATGGGCGCTTCGGCCTGGCACGGGCCGCACCACGTCGCCCAGAAGTCGAGCACGACGGGATGGCCGCGGAGCGCGCTCATCGTCAACGACGTCTGCGTTGGGTCGGGTGCATTCGCGACGACGGAGGCCGTGAAGTCGGGCGCCTCCTCGGTTCCGGTGGCCTTGCCGCAGCTCTGGGTCGCGCGAGGCACGAACGCGAAGCCCGCGGCGAGCGCAACGATCACGAGCGTCATCCGCAGGGTGTGCGCACGCTCTGCGGCCGCCGTTGCGCCCGAGGGTATCGCCGGATCCACCATGACTCTCCATAGCGCAGATCCCTAGGAGGGGGGATCGACCGTCTCGACCCCTTGTTTTTTCGCTCGCTCGCGCGCTTCCTTGGCCGCCTCCGCGATCGAGAGCACCTTCAGGCCGGGCAGACGGAGCACGAACCGCGCGCCGCCGAGATGACGACTGGCGGTCGCCTCGATCTCTCCGCCGTGTTCGACGACGACCTTCTTGACGATCGCGAGACCGAGGCCGGTTCCATCCGCTTTCGTCGTGAAATACGGGTCAAAGATGCGGCCGCGCACCGAGTCTGCGATGCCCGGTCCGTCGTCCTCGACGACGATGCGCGCGCCTTCGCCCTCGGGTTCGGCGCTCACCACCACGTGGCCGAGGACCCGGTTCGTCTCCGCGTCGATGGCGGTCCCAGGCGACGATTTGCGCTTCTGTGCGTCACGTATCGCCTGCACCGCGTTGCGCACGAGGTTCACGAGGACGCGCCGGAGCATCTGACGATCGATGGCGACGGTGATGTCCCTCGCGGGCACCTCCCACCGGATCTCGACGTTCTGCGCCGGGATGGGCTCGTTGTCGCTCGAGCCCTCGCCGAGCGAGGGATCCTCGAGGTGTCCGAGGTGGGCCTCGCAGTCGCGAAGGAAGTCGGAGAGGCTCGCTGGCGCGAGCTCCGCGTGTGGAAGCCGCGCGAAGTTGGAGAAGTTACCGACGAGGCGCCTGAGCGTGCCGACCTCCTCCTCGACGATCTCGAGCGTCGCGTCGAGCAGCTGCCGGTAGCGAGGGTCGTCGCCGGCGTATTTCTTGTGGCACTCCTGGACGGCGAGCTGGATCGGGGTGAGCGGGTTCTTGATTTCGTGGGCGAGGCGCTGCGCCATGTCCTGCCATGCGCCGACGCGCTGGAGGAACTCGATGCGCGCGCGCGACTGGGCCATCTCCGCGATCATGCGATTGAACGTGCGCGCCAGCTCCGTCAACTCGTCGGTGCCGGTGACCGGGACGCGGACCGAGAGGTCGCCCTGCGCGACGACGGTGATGGCGGCGCCGAGGCGGTTGATGCGCTTCGTGAGGCCGCGCGCAAGGCCTGCGCCGAGGACGGTGGTCATCGCGGCGGTGATGCCGAGCAGCAGCGCGAACACGCGCAGGTAGCCCTGGTAGAGATCGGCGCGGGACGCCTCGAGCTGGTGGTAGCGCGCGACGACGACGCCGGCGCTCTCGAGCTCGTCGAGTCGCTTGCGCGACACCGCGAACGACGCGACCAGCATCGGCGCGTCGGCGTCGTCGTGCAGCGGACGCCGCACCTCGAGGCTTCGCTCGGTCGCGGTATCGACGGGACGCCCGCGATCGCGGCGCGACAAGATCTGGCCCGATGCGTCCTCGACGGCGAGCGAGACGAGCTCGGGGAAATGTGGGAACAGCGCGTCGATCTCGGACTCGATGGTCTCGACGTTGTGTTTCTTCGCCGCCTCGCGGAGCACCGGATCCGCGGCGATGGCGACCGTCTGGTGCTTGAGGTCGTCCTTGATGGCGCGGACGTAGTCCTTGTAGACGTCGACGCCGCGGTCGAGCTGCTCGCCTATCTCCGGGTTGAACCAGATCGCCGATGCCTGACGGAACATCGAGGTCGCAAGGTAGAGAGCCGCGGCGAGCGGCACCATCGTGCTGACGAGGATGACGGTCGCTAGGCGCCGCTCGGTCTTGCCGGCGAGCAGTCGGCGGAGCCACTCGCGGATCGCGTTCACGGTCCCCACCAGAGCAGCTCGAAGCTCCGCAGCTCGCCGTTTTGCGAGAGCAGGACCTCGAGCTTGTCGTCGCCCGAAGTGCGCACGATCGGCTCCGGGAACTTGTCGCAGGGCCAGAATGCGGACTTCTCGAACCCCGCTTTCCCGAGCCAAAAAGCGTGCAGACCGTGCTCGTTGTGGCCCCACACGAGCACCATCCGGCCGCCGCCGACCACCAGGAACGAGAGCTGCTCGAAGCCGAGCTCCTCGAAGCGCTCCGGGCTCGGGAAGTCCTCGCCGACGTCGCGCAGCTCGGTCAGGTGCGCGCGCAGATATTTGTAGAATACATCGTAACGCGGACGCTTGAGGCGCGGCAGCTTGCGCTCGCCGGTGATGATCACCGGCAGATCCTGGGGCTTCGCACGCGGGACCTCGACATACGTGCGGTAGCGATCGGCGAGGGTCGTCGTCGACTCGTCGGCGAGGGACTTGAGCCACCAGTGGAAGACCGGCAGCTCGCCCTGCCCGAGGTGCGACTCGAGGTAAACGAGGCTCTCCCACAGTGGCTGGCGTACCGACCAGCGGCCGCCGTGCGAGCGCACGATACAGGCTCCCAGGTACGACGCGCCGTGCACGACGAGGTTGAAGAGCGCGTTGTCGGCCGTGCCGGCCGTGCCCATCGCAAGGAGCCGATCGCGTTGCGCCTTGGTCATCGCCGCGGAGAGGCGATGCACGCTCGCGTCGGTGTAATCGAGCTCGAGGTCGGTAAGACCGAGGGCGACCGGCGCGTTCGAGGCGAACACCGCCGCGGCCTCTCCAAGATGCGAGAGGACCGCCGGGTTGTTCGCGGGGTTCGCGTCGATGGAACGCGCACGGCCGAGGTCGCTCCGCGCATCCCCCGGATAGAGCGGGAAGAAGACTTCGTGGAAGAGCGACTCGGCCGTGACGGACATCGGCGTGATTTTCAGCCGTGCGCTCGCGCGCGGGCCAAACGTGAACGAGCTACTGCGAGGCCGCGATGGCGACGGCCAAGAAGAGAAGTCCCGCGAGGACGAGGGCACCGAGCACCCATCCCGCGATCGTGCACACGATCTGGACCATGAAGGCGCTCGACATCTTCTGGAGCGCCTGCATCATGTGCATCAGGTCGTTGCCCTGCGTCTGCACCACCTGCTTCAACGAGCTGCCGACGCCCAGGAATGCGACACCGACAATGACCCCCACGATGCCCGTGGGCAGGTTCAGGAAGAGATCCGCCTTCGCGAAGCCGCCGCAGCTCGACACGCAATTGAGGGAGCCGACGACGATCGAGATGATTCCCCAGAGCTTCGCCCGACTCGCCGTCTTGTCGACGATCTGGTTCTCCATCTCGTTGAATTCGTAGTTTCCGAACGAGCCACTCATCATCCCCGGCATACCCTGCGGTGCGCCGTACGGGTTGGGGGCGAAGCCCATGCTCGGAGGCGCAGCTCCGTACCCGGGCGGTGCGCCTCCAGGCGGCGGCTGTCCGTAACCACCACCTTGCGGCGGTGCGCCATATCCTCCTGCCCCGGGGGGGGGCTGCCATCCACCCTGCATGCGTGCCTCCTGCTCTATACGCGTTTGAGGAGAGGAGTAGACCACGGGCTCGCGGCTTTTCCAATCTCGGGTAGTTTAGGGGCGTGCTGACCGCGGATGTTCGTTTCGAGGGGTGGACCACGGAGACGTGGGTGCGGTTCCTCGATCTCTGGAAACCCCGCGCAACGCCCGATCGCGAGGCGACGCGCCCGCGTGGAGGCGTGATTGCCATTCACGAGGACGGGAAGCTCCGGAAGCTCATGCATACCCGCACGGGGCGGCTCGATCCGCGCGGCGCATGGCCGGTGCCGCTCGCCGAGCTCGCCGAGGCGCACCACGCGGGCTGGGCGCTCGCGGCACGCGCCGGCGCCCTCGAGGACATCATGGAGCGCTTCGGCGCGCGGCTGAAGCGTCACGACGACATCACGTCCCAGGCGCTGCTCGTCGTGCAGATCGTCCGCGAGATGATCCAGGAGGGCGCCGTCGAGCGCTGGCCGAAGCGCCTCCAGGGCGTGCCGCCACCGACCGAGCCGATGGTCCGACGCTCGCTCGACGCGGTGTGTCCCGACGGCCATGCGATGGTGCTCGGTCTCTTCCGTCACGGCGAGTTGTGGACGGCCGCGGTCGCTCGCCGGCGTGGTCAAGGCTTCGATGTACTTGCCGGGCCCGAGGAGCTCCGGCCCCGCATGGGCGTGCTCTCCGGCGACTGGCGGCGCGACTATCGGCACCTCGCTCGCGCGGTCGAGGAGGAGTACGCGCCCGTCGCGATGGGCTGCTTTGCCGAGGTCGATCGCTTCCGCGAGCTGCAGGTCGATGCGCGTCCGGGCGCGTGGGGGCGCGCGTCGGTGGTGCGCGATCTGATCCTGTCGCCGATCCCGATCGGCGTGCGTCTGGCGCTCGGCGCCGACGGCGCGCGCTTCGCCTTCGAGGGCTTCCGCACGCTGGTCGGCAAGAGCGATTCGCTCCGTCGTCTCGAGCCGCTCATGGTGCACGCGCGCAGACGTCTCGGCGAGATGGTCGGAGACGACGTCACGCAGACGCTCGGCTTCGACCCACTGGCGGTGCTCCGCGCCCTCCTGCGCCGCTGATCGGCGGCGTCAGCCGCTCGGGTCGTGCGCGAGGTTCATTCGCCCGTGGCGTCGGCGCTCGCGTCCGGCGGCCGGTGCGTCGTGCCCCCGTCGCTGAGGCAGGTGTCGCCGCGTGAGAGCGCGGCGAGCGCCCTCGGGCACGCCGGATCGGTACCCGCGGTGTCGAACTCGACCCCTGCCGGATACGGCGGGCACATCGTCGCGACGTAGATCGCCTTGCCCCCCTCGCCGCGCTTCTGCACGAGGCAGATGGGCGCACACGTGCCCGGGTCGTCGCCCGAGATGACGTCGACGCTGGACGACGTGCCGAGGCAGTCGCGCGCCTCGACGTAGAGGCGCCCGACGTAGACGTGCGTGCCGTCGTCCTTACAGCCAGAAGTGTGCACTATACACACGATGGCCGCGAGGCCGGCGAAGACGAACGCGGCTCGCCGGATCACGTGGTCGGCGGTTCGACGACGCGGATGTGGAGCTCCTTCAGCTGCTGCGCGTCGACGCGATTCGGCGCGTCGGTCATCTGATCGGTGCCCTTCTGCGTCTTCGGGAACGGGATGACGTCGCGGAGGCTCTGCGCTCCCGAGAGCAGCATCGCGAGGCGATCCATACCGACGGCGATGCCGCCGTGGGGTGGCGCGCCGAAGCGGAGCGCATCGAGCAGGAACCCGAACTTCTCGCGGGCGTCCTCGTCGGAGATCCCGAGCGCGCGGAAGACCTTCGCCTGGATTTCGGGATCGTGAAGGCGGATCGAGCCGCCGCCGATCTCGAAGCCGTTCAGCACGAGGTCGTAGCGGTAGCAGAGGACCTTGCCCGGATCCTTGTCGAGCATGTCGACGCATTCGTCGTGCGGGCGCGTGAACGCGTGGTGCGCGGCGGCCCACGTGTTCGTGTCCTCGTCGAACTCGAAGAGCGGCGGGTTGATGACCCACAAGAGCTCAAACTTCCCGCCGTGACCGGTCTCGGGGATGAGCCCGAGCTTCTTCGCGAGGTGAACACGAAGGTTGGCCATGACCGTCTGGACCATGGCCTCCTTGCCGAACTGGAAGAAAAGGAGGTCGCCCTCCTTCGCGCCCGCGCGCTCGTTGATCGCGGTGCGGAGCTCGGGCGTCACCGTCTTGCCGAGCGGCGACTGTGCCCAGCCGCCCGTCGCGTCGATCTTCGCGCGGGCGAGCCCCTTCGAGCCCATGCCCTTCACGAAGTCCTCGAGCTTGTCGAGCTCGGCGCGCGAGAGCTTCGCGGCGTGCTCCGCGGGGACGCGCATCGCTTTCACGATCTCGGTCGGGAGATCCTTGCGGTATTTCCCGCTCGTGAACTTCTCGGCGATGTCCTTGAAGAAGGGGATGCCCCCGCCGACGTGATCGATCACGAGATCCGTCACGTCGTTGTGGGGCATGTCGAAGCGGAGGTCCGGCTTGTCGTTGCCGAACCTTGCCATCGACTCCTCGAACGGGAGCTGCGGGAAGCGGCCGGTCGGGTACTTCTCGAGGAGATCGATGCCGGCGACGTCCTTCCAGACCTTGAAAATCAGGCCTTCCATCGTGCGGAAGATGTCGTCCTGGTTGACGAACGACATCTCGACGTCGATCTGCGTGAACTCCGGCTGACGGTCGACGCGCAGCGCCTCATCGCGGAAGCACTTCACGATCTGGAAATACCGATCGAAGCCGGCCACCATGTAGAGCTGCTTGAAGAGCTGCGGGCTCTCGGCGAGCGCGTAGAACTTTCCAGCGTTCATACGGCTCGGGACGAGGAAGTTACGAGCGCCTCCTGGCGTGTACTTCACCATGAATGGCGTCTCGAGCTCGAGGAACCCCTGCGAGTCGAAGTAGCCGCGGACCGTCTGGTTGATGCGGTGACGGACCTTGAGCGCCTTCTGGAGCGGGGCACGCCGGAGGTCGAGGTAGCGGTACTGGAGGCGCTTCTCCTCGCCCGTGTCGATCTCGTCCTGGATCTCGAACGGCGGCGTGTCCGACTTGTTGAAGACCGTGAGCTCGACGGCGCGGACCTCGATGTCGCCGGTGGGGAGCTTCGGGTTCTTGTTCCCGCCGCGGCTCGTGACGATGCCGCGTACGCCGATGACCCATTCGGTGCGCACCGACTGTGCGAGCGCGTAGGCGCCCTTCGCGAGCGGGTGCCCCTCGATGGTCGGGTCGAAGACGATCTGCGTGATGCCCTCGCGATCGCGCAGATCGAAGAAGACGCAGCCTCCGTGGTCGCGATAGCTCGCGACCCACCCGAAGAGGATCACCTCTTTGCCAACGTCGGTCGCGCGCAGATCTCCACAACGATGGGTGCGCTTAAGCTCGTCGATGAACCGTGCCATGGGACGGTGGATATACCACGACTGCCTGCGCTACCCTCGGCGGCAGTGCGTCCCTCTCTGCCTGCTGCGCTGCGGGTGGGAGCGCTCGCCGTGTGCGCCGCCGTCCTGCCCGCGCTGGCCGACCTCGATCCCGCTGACGCCCAGATCTCCGCCGCATCTGACCGACCCTGCAGTGCCTGGGTGCCCGACGCGAGATCGATCGCGACCACGGCAACAACGTCCACGGGGCCTTCGTGGAGCTAGTCGCAAATGGGGACAGCGGCTCCGTCAGCGCGCTGACGACCACGCTCGGCACGCGGTTTTGACGCCCGCGGCCTCACAAACTTTCCATGTGCGCGGCCGCGCCGGTAAGGTCGGGCGGCCGTGGAGGAGCCTGCCACAAGCGCCGCCGCCGACCGCGCGATGCTCGCTCTTTGTATGCTCGTGCCTGCTGCGCTCGGCGCCGCGGGCGCGTCGGCCGCCGCCCCTGCGTCGCACGACGAGGGCGTCGTGCGCGCCGTCGGGCTCGGCTGGACGGGAATGTTTCGCGCGCTCGACACGATCGTGGCCGCGCCCCTCGTGCTCGTGCCCATCGGCACGCGGGCACTCCGCGCCGGTCTCGCGAGTGCGCTCGTCGCGGGCGTGTGTGGAGCGCTCGCGTTCCTGATCGCCAGAAGGCTCGCCCATGCAGCTCGGCCGTCGGGCTCGTCAATCTTGATGTCTGCGGTCAGCGCGATCGCAGCGCTCTCCGCGGTGCTCGCGCCGGCATGGCAGGTCGAGGCGGCGGCGCCCGGTGGGACGGTGGTCGGCGCGCTCCTCGTGCTCGCGGCCCTTTCGCTTGCGCCCGGAAAAGGCGAGGGGAGAGAGGGGGGCGACCTCTCTGCGATCGCCTTCGTGCTCGGGCTCGCGGCGAGCTACGAGCCGCTCGTCTTCGCGGCTGCGCTCGCCGCTGCGCTGCCGTCGGTGGAGCGGGCCGTGCGTCCGCGCGCGCTCACTCGGCGCGCGCTCGTCTTCGCGGCGCCCGCGTTCGCGCTCGGGCTCTTGCCGCTCGTGCTCGGCGCAGCGCTCTCGCGCCGTGTTCCGGAGATTGCCATCTCCGCGGTGAGGCCGCTCGCTTCGTCGATCGGTACGCACGCGGGACCGCGAGTCGCGGTCGGCGCGTTCGCGCTCGCGGAGATCGGGACGCTGCTCCTGGTCGCCGCCGCCGCCGGCGCCGTGCTGAGCGCGCTTGCCCCTGCCGCGCGGCGCTTGCTGGCCTCTCTGCTCGGTGTGATCGCCGTAGGCGCGGTCGGCATCCTGCTGAGAGTGCCGGCTGGCCCGTCGCACGTGGCTGCCGTCGTCCTCGCGGCGACGGTCGCCGTGCATGCCCTCGCCGCGCTCGCCCTCGTCTCCACGGTGATCGCAATCAGCGCGGCGCGCGTTCCGTTCGCCTATGCCAGCGCGGCGCTGGTCGTCGTGCTCGAGCTCGTGCTCCCCGTGCGCGCCGCTGACGAGACGCTCTCCCGGCGCGATACGCGGGCCCCTCGTGCCTCGACGATCTGGTCCGAGGTGGCGTGGGGAGCCGCGCCGCCGGCGGCCGTCGTGCTCGTCTCCGATCCGGTGACGATGCGGCGCATCGCGGCCTCGCGTGCGACCGGCGAGATGCGCGCGGATCTCCTCGTCGTGCCGACGTTCGCGATGCCCTCGCGCGCGACCGACCACGCGCTCAAGGCCGAGCCGAAGCTCGCACCTCTCTATCGCGACATTGCGCTCGGGAGTACCCCCGAGGAGCTCTCGCTCGCGACGCTCGCGACCGATCGTCCGCTGCTCGCAGGCTTCGATCCGCACTGGGATCGCGGGCTCGCGCGCCACTTCGTGCCGATCGGACTGACGACGCGCTTCGAGCCCGAGCCGCGCGGTGCGAGCGACCGACGCCGCGGGCTCGACGCGTTCACGCCTGCGAAGGATCGGCTCGTGCGGGTGGCCGTCGCCAAGAGAGACGCCGACCTCGCGTCCGCGACCGCGACGCTGCTGCGAGGCCGTGCGATCGGGATGGCGGCGTGCGGAGAGCGAGACGTTCTCTCTCGCGCGCTCGACGATCTACGTCCCTTCGCTCCCGACGATGCCGTCGCGAGCACGCTCGTACGCAGGATCGTCACGAGCAAGGGCCCCATCGACGTGCGTGACCTCGTGCCCTGAACCGCGGCGCTCAGAAGGCGAGACCCGGCTCCGAGAGCGTGACGGTCCCGCGGTAGTGCCGGCGTATGAAGAGGAAGCCACCCCGACCGTCGAACGATAGCTGCGACGGCGCGCGACCGAGATCGGTCGAGAGCCCGAACGTGAGCGTGACGTCGACGTGGTCGACGAAGATCGGGTTCTTGCTGAACGAGAAGCCGAGGCTCAGAACCTCGCGCTCCACCTCGTCGACCCATGCCGAGCCCTTGATCGCGTTCTCCTCGGGTACCTTTGGAGTGAAAGCGATTCGCACGCGCGCCGGATTCGCCGCGTCATGCTCGACCACGCTGAATACGTAGCGGGGCTGCTCCGACGCGAGGAACGGAAGCTTGAGATCTCGCTTTTTCGCCTCGACTTGCATGTCCGGATCGCCGAGCCGCTTCGCGCGTCGCTCGGTCGCCTTCAGCTGCGCGTCGGCGGTCTTGTCCTTGCCGTCCTCGGTGTAGCGAATGACCTTGATGATGCGATCGAGCGGCACGCGCGTCGGCGTCGATCGCATGACCATCTCCTTGCGGTCGGTAGGTTTGCCGTCGCCGTCCACTTCCTCGATGCGGCCGACCACCGTGAAGACGCCCCGCCTCTTCATCTCCTCGGTGCGGGCCGCGTGCTGAGCAAGGCCGCTCATGAGTGCTTCGGGCACTGTCGCGGCAGCGCCGGTGGGCGCCGAGGCGTCCGCGAGCGCGGCGTGCTGCGCGTCCAGCGTCAGGAGACCGACCACGGCGACGGCGGCAACGGTTCGGCGCACGGACATCCCCAGAGGGTGACCCCTGCACGCTCCGCGAGCAAGGCGGGCGATTGTCACGTTATGATGGCGCCGTGATCGAGCGCGGAAAAATCCTCTGCTATCGCGTCTTCGACGCGGGCGACACGATCGCGCTCGACGTGGCAGAGAAGACGCTCGCTGCCAGGCGCGTCGAGATCGTCGGCCCCCTCGTCGAGGGCCTCGTGATGCCCGTGAGGCCTCTCGAGGTCGCCGTCGGTCGCTGCACGATCGCGATGCCAAAGCTCGGTCGCGAGCTCGCGGCGGAGTGCACCGCGCGCATCTTCGACTTCGGCGCGATCTCGTTCCTCTACGAGATCGACATCGAGCCCGGCACGACGCTCGAGCAGCTCACACCGCTGTGCGATGCGCTCTACGACGCACCCGAGCTCGATGCCGCCGGCAAGGAGCACCGCACCAAGTTGATGGAGCGACTCGGCGCAAGCATCGAGAAGCCCCACCAGTGGAGCGAGGCCGAGACGTACACCATCATCTTCATCGAGAAGCTCGCGGGCCTGAGCGTCGACGGCCATTGCGCGAGCCTCACGGAGCTTTCGCGCTCCGAGGCGGTCGCGCGGCTCCTTCTCGGTGAGACGAGCGACAGGCTCCTCAGCGCAGCGACACGCGACGACGTCCTCAAGAACTCGTTCAGCTACCTCGTCGACGATCTCGTCATCATCGACTGGAACAGCGCGTTCGTCGTCGAGCCGAGCGGCTCGCGGATCGTGCCGTTCGTCCTGGAGCTCGCCACGTCGCAGCTGCTCGAGTTTCGCTATTACGACGGCATGCTCGATCGCGAGCTCGGGCGCGTCTACGACTATGTGGAGAAGGCACGTCCGCGCGTGTTCCGGAGTCCTTACGGAAAGCTGATGCGCCAGGTGGTGCGCCGCTTCATGGAGCTCACGGAGTTCACCGAGCGCGTCGACAACTCGATCAAGTCGGTCGGCGACTTCTACCTCTCGCGCGTCTATCTCTCGGCGATCCGCCGCTTTCGCGTGCCGGAGTGGCGTGAGAGCGTCGAGGCCAAGCTCGGCCTCATCTCGAAAGCCTACGAGCTGCTGAAGGGCGAGACCGAGGTCTCGCGCGCGCAGCTGCTCGAGATCATCGTGGTGGTGCTGATCTTCGTGGAGCTCATCGCCGCCCTACGCGGTCATTCGTAGCGCCGTTTCGGTCGAGGCGAATGAGCGGCGGACCGCCGGGGCACTCGCTTCAGCGCGCTCTCGAACGACTGCGCGCGCACGTCAAGGCGCCGCCGCTGCGCACCATCCGCCGAGCGAGGCGCTGCACAGCGGATCGCCCGCGAAGCACGCGCACCCCGTGCCGGCGTCGGGCACGCGGTGGACGACC
>JAYSXP010000296.1:0-4904 GCA_043717125.1 Polyangiaceae bacterium | reverse complement strand
GTGCCTCTGCGGGGGCGGGCTTGAGCGGCGCCGTCTGCGCGGCGGCGGGTGCCGCGCAAAGCATGAGCGCCGCGACGAGCGCGCTGCCTCTCATGACCGGAGAAAAAGCCAATCGCGTGCCGCTCAAAACCTGAGCAAGATACCCGAAAGGCACCGGCCGTGAGCGATTGATTCCGTCAGCGCGACGGCCGTGAGACCGACGCGCTCGAGCGAAGGAGCTCATCCGCCAGCTCCTTCGTCCCGCGTGCCTGCTTGCCCGCTGCGGCCGCGCGCTTCACGTCGCCGAGGAGCGGGAAAATCACCTCGCGTACCCGCGCGGGTAGCACGACCTCGAGGTATTCGCGGGCGGTCCCACGCAAGCCAGGATCCTCGGACCGCATTGCGCGATAGGCGATCGAGAGCGGCTCGCGTTCGAGCGTGAGCCCGAGGACGGAGAAGACGTGAGCGAGCCCTCGATGAAGCTCTTCGGTGGTCGACCCACGCGGGGCGCCGCTGTCGCCGTAGGGGCCGCCTTCGACGCGCGAGGCGGATTCGAGACGCGCGGGTTGAACATCGCCAGCCGGGATCGCGGGAGCCGCGATCGAATGCAGCACCGCGGCTTCGCTCGCGGAGGTGCTCGGATCACGCCAGCCCGAACGACCTGCGGTGAGCTCGTGAACGGCGATGTCGAAGACATCTTCCCGTGCGAAGACGACATGGGCCTCGTCCTGCATCTGCGCGAGCGCGAGCGCGACCTGCACGCGGACGTCGAAGACCGGATCCCGGAGCGCGAGGACCAGCCCGCTCGCTGCTCGTTGCGTGCGACAGACCTTGAGCACACGCGGGATGCGGCGCCGCACACGGGGGTCGACGTCGGGATCGAGCAGCGCGTCGAGGAGCTGGCCGGTCGCCTTCGGCGCGATCTTGCGGAGGGCGCGGACGGCATCGCGCACGACGGCGTCGTTGGCGAGCAGCGGGATCACGAACGACGCGAGCGAGGCGGCGATCGGGGCCACGAGCGCGGCCTTCGTGCGCGCCACGTCATCGCCGCGCAGGATCGCCGCCCGCGCGACCACCGGATCGGCCGGGAGGTCGAGAGGCGGGGTGGCCGCGATGCTCGAAGACGCGCCGCCGGAAAGGCTCGAACAGCTCTTCTCGGCGGTAGCTTCCGTGGCCTGATCTTTCTCCTTCGCGGTCTTGGTTCGCTGGAATTGCTCGATGCGCTGGAGGAGCTTGTCGCGGTCGAGCAGGGCGGTCGTGTCTGCGAGCGTCTTGCGCGTGGTGAGGTCTTCCGCTTCGTCGTCTTCGAGCGCCACCGCTCCAGATTTCAGGCTCGACGCGAGCGCCGCCACATAGCCCTCGTGGAGCCGCGTGGCGACGAGCCACGCGAGCGCCGCCATCGCGATCGAGGCGATGAGCACCGTGCGCGTCGCGACATCGGTGCCGAAGTGGACGATGACGAGCAGCGCAACGCTGCCGAGCGTGGTGCCTATCCGGTCGACCCCGACGTCGATGAGCGTCTTCGTCGCGCGCTTCTTCGCGGTCGGCAGCGGCGTGTAGAAGAGCTCGTACGCGGAGCGATAGAGCGAGTTGCGGGTGACCGCCTCGCCACCGCGCAGGAGCACCACGGTCCAGAGCTGCGGCGACACGAGCGCGAGAACCGCGCAGAGGGCGACTGTGAGCGGCTGCGATTTCACGGTACCGGCGAGCCCGCGCCGCTCGAGCAGCGGGCGGGAGAGCCCGGTCTGCGCGATGAACGACAGGACGCCGACGATCATGTTGAAGAGCGCGAAGAAGGCGAGGAGGCGCGGTCCGTTGCCGTAGGCCTCGCTGGCATGGGCACTGAGCAGCCAGTCGAGCAGCGCCTGGATCACAGCGCCGGCGAGCACGAGGAGCGCGAGATCGCGCAGGTAGGGTGTCTCGCGCACGATCTTCCAGCCGCCGCCGGTGAGCGTTTCGGGTGCGTGCGACGCGGTCTGCCGCACGCCTGACATCAACCACAAGGCGGCCCCCGTTCCGACCACGTTGATCGCCGCGAGTAGCGCCAGCATCATCGGCACCGAGAGGTGGGCCGAGGCTCGCCACACGACGACGCCGCCGATCACGCCGCCGATCGTGCCGCCGCTCGCGATGCGCCCGACCACCTTCTTGGCGACATGCGGATCGAAGCGCTCGTTCACGAGCGACCAGAACGCGCTCACGCTGGCCGAACCAAAGATTGCAGTATGCACGTAGACGGCAACCGCCGCGCCGCGTGCGCTGTGCAGGCTGAGCCACCACTCGCAGAGGAACAACACGGCCGCGCTAGCGAAGAGAGTGGGCACGGTGCGAGCGGGACCGTACCGACCGAGCGCCCGGGAGATTCCGAGGACGGCCAGGGACGAGACCAGCGCCGCCCCGATCATCGCCGCGGGAAGGAGGGCGAGGCCGAAGTGCGACAGAAACAGCGTGTCGCGCGTGGCCTTGCCGGCCACGTGCTGCGCGACGAGCGCGCCCGAGGCGATCGACGCCGGCCAGACGGCCGCCCTCACGTCGTTCGACTGCGAAGACCCCCTCATCGCCATGGTGAGGCTATCCGCAATCCGCGCCCGCCGTGCGGGACGACGCCGCAGCGCGGCGCGCGGGAGGTGGCCCGACGCGCGCGACTTCCGCTATCCTGCGAAGCTCGAGCGGGCGACGGGCCCCGCTCGCCGAGAACCACGAGGACGGGAATGGCGAATGAACTGAAGCCGCACGACGACAGCCCGGGCGAATCGAGCCTCATCGTCAAGCTGCTGTCCGTATTTGCGGTCGTGCACCCCAGCGAGGTGTTCTCGACGCTCCTCCTCACGCTCGACGGCATCCTGCTGCTCGCCTCGTACTACTTCCTCAAGGTGATTCGCGAGCCGCTGATCCTCGCGGCGCCCGGCGGCCCTCAGACCAAGAGCTACGCGACGGCGTTCCTCGCCATCCTCCTCATCGGCGTGTTCTACGGCTATCGCGCGCTCGCGCAGCGCGTCGATCGCCTGCGGCTCATCACGTACACGAAGCTGTTCTGCATCGGCTGCCTCGTCATCTTCTGCGTGCTCGGCCACATGGGCGTGAAGATCGGCATCCCGTTCTTCCTCTGGGTCGGCTGCTACAGCCTGACGATCCTCGCCCAGTTCTGGGCGTTCGCGAACGACATCTACACGCCGGAGCAGGGCAAGCGCCTCTTCGCGATCATCGGCGTCGGCGCGTCCGTCGGCGCGTTGCTCGGCTCGCTGCTCGCCAAGCCGGCGGTCGAGCCGCTTGGCTACTACAACATGATGCTCGTGCCCGCGGGCGTGCTCCTCGTGTGCCTCCTCATCGTGCGTCTCGTCAACGCGCACGAGACGAAGAGCGACGCGAAGAAGACGGAAGCCGCGAAGCCGCCCGGAGGAAAGGGCGGCATGTCGATGATCCTCGAGCACAAGTACCTGATGCTGATCGCGGCGATCATCCTGATGGTCAACCTGATCAACACGAACGGCGAGTTCATCCTCGACAGCACGCTCCAGGCGGTGAAGGAGCAGCGCGGCTTCGACGCCGCGCAGTACAAGGTGTGGGTCGGCAAGTTCAAGGCCGACTACTTCTTCTGGGCGAATCTGCTCGGCGTGCTCCTGCAACTCTTCGTCACCTCGCGCGTGTTCAAGTACCTCGACGTCCGCGGCGCGCTCTACATCTACCCGCTCATCGTGATCTTCAGCTACACGGGCATGACCCTCTTTCCCGTGCTGATGATCGTCGAGCTCGGCAAGATCACCGAAAACGCAAACGACTACTCGATCTACAACGCGGCCAAGCAGGCGCTCTGGCTGCCGACGTCACGCGAGCAGAAGTACGTCGCGAAGCAGGCGATCGACACGTTTGTCGTTCGCGCGGGCGATCTCCTGTCGGGGGGCGTCGTGTACGTCGGCTCGGAGCTGCTGTCGTTCAACACGCGGAAGTTCACGATGCTGAACGTCGTGCTCGGCGTCGCGTTCCTGTTCGTCGTCATCCGCATGGGGCGCGAGCACAAGAAGCGCACCGCCGAGGCAGCCGCCGAGGGGCGTCCGTCGAGCAGCGAAGAGAAGCCCGCTGCGGCCTAATCGCGGCTAATCGCGGCTAATCGCGGCTAGTGCTGCGCCTACCGTCGGCGTCGTCGGCTCGCCGCGACGGCGGCGAGCGCGAGCCCGAGCAGCGAAGGTGTCGACCAAGCGAGGGGAGCGCCACGCGACGCCGAGCACCCCGCGGAGGCGCTCGCTGTGAGGCCGCTGGTCTTCTTCGCCTTTTTGGTGGGGACGACCGCCATCACCGCGTCGCCGCTGGTGTCGACGTTGCTCGTCGTGTCGTCCGTTCGGGCGGGGTCGGCCTACCGGGAGCGCCTGGCCGGTGGCGGTCTTGTTCGTGAAGGGGGACGGGCCGACGGCGTCGACGTTGATGCCGGTCTTGACGAAGCGTCCGTTCGTGACGTTGCCGCTACCGTCGTCGCCGTAGCCGGAGGTCGTCGCGATCTCGCCGGTGGTCAGCTTGCCGAGACGCACCTTCGAGAGAGCTTCGCGACTTCGCGACCTCGCGGTCGAGCTGGATGAGCGCAATGTCGTTTCCGCAGATGTTCTTCGGCTTCGCGGTGTCGAGACGAAGTTCGGCGCGATGAGCGTGCCGGTGCAGAAGCTTCCCTGGTCGCCGATCGCGACGTAGACGACGGAGTCGCCAGCCGTCGTGTCGGCCGTCCCGTTGACGATGCCCTGCGAGAGACGAGTCGTCCTCCTCGCCTCGGTGTTCGCGCTCTGCTCGATCGCCTCGCCGGAACATGCCGCGAGGACCCGCAGGAGCGGGAACAGAGCTCGTACGCGCATGCGTCGTCTCCGGTGCATCGCCCGTTCCAGGCTGCGGGGTAGGCGAGGCTCGCCCTAGTCTTCGAGTGCGATCTTGATGCGCGAGGT
>JAYSXP010000295.1:0-37913 GCA_043717125.1 Polyangiaceae bacterium | reverse complement strand
CCTATGCCGAAGCCGTCTCCCGGCTGGACGATCGCCCACTCATCGCCTGCTGGGTGCACCTTCCAATGGGTGGCGGGATGGTTGAGGTTGTGCGTGCGTCACGTGGTCAGCGCACGCCCTGACGTCCAGCCACTGGACGAATGCGTCCAGTGGCTGGACGGTCGTCGCGCGCGCGTCGGCCCTCGCGGCGCTCAAAGGCCGGTGATGCCGACCGTCAGGCCGACGTACTGCGAGGTCGTGGTCCGGATGGCGCTCCCCTCGGCGCGCATCTCGGCGTCGCCTCGGAAGAGCATGCCGTCGAGGCACACGCCGAGCTTTCCACCGACGCCGCAGAGCTGCCCGCGCGCCACGTCGACCGGCGTGCCGTTCAACGTCTTCGGTGTCTCGATGCGCATGAAGCTCGCGTCGGCACGCAGGAACTCGACCTGCGCGGAGACGAAGCCGCCCCACTCGAACCCGCTCAGCTTGCGACGACCGGCCTCGGCGGGATCATAGAGGCCGGCGAGGATCGCGCCGCCCCGCGCGCCGCCTTCGATCACGGTCTTGCCCTTCAGGTACTGCCAGCCGAGCGAGAGCCGCGGCAGCTCGAGCATCGAGAAGTAGAGTAGATCGTTGCCCTGGAGCCGGCCGTCGAAGCCGATGCGCCCGAACGGGCCGTGGTCCTCGGAGACGGGGAGTCGGTAGCCGAGGTCGATGGTGCCGGCGAGCGCGCCTTCGAAGCCTCCCTGACCGCCGCCGAGCATGAAGGAGCTCGAGCCGTGCGCCGTGCCGTCGAGCGCGTAGGTCTCCGCGGCGCCCGCGAAGCCCACGCCGAGCGTCGTCTCGTTCACAGGGCCCGCGTTCACGTGCGTCACGGCAAAGCGGACGCCGGTCACCGAGAGACTGACCTTCGGCTTGTCGCAGCCGCACTTCCCGCAACAGCGTGCGGCGCAAGCGCAGGTGCTCGCGCAGGGATCGACCGTGCAGCTCGCGGACGGCGGCGTGCTCGGCGCCTGCGCCTGCGCGTTTGGCGGAAGCGGAGCGGAGGCCGCCTGTGGCGCCGGAGGATCGCTCGCGACCGGGAGCTCGTCCGCCCATGCCGACGTCGAGACGAGAACCGCGAACCCCACCGTGAGGCTCAGAAGCGCCGTTACTGCAGGCTTTTTCACGCACCGTGATCGACGCGACCCACCCTGAATGCATTCAATACGGCACAAATTTGGGGCAGAACCATGACTCGGCTGCCTTCGAGCGCTAGCTTCTCGCGCGCACCCGACCGGCACGCTCACCGCGCCCGTCCACACGCACGGGGTGACGGACGTATCGATGTCCTTCCCGAACGGCCAGGGCTGCATCCCCTGAACGCCAGAACGTGGGCTACGCCGCGAAGGTCGGCTAGGATCTCCTCGTCTTGGAACCCAAAGACCCCCGGATCGTCATGCCGAGCGCGGCCCTCGTGCCGAATGTCTTGATCCACGAGAAGCCCGCCGAGCGCCTCGGCTCCGATCCTGGCCACGAGCGCGTCACCGCGATCGACATGGCGAGCTTCAGCCAGGTCTCCGCGAGCAGCGACCGCGCGTGTCTCGTCGTCATCTACGGTCCGGAGCTCGGCAAGCGCGCGCCCCTCGGTCAGGCCACCTTCGAGATCGGCCGCTCCTCGCGCTCCGATCTGCCGATCGACCAGGAGAGCATCAGCCGTCATCACGCGCGCATCACCTTCGACGGTACGCGCCACGTCGTCGAGGACCTCGGCTCCACGAACGGCACCTTCGTGAACGACGTCAACGTGAAGCGTCAGCCCCTCGTGGACGGCGACCAGGTGAAGCTCGGTCGCTCGATCCTCAAGTACATGGCCGGCGACAACATCGAGGCGAACTACCACGAAGAGATCTATCGCTTGATGACGATGGATGCGCTCACGCAGACGCACAACCGTCGGTACTTCAACGAGGCGCTCGAGCGTGAGTACAACCGCAGCCTTCGCTACCGGCGCTCACTCTCGCTCATCCTCTTCGATATCGACCATTTCAAGAAGATCAACGACACCTACGGCCACGTCGCCGGCGACAGCGTCCTCCGGCAGCTCGCGATGGTCGTGAAGCCACGCCTTCGTTCGCAGGACTGCCTGGCGCGCGTCGGTGGCGAGGAGTTCGCGGTGCTGCTCCCCGAGGTCGAGAACGCCGGAGCACGCATCGCCGCCGACAAGGTCCGCGCGATCGTCGAGGCCGCGCGCTTCCTCGTCGACAGCAAGGAGTTCGGCTGCACCGTGAGCGTCGGCGTCATCGCGTTCGACGCGCGCGTCACGTCCCCGCAGATGCTCTACGAGATGGCCGACAAGAATCTCTACGCCGCCAAGAACGGCGGGCGTAACCGCGTCGTCGGGTGAGCTGCGTTACTGGTCGGTAGCGTCGCTCGCGTCACCAGCGTCGCTCGCATCCGCCGGACCCGCGTCGGGCAGCGACGCATCGGGTGCGGCTGCGTCGACGTCTGGGATGACTCCGCACCCGCCACACTCAGGCACGGCGCCGCCGGGAACGAGGCCCTTGATCCACAGGCGCACCTTCTCGCGCTCCTCGAACGTGAGGGGCTCGTCGCCGTAGCCGCCTGCGCTCACGACCGGGAAGGGCATCTCGCGACCGAGGATGAAGTCTCCGAGTATCGAGCGCTCGATTTCGTCGGTCGTGCGCTGCGCCTGCGGAACGAGCGGCGCGAACGCGAACTTTGTCTGCGGCTCGAGGAGCCCGCTCGTGCATGCGTAGTGCGGTACCGGCCCGGTGAGCGCCGGGGGACGCGCGAGATCGACCTTGTACATCAGCCAGCTGTTGCCCGGATTTCCAGGGTCGATGATCGGCATGTCGACGCCGAAGATCCTGCCGCTCGCGGGCGGGTTGGCCGAACGGCCGCCCGTGTTCGAGCCCTGCGCGATGCGGTTGAGCGCGGTCGCGGAGATCCCCGCGCTCGTATCGAGCACGAGGCCCGCGGCGGCGATGTCACCGCTGCCGTGACAGGTGGGAAGGTTGCACTTCGCGGTGAAGATCGGCAGCACGTCGCGACAGAGGCTCACCACCGGCTCGAAGGCCCTTGCTGTCTTCGGTCCGACGATGAAGGTGATCTCGCGCTTCTGATCCGCGAACAGCTTCGCCCGGTCGATCGCGCGGACGCCGCCCTGGTCAGCATCGCCGTCGGGGGTGCCGAGGACGAGCGTGTACGGCTGACCCTCCGTCAGCCACGGCTGCTTCGGAGCGAGCAGCGTGACGGTGCGCGCGATCGGGTCGTAGACAATCACCGGCGCCAGATCGGGCGACAGCGGCATCCGAGCGCCGTCGACGATGCCGAGCGACTGCCGGGTCACCGTCGCGGGAAGCAGGTAGCGATCGAACGCGATCTGAATCGCGCCGTCGGCAGGCATCGGCGCGTCGGGCCCGACGCTGACTCCGAGGATGCGGACCGCAGGTCCGAGCGTCTGCTGCTTGTGGCTCTTGCCCGTGTCACACGCGGTGAGACCCGCGACAGCGACGGAAGTCGAGACCAGATAGGCGAGAAAGAACGCGCGCGTACGCGCTCGCGTCAGACCCGGCTTCAGCTCTCGCTGTACATCGAGAGCTGCTCGCGCCTCACCTGCTCGTTCACGCCCGTGCGGATGTGCTCCTTCAGCACGTCGGCCAGCGTGATCAGCAAGTCGTCGACGCCCTTGTCCTCGATCAGCTTCTGCAGGAGCGCCTTCGCTTCGCGGCTGTCGTCCCCGCGGAGGAACTGGCGCACGGTGTCGAGGGAGATTTCCCCCTGGAAATCCAGGTACAGGTTCTCCAAGAGGTACCGCACGAGCTCTTTCACGAGGAGCCTCCTTAGGGGCGAGGGGGGAAGGGGAAGGCCGGGCGAGGGGGGAAGGCCCCACAGACTCGGACCTGCCGGTATAGTCGGCGGCGCCCGCCGGACGCAACAACGAATCGCCGGTTGTCCCGGAAATTGCATCGTTTTGCGTGGCTTTTCCGGCGCTCCGGCGCTCGTTTTTGTGGCCGTGCCCGCTCACTTGCACCTCTGCAGGACCGCGGCACCCGGGTCGTGACACACGTAGCAAGGACGGGGGTTTCGCTTGAACTGCGTCGAGCAGCCCGCGACGAAGCTGCCCGAGTGCGGATTGAACCCGCCGCCGATCCCCTTGCCGCCGTGACAGATCACGCAGTCGCGCTCGATGTGGCAGCTGACGCACGCGTTGAGGTTTCTATTCGCTTCGAACGAGTGGTGCCCAGGCCGTCGCGGCGGGTCGCTCCACTCGCTCTTCGGCGGGTGGAAGCGCCCCGAGTCCTTGACGGGACCGCTCATCGATACGCCCACCCGCTGGTGGCAGCCGAGACAGAAGCTCTGCTCGCGGTGGCAGCTCGTGCACTTCTGGGTCGCGAGCCGGCCTTCGACGGCGTGCATGTTGAGGTAGTCGTTCGGGTGGATGTTCCGCGGCCGCACGCGCCCGTCGTGGCACGCGGTGCAAAACTCCTCCTTGTGACAGTTGGCGCAGAACTGCGAGTCGTTCGCGGCGACATACTTGTGGCGCTGCACGAAGTCCGGCGTGTGCTGCGCGTTGTGGAGCCAGCGCGGGGGCTGCATCTCGCCGCTCGCGAACGCGGTCTTGATGCGGCCGCCGTCCTTCGCTCCACCCTTGACGTGGCATGTCTCGCACGCCGCCTTCGCCTCGCCGCGTGCCGCAGCGTCGGGCTGCTGGTGACATCCGAAGCACCCGCGCATGCGGGGCAACTGGTCGCGCGTGGCGAGCTCGAGCTCCTGCACGTCGCCGTGGCATTGCTGGCAGTTGATGTTCCGCGCGTCGTGTTTCTTGTGGTTGAACACCATGTTCGGCCGCGGGATGTCGAACTTCGCGACGAGGTTGCCGTCGCCCTCCTTGTAACCAAGGTGGCAGAAATTGCACTTGCCGCTCGCGTCGCTGCCAGGTGTCACGCGGCGGAGGTCGTCGTGCGTCGTGCCGTGGCACGAGTCGCACATCGTGCCCTTCGGCGTGAGTCGGTCGTTGACCGACTCGCT
This sequence comes from Polyangiaceae bacterium, assembly GCA_043717125.1. GTDB lineage: Bacteria > Myxococcota_A > Polyangia > Polyangiales > Polyangiaceae > Labilithrix. Next base: position 32,900 of record JAYSXP010000295.1, on the reverse strand, counting down.
CGTCGTCGCGCCGGCGTGGCACGTCTTGCACTTCATCTTCTGCTGCTCGACGTGGAACTTGTGGTTGAAGCGGAGCGTCAGCTTCTGCGGCGGATAGATCGCCGCGCTCGGCCCACGATCTTGCTCGAAGGCGCCCGGGGGCAGCAGCTTGAGGGGGATCGGTCCGTTGTTCGGGAGAGGGGAGTGCCCGGACGAAAGGTCCGCCCCGGTGACCCACGCCTGCGCTTCTTCGGCCGTGCTCGGCGGCGCGGGCGGCGGCGCGGGCCCGATGGCTCCACCCTCGTCCGTGCCGGCCTCTGCGCTGGCCGGTGCACCGGCCTCCGCAATCTCCGTGGAAGGAACGGGCGCGCCGTCCGCCGGCGGATCCTGCGCGAACGCCGTGCATGCCGCGAGGACGAGCGCCACGACGAGCACCAGGTAGGCGACGCTACCGACGCCCTTGCCCTGCTTCGTCGTCACTTGGTCACCGCCATCGACAACCAGAGCATGCCGCGGAAGCGCTGGCCTGCGATGCGATTGATGTCGTGCTCGAAGTCCACGAAGACGAGCGAGCGCTGCCAGAGCTTGTAGCCCACGCCGGCGACGTACTGGAAGCTCACCGCGTCGCGGTCGGTGCGGAGCTTGTCGTCCCACTGCCACACGCCGGCGCGAGCGCTGAGCACGAAGCGTGTCTCGAGCGTGCGCTCACCGTAGAGGTCGATACCGAGCCGCTCGCCGTTCTTTGCGAAGTCCGCGCTGCTGCGCGCGCCGATCGCGCCCTCGCCGAAGTGCCAGCGCGCGGCGAAGTTGCCGCCGCCCATCACGTCGAGGCTGCTCTTCGGGAAATAGTTGGCCTCGGGCAGGCCGTTCGGTGCGGTCGCGCCCGAGCCGGGCACCTTGCCGACGTCCGCGTTCGCCGTCTGCACCTCGAAGGCGCGCGCGCGAGCGCCGGCGGAGAACGCGAGGTGTTCGGTGGCGTCCCAGCTCGCGCGCAGGCCGAGATCGTTCATCGGCATGGAGAGGAAGAAGTTCCAGATCGAGTCGGCGTCGAACGTCGGCACGTAATAGTCGTAGTCGACGCTCAGCGTGAGCTTCTGCGAGGCGTACGCATCGATCGATGCGTAGAGATTCGCGAAGCGTGCATTGTACAAGTCATACGCGAGGCCGCCCTTCACGCCGCCGATGGCGGGGAGCGTGCCGTCGAACCCGTACCCGATGCGCTCCTGCGAGACGCGCCTGCCGCTGTACGACACGGGCTGGCGAAGGCCGTTCGCGAACTCGGAGACGTTCGACGCGCCCGTGTTGTCGACGCGGCGGTAGGTGAGCCGGCCGTGCAGCCACGTGAAGCCCGCCGACTCGAGCGCGGCACCGTAGGCCGGAGCGACGTCGTTCGGCTGGAACGACGGGTAGAGGGCGGGGTCGTAGCCGGTTCGGTCCCCGCGCCAGATGCCTTCGCGCTCGAAGCGCGGCGTCGATAGGGGCATCCCTCCGCGTTGCTCGAGGCCCCCATAGGCCTCGACGGCGAAGAAGAGAGGAGTCGTGATCTTCACCTGACCGCCGTCGAACGACCACCAGCCGAGCGAGTCGACCACGTATTGCCGGCCGAACTTGAAGCCGAGCCAGCCGCCCAGGTAACGCCGGCCCTCGACGTACCCGTACATGAGGTCGACCGGGCCGCGCTCGAAGCCGGGGACGACGCCGCTCGGGTTGCCCGGATTCGTCTCGTTCGCCGTTCCGCCGTAGTCGGCGTCGTAGCGCATGCGAGCGCGGAAGGAGAGGCTCGGGCCGGTCGGGTCGTCCGGGGTGTCTTGCAGATCGTAGACGCTCACTCCGAGCGTCGTGGTGAGGCGACGTCGGGCGATGACCGTCTCGCCGGTCGGGCTCCGGACGTCGTAGAACTGAGCCGAAGTATCGCTCGTGACCTCGGGCTCCAGGGCTTCTGCCGCTCCCGGCACGAGCGGGCCGAGCGCGCCGACGACACTGGCGAGCAAGAAGCTGGGCTTTCGTCGGAGGGACATCACTTACACAAGCCGCAGCCTCGCGCGGCGGCGAAGCATCGAGGAAACCCGCTCTGCGTGTCAACGACAACGGCCTTGCTCGGGCGAGGCGCCCAGGCGGCGTTCTGGCGCAAGGACAATCGGCCGCGGAGCCATCCGCTAGCCTTCTTGACGCGTTGCGCTCGCAAGTGGCACCCTCTTTCGCAGCCCCGCCCTATGACCGAACACGGCCAGCAGAGATACCGCGTCGTCGAGAAGCTCGAGTCGGGCGGCATGGCGGAAGTGTTCCGCGCCGAGAGCGAGGGCCTGCAAGGCTTTCGCAAGCAGGTCGCGATCAAGCGCGTCCTCCCGCACCTCAGCGAGAAGAAGAAGTTCATCGCGATGTTCCTCGACGAGGCGCGCCTCTCGGCGCAGCTCTCGCACTCGAACTGCGTGCAGGTCTTCGACATCGGCGTCGGTGACAACGCGTTCTTCATCGTCATGGAATACGTCGACGGCGCGAACCTGAAGGGGATCGCGGAGTCGGTGAAGAAGTCGGGCAAGGACTTCCCGGTCCAGGCCGCCGCGTGGGTCGCCCACGAGATCTGCAAAGGCCTCAGCTACGCCCACGAGCTGACCGACCCGAACGGCATGCCGATGAACCTCGTTCATCGCGACATGTCGCCGCCGAACGTGCTCATCACGAAGTACGGCGAGGTGAAGATCGTGGATTTCGGGCTCGCGAAGGCGAGCTCGCAGCTCGAGAAGAGCGAGCCCGGCATCATCAAGGGCAAATTCTCCTATCTGTCGCCCGAGGCAGCGCTCGGTCAGGAGGTCGACAAGCGGACGGACATCTTCGCCGTCGGCATCATCCTCTGGGAGTTGCTCGCAGGGCAGCGCCTGTTCCTCGGGGATACCGATTTCCAGACCGTCAAAAAAGTTCAGGTCGCGCAGGTCCCGCCGATCTCGCAGATCAACCGCAAGGTCCCGCCGGAGCTGGAGCGCATCGTCAACAAGGCGCTCGCGCGCGACATGCTCGCTCGCTACTCGACGTCTCGCGAGCTCGGGCAGGATCTCTCGCGGTTCATGTTCTCGTACGGCGAGCCCGTGAGCAGCTACGACGTCGCGAGCATCGTGCAGGGCGCGATGCGCGAAAGGCAGCGCGTTCGTGCGCCGCAGGGCTCGATCATCGACAAGCTGATCGAAGAGGCGCTCTTCGAGTTCACCTCATTAAAAGAAGACGGGGCGCCCGCTTCAGGAAACATCAAGGCCGCCGCGGCAGCGCCGCTCAACACGGACTCGTTCGTCGACCCGACGAACTGGGCGAACGAGATCGGCACCAGCGAGGTCCAGCGCCAGCGGCCCGCGTATGACCCGCTTCGCCAGTCGCTGCCGGCCGAGGTCTTCGAGCAGGGCAACCTGTCCGCGCTGGAAGACGCCGAGCCGATGCCCCCGTCGCATCCCTCGAACGCCCCGCCGCCCGTCGCGCACCACCCATCGGCGCCGCCCGGATCGATGCCTTCGCCGGGCTCGAGCCCGATGAATCCGATGGCGACAGGTCCGCACAACGTCCAGCGCTCGGGGGCTCACCGCGTGAAGCCAGCCAATGGCGGCGGTGGACCTGGGAGCGCGGTGATCGGCGTCGTGTTCGTCCTCGTGGTTGCTGCAGCGGCGGGCGCCGCGTGGTTCACAGGGCTGATTCCGCATCCTTGAGTCGCCCGGTTTGCGCTGACCCGTCTGCTGAGCTAACCGTTCCGGCATGCTCGCCCGGAGACTCGCCGTCGTTCTGGTCGCCGGGGCCGTGATCAGCTGCCTGGCGGCGTCCTCGCCCTCCGAGGGTAAGGGCGGTCCGTGCCCAGCGGGCATGGCCCACGTCGCCATCGATGATATGCGTGCATATTGCATTGATCGCTGGGAGGCCCAGGTCGTGGAGCTCAACGGCAAGGACGAGGCGCCCCACGCGCCCACCCAGCCCGTCACCAACCTCAAGGTGAAGGCGGTCACGCGTGCGGGTGTCACCCCTCAGGGCTACATCTCCAAGAACGAGGCGGAGTCGGCCTGCAAGGCGGCAAAGAAGCGTCTGTGCAGCGGCGAGGAGTGGGAGAAGGCCTGCCGCGGCAAGAAGCCGACGACGTTTCCTTACGGCGACGAGCGCAAGAGCGGCTACTGCAACGACAGCGGCCGCGCCCCCCTCGCGGCTCTCCACCCCGAGCTCGGCCCCGAAGGCGTCTACGCTTCGGGCGCCGCGATGAACGATCCGCGGATCAACGAGGCGCCGAACACCGTCGCGCCCACGGGAAGCTTTGCAAAGTGCAAGAACGGCTTCGGCGTTTTCGACATGGTCGGCAACTTGCACGAGTGGATTGCCGACGTTCACGAAGGTTCGCGCGGAACCTTTCGCGGCGGCTACTACCAGGACACTCACCTGAACGGTGACGGGTGCAGATACCGCACCGTCGCGCACGACGTCAGCTACCACGACTACTCGACGGGCTTTCGCTGCTGCGCCGACGCCCGCTGACGTCGTAACCTTCGAGGCTCGGGTGACTGCGCTCGTGCCGCCTGAATCCCACGACACGAGATCCCGAACGTCGCGCTGGGGAGGGCTCACGAAATGGAAACGTATACGCACGTCGTCACGGCGAGCGCGACGGGAGCTGCCAGCGCGGCAGCCACGAAGCTCGTCGCGGATCTGAAGCGAGACCTCGCGGGCGACGTGCCCGCTCTGGTGATGGTGTTTGCCTCCACGCAGCAGCCGCTCGGTGAGGTCGCGGCACCGCTCGCCGCCGCGTTCGCCGGCGCACAGGTGATCGGAGCCTCGACGGCGGGCGAATTCACGGAGCGCGGCGAGACCAAGGGCGCCGTCTGCGCGATCGCGATCGCCGGCGCCTTCAAGGTGTACTCCGGCATCGGCTCCGGACTGCAGGCGCATCCGGAACGCGCAGTCGCGCAGGCCGTCGAGGGGCTGCCCCGTGCCGTCGCGGGATATCCGTACCGCACCGGAATCCTGCTCGTCGACACGATGGCCGGCAATTGCGAGGAGGTCGCGCTCATCGCCGCTGGTGAGCTCGGTGCGGACGAACCGCTGGTCGGCGGTGCCGCGGGTGACGACCTGAAGATGGTCTCGACGTTCGTCTCGTGCGGCGCGCGTGCCGCAAATGACGCGCTCGTGATCGCGCAGATCTTCTCCAAGGCTCCGCTCGGACTCGGCGTCCGTCACGGTCACCGCCCGCTCTCGCCGCCGCTCCGCGTGACGAAGGCGCACGGCAATCTCGTCGAGCAGATCGAAGGGCGTCCCGCGTGGGACGTGTGGCGTGAGGCGACGCGCGACGCCGCGAAGCTGCAGGGCATCGACGTCGACGCGCTCGCTGCCGCGGAGGAGACGACCTTTCTCCTCCGCTTCGAGGCCGGCCTGGCCGCGGGTACCGAGTACAAGATTCGCGCACCTCTCTCTCGCACGGCCGAGGGCGCAATCAGCTTCGCGTGCGGTGTGCCAGAAGGCGCCGTCATCCGGATCACCGAGAGCACGCCGAAAGATCAGATCGAGAGCGCACGCGAGGCTGCGCGCCGTGCGAACGCGAAGCTCGGCGGGAGACCGGCCGCGGGAGCGATCGTCTTCGACTGCATCTGCCGCAATCTCATCCTGAATGCCGAGTTCGGCAGCGCGGTTCGCGCCATGGTCGAGGAGCTCGGGAACGTTCCGCTCGCGGGGTTCGAGACCTACGGCGAGATCGCGCTCGATAGCGGCGACATGAGCGGTTTTCACAACACGACGAGCGTCGTCCTGGCCTTCCCTCGCTGAACCTTGTCGTTCCACCGAGACCCATGAGCGCAGACCGCCCCATCTCGAAGGATGATGTCGCCGTGCTCTTGGCGTCGGCGCTCGGGCAACACAAGAGCGACGATCTCGTCGCGTCGACCGCGAGCGCGCTCGGACTGACGCGCGCCTCTTACAGCGCCTCCGACGTCCGAGGCATCTTCGACAAGCTCGTGAAGACGGACGGTCTCGTCGGCGTGGTCGCGCGCTTCGCGGTGTCACGCGGTGACGTCGACAAGCTGGTGGCGAGGGCCGACAAGGCGGCCGCGTCCGCCGCGCTCGGCCCGACCGATGCTCACGGCACCGCGTCACCGTCGCTCGACGGCGCCCTGCCACCTGCGAGCGTGCGCCGGCCGAACGACATCGTGCATCTCATTTCGCCTGCGCTCGGGGTCGAGAAGGCGCGCGAGGCCATCGGGCACGCGGCGACGCGGAGAGGCATCGACCCCTCGACGCCTCTCTCGCATGCCGACGCTCTTGCCGTGCTCGACGAGATGGCGACGGTGGATGGCATCGTCGGCGTCGTGGCGCGCTTCGCGAAGGTGCGCTTCCTCCTCGCGCCGCAGTCCTGAGCGACGAGCTTTACTTGCAGTCGATGCCGCCGCGTCCGCCCGAGATGACGGTGCAGCCGGTGCGGCATGTGCGGCCCTTCATGAAGCGACCGCCCTGGCAGATGAGCTCGCTCTGTCCGTCGACCGAGCAGACGACGAACCCGGGCAGCCCGCACTCGTCCTGCTCCATCGAGAGCGTCTCGTCGCACGCGGGGACGTCGTCCTTGGAGTAGCAACCGGCGAGGCCGCGGCAGTAGCGGTAGTGGGTGAACTTGCCGTCGCGACAGACGAGCAACTCCTTCGAATCCACGCCGCAGGCCGATGCGCCCTGCACCTTGCAGGGATCGGCCTTGGCCGCGATGCTCGTGTCGCACGAGACCTGGTGCCCGAGGAGTGAGCAACCGCCCTTGCCGCGGCACTCGAGGTATCGCTCGAATCTCCCGCCTTTGCAGATGAGCGCGCGCTTCTTGTCGGCAGAGCAGGCGTACTCCTCGTCGCTCTCTCCCATGCACGCCTCGCCTTCGGTGGCGACGGAGTCGTCGCAATTGGCGTGTTCCTGAAAGCGCGTGCAACCAAGCGGGCCCTTGCACCCGACCTCGGCGAGCTTGCCGCTCTGGCAAGAGAGAGCGGTCACCTTGTCCTTGCAGAGCGACTCGCCGGGCTTGCACGAGCCACCGGCCGAACGGCCGCACGCTGGAAGGAGCGCGAGACAAAGCGCACCGACGACGGGGAGGACGAACCCGAGGTTTGCTCGACGACTCACTTGTTCACGAACCCCCAGGATCCGGACAGCCGTAGAACGAAGTGAGCACGCGCGTCATCATTGCGGGGTCCTTGGCGCCACCGAGCTCGCGGATCGAGTGCATGCTGAGCATGGGATTGCCGACGTCGACCGTGCGGACGCCGAGCAAGGTCGAGGCGATCGGCCCGATCGTCGACCCGCAGGGCAGGTCGGTGCGGTGGGCGTAGTGCTGGACGGGGACTTCGGCGCGCGCGCAGAGGTCGCGGAACAGGGCGGCCGTCGAGCCGGAGGTCGCGTAACGCTGCTGGCTGTTGATCTTCACGACCGGTCCGCCGTTCAAGACGGGCTTGTGCCGCGATTCGTGGCGCGACTCGTAGTTGGGATGAACCGCGTGTGCCATGTCGGCGGAGATGCAGAGCGAGCCGGCGAGGGCGCGGTGGTAGTCCTCGCGAGAACCGCCGCGGCCGAGGACGATTCGCTCGAGCGCGCGCGGCAGGAAGCCGGACTGCGCACCATAGGCCGTCTCGCTGCCGACCTCCTCGTGGTCGAAGAGCGCGGCCACGGGCACGAGCGCCCCGGCGCCGGCGGCGGGGGCGGCGTCGATCACGGCGCGGATCGCCGCGTGGGACATCGCCAGGTTGTCGAGGCGCGCCGAGAAGATCATCTCGTCGTCGCGGCCGCCGAGGGTGGGCGCGACGACGTCGTAGAGCATCAGCTCGCTGCCCACGATGCGCTCGGGGGCGACGCCGACCTCTTCGGCGAGCATGGTCGTGAGGTTCTTGGCGCCCTCTTTCTCCAGGCCGAAGATGGGGGCGAGGTGCTCCTGCTTGTTCAGGACGACGCCCTTGTCGTTCACGTCGCGATCGAGGTGGATAGCGAGCTGTGCGACGCGAAGCATCGGCCGCGTGAACCGGACGAGCCTCCCTTCGACGTTCGTTCGACCGCTCGCGGGCGCGGCACCTTCGGGCGCCACGAAGACTCGACCGGCGAGCGAGAGATCGCGATCGAGCCACGAGTTGAGGAGCGCGCCCCCATAGACCTCGACGCCGAGCTGGGCGTAGCCCTCTTTCTTGTACTCCGGGATGGGCTTGAGCCGGAGGTTCGGGCTGTCGGTGTGGGCGCCGACGATACGGAAGCCAGCGATGCGCTTGCCGTCGGGGATCACGAACGCGAGGATGCTCGAGCCGCCATGCGGGAACGCGTAGCGACCCGGCGCGAGGCTCGACCAGTCGTCGGTCTCGGCGATGGCGCGAAAGCCCGCCGACCCGAGGCGCGACATGGCGCTCGCAACTGCGTGAAAAGGGGTCGGGGAGTCGCCGAGGAAGGCGAGGAGATCGGCGAGGACGGGGTCGGTCACGTCAGGCATCGTAATTCAGCTGCAATCCTGCGTGGGGGCTCGTCACGGCCGACCCGAGCTTGCGCGGTATCGCGGGTGAAGCTAGTAACTCAGGTATGAGTGACGAAAACCTGTCTTCGCCGAGCTCTGCGGTCGATGCGGTGGACGACGCGGCGCCGACCGAGCGTGCACCCTCCACGGGCCTCACGGCTGCGAGCGCGCGGATGCGCGGCACGGCGATGACCCTGCTCTGGTGGCGGGACGACGAGCGCGAGAGCACGCCGGCGCTCGCCGACTGAGCCGGCGCGGACGCGGTCGTCAGCGCTTCTTCTTGCCCTTGGCGGGCTTGGGGGCGGGCTTCTTGGCGGGAGCGGGCTTCTTGGCGGGAGCGGGCTTCTTGGCGGGGACGGCCTTCGGTGCAGGCTTTCCCTTCACGGGCTTCGCGGCGGGGGCGGGCTCGGCAGCCTCGGCCGGCGCGACAGGCTTGGCGGACTTGCTGTCGGCCTTGCGCAGGCCCGGACCGCTGGGCGCGGGCTTCGGGACGACGGCGGCCTTGTGAGCCTTCGCAGCGGCGAGCTTGAAAGCGAGCTTGCCCTTGCCCTTGACCGGCACGTCGTCGTCGTCCGGGATAGGCAGCGGCACGCGGCGGACCGGTGGATTGCGCGGATCGGGCAGGAATTTACTGAAGTACGCGCGCATCGGCGTGATGTACCGCTCGTTCCATAGCGCCTTGTATTTCTCGGACTGCCCCTCCGGGATCTCCGTGTGGAGGATCAAGATGCGGGTGCTCAGGCCCACCGTCTCGAAATGCACCTCGACGCGCGAGTCGGCGGCATCCCGCGGGAAATCCGTCGTTCGCCAGCTCGCGACGATGCGGCGGCCGAGATCGAGGATCAGGAGCTTTCCCGTGATGTAACCGTTGCCACACGAATACTTCGCGCCGACGACCGGGTCGATCTTCGCGGCCTGGCCGGTCATCGACGAGTGATGGGTGCTGTCGATCCAGGCAAAGTAGAGCGTCGTGGGCGCCACCGGGATTGTCGAAGTGACGCGCAGGGCCTCCTTCTTCATGTCGTAAAGCGTAGCCCGCCCGGCGACGTCGCACCTAAATTGTGGATACGCCCGCCAAGGCGAACGCGTGCAGCATGCACGGATGCGGTGGTTCGGGAGGGATTCGAGCCCTTTTCCCTCGCCCGCGCTTCGCGCGAAGCCCTCAAGGTCCTGAAAGGACGTGGGTTACGGCCACGCGCGGCCGTACCCGTACCCCCCCCCTGCGACCCGGGATAGTGCTCTCGGAAACTCCGGCGTCTCGCAGTGGAAATCGGGCGAATCGAACGCCATACCTCGTGAGGTCGTGAGGGCTACGCACCGGTTAGCAGCCGGCCCCGCATCCTCTCGCAAGTGCGTACTGCTTTCGAGGCAGTCTCAGCTCCCCGCTGAGTTCTCTTCCAAGACGTCGCGGGAAAATTAGCGGCTCAGTTTTTGTCGTCATGAGCCAGGACGCGGGAGCGCACATCGTTTTGCGGATGTTCGCGCTGGGCACTCACGCCGAGAGGGACATCAGCCGAGCAAGGTCACCGCAGTACGGTTGCCAGAGCTCGGGCAGGTCACCCTCGTCGAGGCGGATCGGCGGCACGACGGGGAGGATGTCCGGCTTCAGCGGCTTACGAAGCAGCTTCATTCCTGCCTCCTCGGGCGTGCGACTCCCCTTACGATCGTTGCACGCGTAGCAGGATGTGACGATCTTTTCCCAGACCGTCTTTCCGCCACGCACGCGCGGGATCACGTGGTCGTAGTTCAGCTGCTTGAGGAGCTTCCTCTCGCCGCAGTACTGACAGCGAAACTTGTCACGCGTGAAGACGTGGATGCGCGAGAAGCGCACGGAGCGCTTCGTCGAGACCGACCCCTTCTTGAGGCGCACGACAGCAGGCGTCTTCATCGAGAAAGCTGGGGGCGTGGAGATCCTCGTCTCAGCTCTCGATGACCTCGACCTTCTCGAGGTGAGCGAGCACGACGGCGCGCTGCCAGGAGATGATCTTGTGCGGCGACATCCACGGGGTCAGCATCAGAGTTTGCATGGCTACTTTCTCTTCCTCCTATCGGCTTTCATCTCGCCGCCCTTCACCTCCGTGACGCGCGTGAGCAATCTGTGAGTTCCGCGAGAGAAGAATCGTGTCATCGGAGGGATTCGAACCCTCACACTCGTAACCGAGCTCAGCACCTCAAGCGGGTGTGTATGCCGTCCACCACGGTGACTTCGAGTGGACGAAACGAGAGCCCACGCCCGGAGTCGAACCGGATTCACGCCGCGTACGAAGCGGGGGCTCGACCCTCGAGAAGCATGGGCCGCGCGCAGGAGTCGAACCTGCGTTTCTGGATTCAGAGACCAGCGTCCTGCCAGCTAGACGATCCCGGAGTGACGACAGCGGCGTGCGCGCACGTCGCCCGGTAGGTCCGGAGGGAGTCGAACCCTCATCCCTCGGAGTAAAAGCCCGGTGCTCGGCCAGATTGGGCCCGCGACCCGGACCGGATGAAAACTATGTTGTTTGAAAGACGCGCAAAAAACTCAGATACCGAGCTTGATAAACATAATTAAACCTCGCGGACATTGTCGTACTGTTCGGCGCGCCACCACGTGCGCCAGCACCTTCGATGGCACTTGGGGAGACACCGGCCAGGAACGACCTGAGTGAGCTCGGAGGAGAAGCCCGACCGGAGGCACCTGCTGCCCCCCGGGGCGCGGGCCTGCCTTGGGGCAGGAGCAAGCGCCAGAGAGGGGCGCGCGAGTCGCGCGATCGAGAGCCAGAAACGAGAAAAACCGCCTCGGGGAGCTACCCCGGGCGGACTTCGAATTCGGCTCCTGATGAAGGAGACGGTACGAAGGCCGCTAGGGGATTTCCTCCTGCTTGGCATTTGCGCGCGGATCGGCGCCGGCAAACAGAGGAAGGGCGAGCATGCGATCGCCGGGGAAGCGGATCGCCGAAGGACCGGAGGTCGGGATCGGGAGATTCAGGCGATACGACGGATGCCACTCACCGGCGCCCCGCCCGCCCACGACCTCACGACAGAGCACGACAGAGCACGACCAAGCGCGAGGGCGCCTGCGTTTCCGACGAGATGTTGAGGATGTTGAGGGGGGAGAGGACCACGGAACAATCGCCGCGCCCTTCTACGGGTGCGGCCTCCAATGCGGGGGAGAGGGATGAGTAGCTTTGGGTAGACGCTCCACATCGGAGCGACCTTCAACGTGCAGCTCGGGACGTACCGACGCGCAACTTTTTAAATCAACAAAACGATCAATCGAAGGTCTCGCGTGGAACTGCATCAAACAAAGTTCTTTTGTTCCCGCGCATTCGATCCATCGCGCAACGGTGCCTGGGCCATGACAGCGCCACGTCTCGAAAGCAGCGGCGCGAGGCGGCTGTAGCGGCACATCCGAGCGCAGCAGACGCCTCGCGTCGCGTCATCGAAAACGGTGAGCCAAGCGCCCCGCGAATCGTGTTACACGCCGCTTTTACGTTTGCGCAAAGCTGCGCGGCCGTCCCTCTTCTCCTCGTTCCGTAGCTCCCAAACCAAAGGGTCACGACATGAGACTGCGTCGACTTGCCATCCCAACGCTGCTCGGCCTGGGCGTTCTCGCTCGAGTGTCCAGCGCGGGCGCTCAAGAGCAGCTGGGATACGCGGAGAATCACTACACGCCTGCGGAGCGCGGGAGCCAGTGGTTCGCCCTCGACTCCGTCGACCTGCGTGGGAACGGGCGCCTCGCTCTCGGCCTCGTGAACGACTACTCGTTCCGCTCGCTGGTGAAGTACGGCGCGGACGGCAGCACCCGCGCCTCCATCGTCAAGGACCAGTATGTCGCGCACCTCGGCGGCGCCGTCTTCCTCGGCGACCGCGTCCGCGTCGGCTTCAACGTTCCGCTCCAGCTGTATGCAAACGGCCGTGACACCGTCGTCAACGGGATCACCCACAAGGGCGCTGACGACAGCGTTGCGGTCGGTGACGTCCGCATCAGCAGCGACGTGCGTGTTTTTGGCGAGCCTACCGACGCCGCGACGATGGCCGCGGGCGCCGAGCTCTTCGTCCCGTCCGGGTCGCTCAGCGCCTACACGGGCGACGGCCGGCCTCGCGTTCTCCCGCGCCTGCTCTTCGCTGGTCGGGCCTCGAGCTTCGTCTACGCCGCGAAGCTCGGTGTCATGATCCGCGGTCGCGACGAAGCTTTCGGCGACGGCCAGATCGGTAGCGCCCTCGTCGGGGGCGTCAGCGCCGGCTTCTTGCTCATGAACGACGCGCTCATCATCGGCCCCGAGGTATTCGGCTCGACCGTCCTCTCGAACCGCCGCGCGTTCGACACGCAGACGACGCCGGTCGAAGCACTCCTCGGCGCTCACCTCGACGTCGGCCACGACATCCGCGTCGGCCTCGGCGTAGGAACACTCCTCTCGCGTGGCTACGGCGCACCGGTCGCTCGCGGCCTCCTCTCCTTCGAGTGGGTCCCCGGAGATGCGAAGCCGGAGACGACGGCCGAGCCCACCAAGGATCGCGACGGCGATGGCGTTCCCGACTGCGAGGACGCATGTGGCTTCGTTCCCGGGGTCAAGACGGCCTCGTCGGAGACCAACGGCTGTCCTGCCGACACGGATCTCGACGGCGTCCCCGACAACGTCGACGCATGCGCGACGGTCCCCGGCGTCCGCACTCCGGACGCTCGCACGAACGGCTGCCCCGCAGACGCCGACGACGACGGAATCCCCGACGTCGAGGACTCCTGCATCCGCCAGCCCGGAAAGCGCAGCGACGACCCGCGCACGAGCGGCTGTCCCGACCTCGACAACGACGGCATCATCGACATCCACGATGCGTGTCCGGACGTGCCGGGCGTTCGCAACACCGACCGCAAGAAGAACGGGTGCCCGCCCTCGACCGATCGCGACAAGGACGGCATCAACGACGACGTCGACGCTTGTCCAGACGAGCCTGGCAAGTCGGACCCCGATCCGAAGAAGAACGGCTGTCCGAAGGCGTTCCTCAAGGGCGGCTCGATCGAGATCACCGAGCAGGTGAAGTTCAAGACGGGCAGCGCCGAGCTCGACGGCAAGGCGAGCGACGAGCTCCTCGGCGCCGTCAAGGCCGTCCTCGAGTCTCACGCCGACATCAAGAAGCTCCGCGTCGAAGGGCACACGGACAACAAGGGCGAGGCGGGGAACAACAAGAAGCTGAGCCAGCAGCGCGCGGAGACTGTCGCGAAGTGGCTCACCGACCACGGCATCGACAAGGCACGCCTTTCGTCCGCCGGCTTCGGCTCCGAGAAGCCCATCGACAGCAATGACACAGAGCCCGGACGCACGAACAACCGACGCGTGGAGTTCCACGTGGAGCAGGGGAGCGCAAAGTGAAGACGCGTAACATCGGCATCCTCGCAGCCCTCTTCTCCGTCGTGGCCGTCACCTCGAGTCGCTCGGCGCAGGCCGACGACGCCCCGCTTCCCGCGGAGACGCTCAAGGCTCAGACCGTGACGAAGGGGAGCACCGAAGTCGCAAAGGGCGGCTTCGCGGCTGCAGCACCGCTGCCCTCCGACGAAGACCCGCGTGAAGCGACCGAGGCCTCGATCGGCGCCGGCGGTCTCTTCTCGTCCGGCAACGCTCGCCAGGTCGCGGTGACGTCGCTCGCCAAGCTTCGGCTCCGTCGTGACGAGCACCAGTTCACGACTCTCCTCTCCGCGAACTTTGCGCGCGCGGGCAAGAAGGGCGAGACCGTCGATACGACGGTCGAGAACTACCAGGGCATGGTCCGGTACGACTACTTCGTCACGAACAACGTCGCGCTTTTCCTTCAGACGAGCGCGCGGCACGACCGATTCCAGGGGCTCGACCTCCGGTACAACCTCGACCCGGGCATCGCGTACTTCTTCATCAACACGAAGAAGCAGCAGCTCCGAGCGGAAGGCGGTTACGATTTTCAGTACGACGTGCGCCGCAACGAATCGCGCGTGCAGACGCCGCCGGCCGGGTCGACGGCCGTGCTCCCGCTTCTCGACAAGACGAAGGCGCAGCACAACGCTCGCTTCTTCCTCGGCTACGACAACAAGCTCTATGACGCGGTGTCGTTCACGTCGGGGCTCGAGTACCTGCAGAGCTTCGAGCGGAGCGAGACGTACCGGCTCGTCTTCGATATCGGTCTCAAGTCGAACATCGGCGGTAACTTCGCGATCGCGACGACGTACACGATGCGCTTCGAGAACGAGCCGCTGCCGAGCGTCGAGAAGACCGACTCGATCGCGTCCGTCAACCTCGTCTACACGCTCTTCTGAGCCCGGGGGTCACCTGTCCGAGGACACCCTCCGGGGTGTCCGGGACATACCCTCACTCTCTTTTACGCCTGTAAAACGTCGGTTTGGTAGGCGGCACGGCGGTCGCAAACCGTCGTGGCATGCTCGCCACTGCTCACAGCGCGGTCCTCGTCGGGCTCGCGGCACATCCCGTACGCGTCGAGGTGCAGGCTACGCGGGGCGTGCCCTCGTTCGAGCTCGTCGGCCTCGCCGAGGTGGCCGTCCGCGAGAGCCGCGTTCGCGTCAAGAGCGCGCTGGCGCAGCTCGGGGTCGACATCAGCGAGTGCCGCGTCGTCGTCAACCTCGCGCCGGCGGACGTGAAGAAGCGCGGCAGTGCGTTCGACCTAGCGATTGCCGTCGCCACGCTGGTCTCGCTGAAGTTCCTGCCCGACGAGGCGCTCGGCGAGGTGCTCTTCCTCGGTGAGCTGTCGCTTGACGGCACGCTGCATCCGCTGCGCGGAGTCGTCGCTCATCTGCTTGCCGCGCGGGAGCGGGGCGTCGCGCGGGCGATCGTGCCCGCGGCAAACGAGGCCGAAGCCGCTCTCGTCGACGGGATCGAGATCGGGATCGCGCGGACGCTCGCCGAACTCGTCGAGTCGCTCCGAGGGAACCTCGTGCTCCCGCGCGCGTCATCGAAGCTCGAGGCCTCGAGGTCGCTCGCGGTCGAAGACCTCGGCGACGTACGCGGGCAGTCGAGCGGTCGTCGTGCGCTCGAGGTCGCTGCGGCCGGTGCCCACAACCTCCTCTTCATGGGGCCGCCCGGCGGCGGCAAGACCATGCTCGCGCGCCGCCTCCCGGGGATCTTGCCGGCCCTCGCGCGCGACGAGGCCCTCGAGGTGCTCGCTGTCCAGAGCGTGGCTGGGCTTCTCGGTGGCAGTCCGCGCATGGGGGTACGTCCATTTCGCGCACCCCATCACACCGCGAGCGATGTCGCGCTGGTCGGGGGAGGGGAGCTCGCGCGCCCAGGCGAGGTCAGCCTCGCCCAC
This sequence comes from Polyangiaceae bacterium, assembly GCA_043717125.1. Lineage (GTDB taxonomy): Bacteria > Myxococcota_A > Polyangia > Polyangiales > Polyangiaceae > Labilithrix. The sequence continues at coordinate 17,185 of JAYSXP010000295.1, read as the reverse complement.
AACGGCGTACTGTTCCTCGACGAGCTCTCCGAATTCCGGCGCGGCACGCTCGAGGCGCTCCGTCAGCCGCTCGAGGATGGCTTCGTCACGGTGTCGCGCGCGCAGAGCACGATGACGTTCCCGGCCCGGCCGATGCTCATCGGAGCGACGAATCCGTGCCCGTGCGGACACCTGGGCGACGGCTCGCCCCGTTGCCATTGCAAATCCGACAGCGTGCGTGCGTATCGCGCGCGCATGAGCGGGCCGCTCGTCGATCGGCTCGACATACAGATCGTCTTGCCCCCGGTCGACGTCCTCTCCTTGCGCGGGAAGTCGTCCGCGGAGCGCAGTGGCGTCGTCCGCGCACGCGTGGAGAAGGCGCGCGAGATCCAGCGTGCCCGGAGGCTCGCCGGCGAGACGCTCGCGTCCGCGAACGCACATCTCGGCCCGAGGGATGCCGAACGCGTGTGCGCGCTGGACGTTGCCGGTACCAAGCTCATCGAGGACGCCGTCCGTCGCCTGGGCCTCTCGGCGCGCGGCTACGGGAAGGTCCTCCGCGTGGCCCGGACGATCGCCGACCTGGAGGGCACGACGGCGATTCATCCAACTCACCTCGCCGAGGCAATCGGCCTGCGCGTCCTCGACAAGACCGACCGCGCCCCCACCGCCGACGCGGCGTGAATCACCTCGCGTGGCGACTTGCTCGCCGTCACCGCGCGACTCCCCAACCTCAGGCGAGCTTCGAAGGAGAGAGCCAATGCTCGAGCAAATCGCAGAGAAAATGAAGATCCTGAAGTCCGTGGTCTCCAGCGTCGAGAAGCAGTTCGGCAAGGGAGCCATCATGGCGCTCGGGGGCGAGGAAGGCCTCGAGCCCGTCGCGACGATCTCGACGGGCTCGCTCGCACTCGACCTCGCAACCGGCGTGGGCGGCTACCCGCGCGGGCGGGTGATCGAGATATACGGACCGGAATCGAGCGGCAAGACGACGCTTGCGCTCCACGCGATCGCCCAGGCGCAGCGCAACGGCGGCGTGTGCGCCTTCATCGACGCGGAGCACGCCATCGACATCAACTACGCAAAATCGATCGGTGTCGAGATCGACAGGCTGCTCGTCTCCCAGCCGGACTCGGGCGAGCAAGCGCTCGACATCGCGGAGATGCTCGTTCGCTGCGGCGCCGTCGACCTCATCGTGATCGATTCGGTGGCCGCGCTCACGCCGAAGGCGGAGCTCGAAGGCGAGATGGGGGACTCGCACATGGGGCTGCAGGCGCGCCTCATGAGCCAGGCGCTGCGCAAGCTCACGGGCATCGCGCACCGCACGGACACGTCGCTGATGTTCATCAACCAGCTCCGCCAGAAGATCGGCGTGACGTTCGGAAACCCGGAGACGACGACGGGCGGCAACGCCCTCAAGTTCTACGCTTCGATGCGCCTCGACGTGCGGCGAATCGGTCAGGTGAAGGTCGGCGACGAGATCGTCGGTGGGCGGACGCGAGTCAAGGTGGCCAAGAACAAGTGCGCTCCGCCGTTCACCGAGGCGGAGTTCGAGATCCGCTACGGGTCGGGCGTCGATACGCTCGCGGAGCTCATCGATCTCGGCCTCTCGCGCGGGCTCGTCGAGAAGAGCGGCAACCATCTCTCGTTCGCGGGCACCACGCTCGGCAACGGGCGCGAGAAATCGCGTGATGCGCTCGCGCAGAGCCCCGAGCTGCAGAGCACGCTGCGCCAGGCGATCTTCGCGTCGGGCCCGGTGCGCCCGGGTCGCCGCGAGGCGTCGGCGTGATCCGCTCGATGAAGCTCGGGATCTGATTTCCGGTTCACTCCCGACAAACGCGGAGCGATTGACGAGGCGGCCTCCGCCCGAGCGGGTCTCGGTCGGAGTCGCCTCATCACCTCCCTCGGTCGCCGGAACTGCCCTATTCCAAGTGCGCGCAGCTATCGCTCGCGAGCGCGGTCGAAGGCCGCCGCGTGAGGCGCCAACCTCAGTGCGTCGGCGTTGCCGCGGTGGCGGCACCCGGCTCCGGGTGCTCCCAGCGCGTCTTGAGGTACGGATAGAGCGTCTCGCCCATCGCGTTGATCTGCTTGATGTGGTCGCCCGCCGTCACGCCCTCATAGCCTTTCACGTGGAATGCGCCGCGGTCGACCACATACGTCTCGTGCATGCTGCGCGGTCCCACGTTGGTCGACGGCGTCTTGGTGCTCGAGGTGAGCTGAAGGAGCTTGGCGACCGTCTCCTCGACGCTCGGGTAGTCCTGCGTCGGGATCGCGGAGTGCGTGATCGCGAAGAGCTTGTCGCCCTTGCTCGCGGAGTCGACGAGCGTGACGAAACGCTCGAGCGAGGCCGTGTTGATGACCCGCTTCTTCGGGTTCGTGAATGACGTGAAGAAGCCGTCTGCGAGCAGGACCGCATCGATTTTCTCGACGTTCGACGGCTCGCCCATGATCTTCGCGACGGAAACGAAGCCGGCGCTCCACGCCGAGAGGGCGATGCGCTTCACCTTCGCGCCGGGCGCTCGACCACTCTTGGCGAGCTCGTCCTGCGCCTCGACGACGAGCTTCTCGAACGACTGCGGATCGCGGAACGCGTTGGCGTAGTGGTCCGTCCCGACGCCCATGTTGATGCTCACCACCGCGACGTTGAGCTGCGAACGATCGAGGTTTCCCTCCTGGAGCTTGCCGAGGCCGTGGAAGTGCACCATCAGGTCGTAGCCACCACGACTCGTCGAAAACCACGTCGGCAAATAGAGCTCTGCTCCGTGGGCCAGCTTCGCGCGGTACGGCGTCGTCGCCGCGAGCTGCCTTGGCGTCTCGACGACGGGCTCGCGCGGCGCTCGGCTCGCTTCCGATGCGCGAACCGGCGGCGGCCGATCGCTACAGCCGGTCCCGGCGACGGCGCTCACGAGCGCCACGCTGAGTACAGCTACACGGCAGGCTTGCAGCGTCACGCGATGGGAAAAGTGCAGTGGATCCATGCTCCTACAAGCACGCTGAGATCACTGGGCAGCAGGGGTGAGGGACCGGTGCCTCACTTAAAAGCCTTCGCGAGACCGCCCAGATCCGGGACCGAATCGAAATTCTGCCGGAACTCGTGAGCAATGCAACTTCGCTGCACGCAGGCATCACCTTTGCCTACAGCTTCTGCGTCGTCGGCTCGCGTTCGGCTCGAAACGCAGTCTCGGCAGCTCGCTCTCCACACGCGTCCCCCCAGAGAGAACGTATGCCCCAGCCGAAGAGTCCGCTTTACCCGCTCGCCCCTCAGCGCCCGTCGTCGGCCGCGCCGCCGCTGCCGCCGCAGGCGCGTCAGGTCTCGGGGATCGCGCCGCGCTCTCTGCACGCTCCTCTTCCGCCGGCTGTTCCGCCGCCTCCTCCGCTTCCGACCGGCATTCCAGGCAGCGTGAGCCAGCCCTACTCGAGCGGACCTGCCGGAAGCACCCCGAGCCCGAACGCGTATGCCGGGCCCGCCGCTCCGCAGGCGCTGCCCGACGTGCGCCCGCCCGCGCAAACCCTCCACACCGAACGCCAGCTCATCGAGACGGTCTCCATCCCGCGGCTCACGCTCCAGGTCGAGCGCGAAGGTGGCATTGGGACCCAGCGTGCCGTCGTCCACGACGGTGACGTCTGCAAAATCGGCTCGCATGCCTCGAACGACGTCGTCCTCCGTGACCCGATGGTGTCGCGCTTCCACTGCCGCCTCCTTCGTGAGGACGGCATCTGGACGCTCCGCGACTCCGGCTCGATGAACGGAACGACGCTCAACGGCGTTCGTTTGCGCGATGGCGACGTCGGCACCGAAGGCGTGCTCAGCATCGGCGACTCGATCGTCCGCGTTCGCGCGGGCGTTCCGCAGAAGGAGGACTTCGTCCCGATGCTGCCGTCGTTCGGCGCGCTCGTCGGCACGAGCCTGCCGATGCGTCGAATGTTCGCCTTGCTCGACAAGATCGCGCAGAGCGACATCAACGTGCTCATCGAAGGAGAGAGCGGCACCGGCAAGGAGCTCGTCGCCACCGAGATCATGCAGCGCAGCGCGCGCGCGGAGAAGCCGTTCGTCGTCGTCGATTGCGGCGCGATCAGCCCCAACCTCGTCGAGAGCGAGCTCTTCGGACACGTTCGCGGCGCCTTCACCGGAGCCGATCGCGATCGCACCGGCGCCTTCGAGGCTGCCGACGGCGGCACCGTGTTCCTCGACGAGATCGGCGAGCTTCCCCTCGAGCTCCAGCCCAAGCTCCTTCGGGCGCTCGAGGCTCGAGAGATCCGCCGCGTCGGCGAGACGAAGCCGCGCCGCGTGAACGTGCGCGTCATCTCCGCGACGAACCGCTACCTCGAGCGCGAGGTCAACAAAGGTCGCTTCCGCGAGGATCTCTACTTCCGCCTCGCGGTCATCAGCACGCGCGTCCCCGCGCTTCGCGAGCGACCCGACGACCTGCTCATCCTCGTGCGGACCTTCCTCGCCCAGCTCGGTGTCACCGAAGAGGAGCGCCTGTTCCCGTCGTCGGTCATCGTCGAGATGGGCAAGCACGATTGGCCGGGCAACGTGCGAGAGCTCCGCAACTATATCGAGCGCAGTGTCGTTCTCCAGTCCACGAACCTCACGCTGCGGCGCAACGCCGGCGGCACGACCACGACGACGGGCGCTTCAAACGGCATCGACCTCTCGACGCCGTTCCGCCTCGCGAAGGACGCTGTCATCGACTCGTTCGAGCGCTCCTACCTCTCGCAGCTCCTCGAGGCCGCGGGCGGCAACATGAGCAAGGCCGCCCGCATGGCCGGTATGGACCGCATGTACCTTCATCGCCTCGTGCAGAAGCACAATCTGCGCGGCGGGAAGGGCGATCAGATCAAACCTTCACCGTTTGGCTCGGCGGCCGGCAATCGAAACGATTAGCGCGAGGTCATCCTTGCCGAGCTCGCCAGTCACGACGAGCGCGACGAGGTAAACGAGGACCACGCCCGTCGCGATGACGGGCGTGAGGAGCTTCGAGAACGTCGGCATCTGCCCGCCGACGAAGTACGCACCGGCGATGATGAGGCCGACGCGGAGCGCCGTCTTCGCCGGGACGAATGCGCCGGCAATCTTGCGCACGCTCGCGACGCCCACGACGAGCGCCAGCACAAGCGCCGTCGTGGTCGCCCGCGCCGTGGCCACGAGCTGCGCTTCGCCGAACGGCGCGGGCGGGATGATGACGATGCAGGTGACCGCGAGGAGCGCGAGCGCGACGGCCGTGATCACGAGCGCGGTGCGCTCGCGGCCGAGGCTCACCAGCACGGTCGTCGACAGGCCGAGCATCGCGAAGGCGGCCTGGCCGAGAGCGAGCGTACGGAGCGCCGCGACGGCGCGCACTGCGACCGCCGGACCGTACGCGAACTTGACGAGCGAGCCTGGCATCGTCAGCACGACGACCACGAGCATGCCGCACACGATGGCGCCGATCCGGCAGCCGCGACCGACGAGCTCGGCGACGCGCGCGCCGCTCGGATCCTCCGCCTTCGCGCGCGCCAGCATCGGGAAGAGCACCTGAGTGACGCTGAAGAGCATCTGGAAGGGGAGGAACGCGAAGAGCTGGCAGGCACGATAGACGCCGACCCACTCATTCGCTGCCTGCGCCGAAGTCAACGTCTCCGTGCTTGGCGGAGCCGCGAGCGAGAGATAGCGGCCGAGCAGAATGATGTCGGCCTGCATGAGGCCGTTCGTGAACACCTGCGCCATCATGACGGGCAGGATCAGCGCGATGTACGCGCGCGCGTAGGGCACGCCGGCGGGGCGCGGCTCGGAGAAGCCGGCGCCGGTACCTGTCCAGCGCAGCGCGAGGAGAACCACGCCGAGCGACGCAAGGACAGCGCCGACGGTCGCCCCCAACACGCCCGGCGAGGTGGACAGCGCCGCCGCGAGACCGCCTGCGCGCTTCGCGAAGAACCAGCCGACCCCGAGCAACGCGATCGTGCGAAGCGACGCAGCGGCGACGTCGAGCGCGGCCTGCTTCGTGAACATGCCACGGCCGTTGAGGTAGCCGATGAGCGGCGCATAGACGCCGTAGATGACGAGGACCCCCGTCATCGCGAGCAGCGGCGTGAGCACCTCGGGTGCATGCTCGAAGAAAGCGACGAGCGGCGAAGCGAGCGCCAGGACGACACCGGCGACGAGCGCGAGGACGCCGTGAACCCGCAACGTCGCCCGCAGGGCCTCCCGCTCGGACGAGCCCGCCGCGGCGACCGTGCGGCTCACGCCCTGCGTCGAGCTCGCCACGATGACGTTGTTGAAGACGTTGGATACCGCGAGGACGCGGGAGAGCGCGCCGTAGTCGGCGAGCCCGATCGCGCGCGGAAGGAAGAATTGCTGAATCAGGCCCGTCGCGATGAAGAACATCTTCGCGCCGAGAACCGCGAGGCCGCCTCGCCCTGCTTTTCGTGCCTGTTCGGGCAGTGCTTCGGCTTCGGTCATGCTCAGTCTGCCGGCCTCAGGGCCACGGGACGCTGCGGGAGGTCGAACGCGCGCGACGAAACTTCGTGCAAAATACACGTGCCTGGCTCGCGATCGAACACGTGCACCGGATAGCCGTTCGGGCCCCGGCGTCGATCCCCGACGTAAAGCGACGTGCCTCGCCAGGCGAGCCCTTGCAGATCGTAGCGGGGCGTCGGTCCGAGGACGGCGGCCTGCGCGGAGGTGAGGACCTTGCCGCTCGTCGGATCGAACGTCACGAGCGAGGTCGGATTCACGTCTTTCTGGGGGCCGCCGACGATCGCAGCGCCGCACCCGTCGGTCACCGCGACCTCGGCGACGCTCCCGCCGAGGTCTTGCTCGGTGACGAGGAGGCGCGTCGTCGAGGTCGCCGTGTCGAAGCGCTCGATGCCCGCGAGCGGCTCGCCTGCCGTATCGAAGTTCCCCGGCTCGGCGAGGAAGAGCGCGCCGTCGTGCTCGGCCATGGTGTTGAAGGGGTTGCGGCCTTTGAGCTGGATCGTGGCCTCGACCTTTCGCGTCGCGACGTCGATGCGGAGCATGGCGGACGGCTGCTTCGAGCTGAGGATGTTGATCTTGTCCGTGTCGTCGAGCCGTTCGAGAGTGACGAACGCCTTCGGGACGCCGCCCACGTTCACGATTCGAATGGCGTCGGCCTGCGGGTTACCGTCCGCGTCGAACTCCGGGCCCGAGAGGTCGATGAAGCTCGTCACCTTGCCGCCGACGAGGACGGCGATGCGCGGCACGTTGTAGAGGACGACGAACAGCGCACCGTCGGGCGCCGCGGCGACATCGTGAGGGTTGACCGAGCCCTGCCGGCCCTCCTCGCGCACGCTGTAACGGACCTTCGGCGTCCCGCAGAAGGGATCGAGCTCGAAGATGAAACCATTGTCCCGCGCGAGGAAGAACGCGCGCCCCGCCGACACGGCGAGCTGAGGATCGCTGCCCAGGTCGACCCCCGAGGTCCGCGGCCCGAGCTCGCAGCGCGGCGCCCCGCAGACGAGGCTCGAGGAGTAGTCGCTCGCCGCGACCAGGAGCTCGACGCCGCTACAGTCCGTCGTGCCCGCCGGGGCCTCCGTCGAACCGCACGCCCACGCCGCGCCGATCACGACAGACGTAGCGAGCAAGACGGGAAACTGGCGCGCGCGCGGAGTCAAGACAGGGAGGTGAACCTCCGCTGGGGGGCGCCGTCAACCGAAACGACGCCCGCTCACTGAAGCTTCGTCGGATCCGCGACGTGTCCGCTCGGCGTGAGGCCTGCCTTCTGCCAGCGCTGTTCGTCCGTGAGGCCGGGCTCGGCGGGCAGGAGAGTCGTATCGCGCACGACCATCTCGCTGCGGTGACCTTCGCCGCCGCGGTAGAGGCGCACGTCGATCGATAGTCGCTTCGCCGGATCGTTCAGCGGAGCGACATCGGACAGCTCCGTGCCGCTCGTACCCGGCATCACTTTGCCGTCCTTCACGCGCGCTCGTACGAAGTTGACGAGGTCCTCCGGCGTGAGCGGTGTCTGCACGTGCACGGTCTTCTCGAACCTCGCCGCGATTCGCGAGTTGCGCGGCAGGGGAAGCCCAAACGCGCGCTCCTTGCTCTCCACCACCTCGTTCGGCGCGAGGTGGTCGGGCGGCTTCATGTCGGTCGGTTGCGTTTGGCCACGCTTGCAAGAACTGCAAGCGGTACCGCCGAGCGGAAGCGAGACCGAGAGCGCAAACAGGAGAAGCGCGTGGCGCAGTTGTGTCACTGGAGAACCTGGAGGCTACTCTAGTCGACGACGAGCGCCCATGCATCGATGGAGGCGCTGGTGCGCGGAAGCGGCCGTGTGAGCGCTGTCGTGGGGCGGGCCGCCTGGGGAGTGCCGGTGCCGCCGCCGCTACGGGCGTTCGTGGCGCCGAAGAAGATATCGAACTTCGTCGACGTCAAGCCGGTGAACGCGGGATCTCCAACGGTCGGGTCGAACGTCGCACAGGACTGTGCCGCGCGGATGGTGACGCCGGGGATGATGGCACCCTTCAGCGCGGGATCGAAGAGCGTCGGGTCTTCCTTCTGGATCAATGCGACGACGCACGAACCTGTATTCCCGTCGACGCTGCCGAGCTTGCACCACCGAGGCGCGCCGCCAGCGCCGATGCCGCTGACGTCGGCGTTGAAGAAGTCCATGCCCCAGAGGGTGGGGATGCCCCCCTCCTGGCAAACCGCGGCACTACTGGGAATGGCGGGCTTGTAGCTCGCGAAGTAGAGCGTCCGATCGAAGACCGTCATCGGTCCCGAGACACGCTCGCCGCTCGTGAGGCCGGTGTACCATCTGACCTGCGCCCTCGACGGCGTACCGGCCACGGTCTGGCGCGCTTCCTGGATCGAGTAGACGTAGTTCGTATCGCTCGAGACGACGATGTTCTCCTGGTCGCCCGTCGCGACGTTGATCACGATTCCGCCCGAGGGATCGAGAGAGAGCACCGGGGGCGTGGTGATCGGCTGGCTGGCCAACGCGCAAGTCGTGGCACCGCCGCACGACGGGGTCACGCCCGTGGTGACGAGGTCCTGGAAGAGCGTCGCGCTCCACTTCGTCGGGTCCGTCGAGCTCAGGTCGATGCGCCAGACGGTACCGTCTGCGTCGCCGACGAACGCTTTCTGTGCGGTCGCGCCGACGATGTTGGGGTACACGACGGGGGTGCCGATGATCGGCGAGTCGAACGGCGTGTCGGAGGTCTTGGCTACGATGAGGCTCGGCACGTCCTGCGTGGCGCGCCCGAAGTGGCGGATGATCTCGCCCGTGTCGAGCCGCACGACCGTGACGCTGCGGCCCGCGACCGGGTCCGTCGTGGCGCACGACGCGCCCCACTGGCGCACGTTCTTGCGGCGCGGGAACGCGGTGTCGCTGAAGTCGAAGTTGACGGGGTTGTAGGAACCGCCGCTGTCCATGGCGCGGAGGCAAGTGCCGCCCTTGACCGGCGGGCCATCGATACCGCCGGGGAGGATCGCGACGCCGATCAGACGAACACCGCTGCTGTCGCCCGGGTCGACCTGGAGCGTCGTGATGGCGGGCGTGCCGCTCTGGTTGCCGAAGAGGGCGGCCATCGGCTTGTTGTCGCGCGCCGTGCGGGTCTGCTTCGCCCGGTCGCCGGCAATCCACGGGATGTCCGTGAGCTGCCAGAGAAAGTGCGGTCCGATCGCGGGGGCCGCCGTACCGAACGCGAGCGCCTTGGTGGTCGCCGGGACGTACGAGGCCAGACAGCCCGCGCCAGGGTAGCCGCCGCAGTCCACGTCGCTCACGTTGAGCGCGTAGTAGCCCGCGCCGCCGGCGCCCATGCCTGCGACGAGGGTCGTGTGGTAGACGTTCGCGGTGACCGGATCGGTAGGCTTGCGGTCCCAGACGGTGTCCTTCACCGCGGGCGTGCCGTCGAGCAGGATCTGCTGGCCCGTCGGGTAGTTCGGCGCGATCTTCGGGAGCACGGCGGGCGGAACGAAGGCCCACATCTCGAAGTTGCCGTTGTCGAACGACGTCGAGGCGAGCGACTTGAACGCGTGAAGGATGCCGTCCGCGCTCGCGACGTACATCGTGGGACGGCGGTTCGCGTGCGCCGTCGCGAACGCCTGGTAGGCGTCGTCGCGGAGGTACTGGTTCGGCGTCCCCACGAGGGTAGGCGAGGAGCGGTAGATCGCCCCAAGCGCGGAGCACTCCGGGACGCAGACCTCTCCGGCGATGCCGGTGGGCGGTGCGCAGGCGTTCGGATCGGAGACCGTGCAGCCGCCACCCGAGATCGAACAGAAGCCGAGGCTGAGGTTGCCGGCGACCGTGCAGCGAACGTTGAACTCCCACGTCCCGACCGGCTTGATCGATCCAAACTTGGCGGTCGCGAAGTCCCACATCACGTCCGTGCACTGCGCGCGAGAGAGCGCGGGGATGTCGACGCTGTTCTGGGTGAGCTTCTCGACGCCCCTCGAGCGCTTGCATGTGGGAGAGCGCGCGGGGACGCCGACGTCGGGCATGATGTCGAGCGCTTGAGCCCAGTTCGGCGAGCCCTTGAGGGTGTCGTCCAATCCGGAGACCTCGGTGCCAAGGAACTGCGGAATGCCATCGGTGGGGCTCGCCGCCGCGTAGGGGCGAATCGTTCGGGCCGAGTCCACCACGATGCCGATCGCCGGCGGTCCCGCCGTCGCCTGCGCGGTCACGGAGATGAAGCGACGACCGCCCGCTGTCCGCGTCTGCCCCGCGAGATTGGCCGCGTACGAGTCGCCCTCGGTCACCGACTGCGGCAGCTGCGGGGTCGGGGTGGCGCCGACGCAGTACGAGCGCTCGCGGTCGATCTCGCCCGACCACACCTTCTGCGCGTTCGGAATGAAGGAGGCAATGAACGAGGCGGTGCGGTTACGGCCGCCGTCCGCGGCCACCGTCACCGACGGGGCGTAGCCCGGAAGCGTGCGCGTCGTCGCGGACTTCGAGACGCCACCGAGGACGCGACCGAAGGAGAGGACGAGGTCGGCCTGAGTCTCCGCGAAGAACGGACCGACGTCGTGCGCCGCCGTGCCGTTCCAGGCGATCTCGTTGAGCTGGCAGCACGCCTCGGCGGTCGAGCCCGGCGGGGGCTTGGTGGCCACCGCGTTGCAGACGGACTGCATGCCAATCGTCGTGCCGCCGGCGTTCGCGTACCACGTCTTGCAGCTCGTCGAGGCTGGCGACGTGACGGGAAAACCGTCGTTGACGAAGTTCAGATCGCCGGAGCCGTTGACCGAGAAGCCGATGACGTAGGTGTTCACCTTCTGGCCGACGGCCCCGTTCGCCAGGTCATTGGCGACCTTTGACGCAAGGTTGAACGGGCACTTGCCTCCGACGCCGGTCGTGCAGCTCGGGCGAAGGTCGAGGTTCGGCGCGCCGTCCGTGAGGAGGATGATGTACTGATCGCGGCAGCCGACGGCGACGTAGGGGTCGGGAGTCGTCCCGCGCGGACCTTCGGGGCTGTAGAGGAAGTAGTCGCGCGCGTCCTCGAGCATGCCGGCGATCGGCGTCGCGCCGTAGGGCCGTGCGCCGAGCAGAACCTTCTGGACCGAATCGTTCGTCGTCTCGATCTCGAACGTGTCCGCGTTCGGCGACGGGAATCCGACCATTCGGCCTTCCCACGGCGGCGCGGCGACGTGGCGAGCTCCGGCCACGAAGGGATACGCGGCCGACGCGCAGTTGCCAGGGAGGCCGATCCCGATCGGGTTCAGCGTGGGAGTGACCGTCTGCGCGTTGGTCGCGCTCTTCACGTACGACCACTGGCCGAGAAACGGATTCGCGGTGTCGACGCCGCCGCCCACGGGGAGCGCGGTGAGGACGCCGATACCCGGGTCGGGATCGTTGTCGAAGGTCATCAGGCCGAAGCGAATGTAATCGCGCGCGGCGTCGAGCTGACCGTCGTTCGCCTGCTCGAACGTGCACGAGTTTCCCCCCAGCGACACCGGGAAACCAAGCTTGTTCTGGTTCTTGTTGTAGTCGTTGAAGATCGGCGTGAACGCGTCGGGCGGGAGATCTCGGGCAGTGCTGCCGACGCCCGAGCCGCGACCGCTCACACCGACGCCCGCTCCGACGGCGGCGCCGGGGAGCGTGTACGGAGCGAACGTGCACGAGGTGGTCAGCCCCGCGCCGCTGAGCGGCCGGTGGTACGGCAGGAAGTAGTCCGCGTCGTAGACCTTCTTGTTGCTGATCTTGAACTCGTTCTTGAATGCGGCGCTCGAACGGTCGACCGCGTCGCAGCTGTAGTACGGCTGGAGGTTGCCGGTCAGCGCCTGGAGGAGCATGCCCCAGCGATTCGGGTTCGACGGGCTACCCGGCGCGCACGCGTTGACCGGCAACGGTGTCGGGGCGCGGTTGGCGCTCGGGAGGGAGTTGTCGACCATGCGCTCCATCGAGCCGGAGTTGTCGACGAGGAGGAGGACGTTGGGCAGCGGTCGCGCCGTGGAGCCCGCGATCTGAGCGTTCGCGTCGCCGGATACGCAGAGCGCTCCGGCCGCCGTCGCGCCCAGCAATCCGCGGAGCACGAGACGCGACATACCGATGCGCGAGGTCTTTGCGTGGGTCGGCATGAAATTCTCCTCAGTAGGCCGCAGCGGCGCCCGTGATCGGGCCAACGGTCATCCGTCCGCGACCCATCACGGCGGACAGAGCCGGCGTGTTGGGGTCGACGGTCGATCGTACGGTCGAAAAAACAGTCACGGTCACCTGCGTGAAACGCTGGGTGGCCGGGTCGTAGCCGCTCCCCGCGGCAGGCGGGATGTCGACGGGGTTCGAGACCTCGACCTCGGCGGAAGGAGCGGACAGGACGGCGCCGAAGCTGTCGGTGGCGAAGCCCGGCGTCGTCGCCCAGGCGTTGGTGTTGACCGACAGGCCGATGGTCTTCATCTCGGCCTCGTTGAGGCGCCGGCACGCCGCTCCGGGCGGAGCCGGATCCGGCCCGACGTAGGGCGTCGCCGTCTTGCAGTTGGTCGTTCGCTTTGCCCCGGACATCGACTGGACGACCAGCTGCGCGGAGCCCGGATTGAACGTCTCGGCGGTCATCATGAGGGCGTGCTCGCCCGCGCGCTGCGACTGGAGCGCCTCACGCATGTGGCCCGCCGCCTTGATGTCCGATTGCGTGGCCGAGAGACCGTACACTCCCATCGCCGCGAGCAGGCCGAGGGTGACGACGACGATGAACATCACCGCGCCTTCGCTCCGCCTGCGCGCGCGAGCGCGCGCGAGCCGGGCCGCTCGAGAGAGTCGGGAGGAGGATTTCATCAGTATGTCATCCCTGCCTGGTTGATGAGCTGGACTTCCGACATGATCGTACGTGCGCGCGCGAACTTCGTGCACGGCGTCGCGGCCTCCGTGCAGTAGCGCGAGATGTAGCCGGGGACGGGCGAGAATGGTGCGTCGCGGTCGGGGAGCGACGAGCGCGTCGCCACGCGGAAGCGAACGGAACGAACGCGCTGCGGTGCAGCCGCGCCCGCAGCGGTCCCCGATGCCAGTTGCGTCCAGCTCGCGATGGACAAGCCGTCGGTGTCCATGTCGAACGTCAGCTGGTTGTTCGGAGGGGCAAGGGCGGCCGGGCTGTCGACGCTGATGCCGAACTTCAGATCGATCGCGTACTCGGCGACGACCTGCGGGCCGCCGGGGGCGGGGACCGGGGCCAACATGGCGTCGAGAACCTCACGGTAGAGGTCGAACTTGTTTCCGGTCTCGCCGACCGAAACGTCCGGCGCAAGCGGGTCAGCCGTCTTCCCGATCGACCAGCGGACCGTCTGCACGGGGTTGATCGTGACCTCGTCCCCGGGCACTCCACCGCAGTTTCCCGCGGAGCCAGCCGCAGTACCGCCGGACGGGATGGGCGGGTTTCCGTCCGCCGCAGCCGCGAACGAGAGAGTCGCTGTGCCCGCCGCGGCGACGGCGTTGGCGAGGACGACGTAGTGCTGGCATCCGGTGACGTCGACGATGCGAGCCACGAACGGCGGCGGCGCGCCGGACAGCGAGCCAGGCGTGAACGCGTTTCTGATGGCCGTGTTGGGATTCGGACCTGAAAGAAGCCGCCCGACCGCCGGGTTGTTGGCGGCGACCAGGTCTACGCTGTTGTTGTTGCCCTTGAGGGTCCCGCGGTACGAGTCATCGGTCGTGAAGTTTCCGGTGAGCAGAATCGCATCGGGGCTCAGCACGTTCTTGGTGGACAGTAAGTTGGGCCCTTCCGCCGTCGCAAAGGAGCCGCCGACGAGGATGCGGATCCCCTGGAGGTTGGCCGTCGCTGCGCCGTAGCGCGAGGGCGTGGCCGCTCCCGGAAGCTGCGCGGCCTTGTGCCCGAACGGCACGGTGTCGCCACCCGCGAGCTGGATGTTTCCCGTCGACATCAAGGAAACGCGCGTGAGGTCCTGGCGGAGGCGCTCGGCCGCCGTGCGGACCGCGGCCTCCGTCGTCGAGAGGCGAGCCTCCTCGTAAAAGCTCGTCGTCGCCGTGCGCGCGAGCCCGACGACGGCGATCGTCACGATGAGACCCGCAACGAGCGAGACCATGACCTCCACGAGCGTGAAGCCGCGTCCGGTTCGCAGCGTGCGTCCGCGCGTGTTCATCGGAGTTGCGTCTCCCGGATTGCCGTCGCTGCGTACACGAAGTGGAAGGGCGATACCGCGGGGATGACCTCGGGCGGCGGCGTCGAGCATTTGGTGACCGCCGTCTGCTCGAGCCTCGCGTAGTACACGCGAACCTCGGCGCGCATCAGTCCCGTCAGCTCGAGCTTGGGGTAGGCGGGCCCGATTCCAGGCGGCACGATCCACTGCAGTCGGTACTGCACGCAGTAGACCGCTTCGGTCGTCCCGAAGGGAAGGTCCCGACCGAACGAGTCGAACGCGGGGCTGAGCCCGGCGGCCGGCGCGGTGGGCATCGCGATGTTGCAAAAGTTGGCGCAGGGCTTATCGACGTCCTTGAGCCAGCGCGTCTGGTTGAGGTCGATCTTGTTCGGAACCGCCGAGTTTGGCTGGGTCCAGAACCCCGCGTCCCGCTGGAGCCGGGCGATCCACTCGTTGGCGATGTTGGTCGCCATGTCCGCGCGGCGCGCGTCCTCGCCGCCCTGGATGACCGCCCGCTGCATGCCGATGACGCCGGCCGCGCCGATGGCGAACAGCGTCATGGCCATCAGCACTTCAACCGCGGTGTAGCCGCGTTCCTGTCCTCGCCGAGTCTGGACGTCTGCGCCGCTCGTCATTTCGAATGAATCCGTGCGGCGGAGGCGCCGGCGAGCGTCACGTTGCGCGAGAGGCCCCTGGGCGTGCCGCCTTCGTTCCGCGTGATGCGAATCTCGGCGATGCCCGTGAAGGGAGCGCGCGCCTGCATGTTGGTGATCGCAGTCGCCATGTCCGGGCCGTCCGCGGCGTACACGGTACCGTTCGGGGTGATGCACACCGCGAGCGCCGGCGTAACCGCCAGGACCAGCGGGGTGCCGGGAGCCGTGATCGCGAACTCGGCCTTGATGTCGGGGTCGATGTTGATCTTCGTATCGAGCTCGAGGCCCTCGACGATCGCTGCGATGCCGCTCGCGACTGGGGCGTTGGCATCGTAGGCGAGGACCGGCGCCCACTGGCCGACGGTCCGGCAGCTGCTCGCGGGGTTGGGCCCGAGCGGAGCGGCCGTGTTGTCGAGGGCCTCGAAGAGCCAGACACGGCCGCGCCCACCGCTCGGACCGGCGACGAGGAGGTGCGCGCCTCCGCGCCCCGCGGCTCGCGACTTCCCCCGCGTCGCCATCTGCTGGATCTGACGGGCGTAGTCGAACGCCATCCGGTCGTCGCGGGCGACTCGCATCGCCGGCGCGGCGATGACCGCGAGCACCGAGATGAGGACGACGACGACCATCAGCTCGATGAGCGTGAACCCCGCCTGCAAGGCGCGACGGGCCCGACGGCGTGCGGTCTCGGACCGTAGGGAGCGGATCGACAGAGCTTGCACCAACCGCCCGTGGAGCAAGGGTCATGCCCCCCTTCCGGCTCCGCTGATGGCGGCAATTCCTCGCGAAGTCCTCCCGCACGCGTGGAACGATTTGCGAGGCTACGAAAAAAGGTGCGTCCGGAGTTACTGAAGCCAATGCGCCGTGATCCTAGGTAGTTCACCCCTGTTCGGCTCCGAGGTATGACTCCTCCTATGTCGAACCTCGCCCGTTCCCTCTGGCGTGTCCTGCCAGGCCTCCTTGTCATGTCGAGCGCGTGCTCCGGTTGCAGCAAGGAGGAGAAGCGTGGGGGGGGCGATACGCCTCCGCCTCCACCGCCGAGCGCCTCGAGCGCGAAGCCGGGCGCATGTGCGAGCGGCGGCGGGGAGATCACCGACGCGATCGCGGCGGCCTACTTACCAAAGAGCGTCGGAGGCTACTGCGTCGACCCGCAAGGCGAGGTGAAGACGTACGGCGACAAGGGCAAGCTCTCGATGGACGAGGTCTGCACGACCGCTTTCGACGGCGAATGCGAGGTGTACAAGCGCTTCGGGCTCAAGCGGGTGGTCTCCCTTCATTACGTGGATGGGAGCGGCAAGGGCGGCACTGTCGAGGTCAACGTGTCGCAGTTCGCCGACGTCGCGGGCGCCTACGGCATGTACACGCTGCGCGTCGTCGCAGGCGATCCGGCCGAGCCTTCGACGCCCAAGCCGTTCGCGGCGGGCGCCGCGGGGGCGATCGGGACCGGGCGCGCTTATGTCTGGCGCGGCCCGCACCTCGTCGAGCTCCAGTACGTGAACGAGCAGGAGGCGCCCGCGGACCTCGTCAAGTCGAGCGACACCATCCTCCGTGCGGTCGGCAAGGAGATCGGCACCAAGCTGTCCGGCGCGCTCACGGCGCCGCCGGCAGCGCAGGCCCTGCCCGAGGCGAATCGCATCCCCAACGGCATCGTGTTCCAGCCGAAGGACATCCTCGGCTGGAACGGCGTCGGCCCTGGCGCGCTTGGGTTCTACAAGGACGGTGACCGCCGCTGGCGGACGCTCGCGATCTTCAAGGACGACGCTGACCAGGCGAAGGATGCCTTCAAGACGATCAAGTCGAAGCCCGGCACCCTCCCCGTCGCGGGGCTCGGTGACGAGGCGGCGCACGTGGTCGTCGCGGGCCAGGGCGGTTCTCCAAAGGTCGAGGTCCTCGTCGCGCGCAAGGGAAGCGCGATCTGGGGAATCGGCGACGAGGAGTATGCGCTGCGTGGCGGTGGTGCCGGCGCAGCCGAGAGGGAGCAGAAGGCGCGCCTCACCAAGGACGAGGCGATCGCGAAGCTCAGGCCTCTTCTGGCGGGAGC
>JAYSXP010000294.1:0-4912 GCA_043717125.1 Polyangiaceae bacterium | reverse complement strand
GTGGACGTGATCCGTCGAGCTCCCGTCTCGCCGCCGCGGCGCCGTTTCGACCGCCGGCCGCGCAGCCCGCCTCTGGTCCGCATCCGGCGGTGCCGTCGGCGAGCTCCACGCGCATGCCCGTGGCGTCGCCGGTCGTGGGGACGGCCGCGCCGGCTCCAGCGCGCATCGTGACCATGCTCCACGTCGGGTCGCCGCCGGTCGTCGTGGCCCCGTCCTTACCGATGTCCTTACCGATGAGGGGGCCTGCGACGGTTCCGGCGCCGCCGATGCCGTCCGACGAACGCCCGGGCAGCCCGGACGTCGTGATCTCGGTCGTCTCCCGTGAGGGTACGAACCTCGGCGTGGCCCCGGAGGTCCCGCTCACACGGCGATGCACGGCGTGCGAGACGCGTTATCCCGCGGACTTCCTCGTATGCCCGCGCGACGCGACCCCGCTCGTCGACGTCGCCGCGGCCGACGCGGACGTCGACCCGCTCATCGGCAAGCTCCTCGGCGAGACGTACCAGATCATCCGCGTCATCGGCGAAGGCGGCATGGGCAAGGTGTACGAGGCGAGGCACCTCCGCTTGAAGGAGCGTCGCTTCGCCGTGAAGACCCTGCATTCGGACCTCGCGACGAACCACGAGATCGTCGCACGCTTCATGCGAGAGGCGGAGAGCGCGAGCTCCCTCTCCCATCCAAACGTCGTTGACGTCTTCGACGTTCACCACCTCCCCGACGGGATGCCCTACTTCGTCGGCGAGTTCGTCGACGGGGAAGAGCTCGCGACCTACGTCGGGCGAACGGGCGCGCTCAAGCCGCGCATGGCGGCGGTCGTCGGTCGTCAGGTCTGTAGCGCGCTCGCCGCCGCGCACGCGCGCGGCATCGTTCACCGGGATATGAAGCCCGAGAACATCATGCTGCTCGAGGGGTCGAAGGATGCCGTCGCCTCCGGCGAGGTGCACGCGGTGACGGTCAAGGTGCTCGATTTCGGCATCAGCAAGGCCGGCGGCAGCGAGCGTACCCACCTCACCCGGACCGGCATCATCATGGGAACGCCGAGCTACATGGCGCCCGAGCAAGCGCGCGGCAAGCCGGTCGACCTCCGCGCCGACATCTATTCGACGGGCGCCGTTCTCTACTTCGCACTCACCGGCAAGAGGCCGTTCGACTCCGACGACCCGACGTCGACGATCTCGATGGTCCTCACCCAGGATCCCCCACGCCCTCGCTCGCTCGACCCGCGCATTCCCGAAGCGATCGAGCTGATCGTCCAGAAGGCGATGGCGAAGGAGGCGCGGGATCGCTACCAGACGATGGGCGAGCTCGCGAAGGCGCTCGCCCAGTTCGAGCAGTTCGAGGATGGCGGCCGGTCGATGGTCCTCGCGCCGGTCCTGAGCGAGGCGCCGGCGGGCCTCGAGCAGAGCGGCGCCGGGCGGGCGTTCGACCTCGCCAAGCAGATGTTCTCGACCTCACCGCCGGGTCAGTCGTCGAGCCTCGCGCGCGTCGCGCGGCCGACGATCACGGTCGCGAGCGCGGTGCTCGGGACGTGGCTCGTCGGCGGCACGACGGCCGCGCTCGCGGGGCTCGTCCGCGTGCTGCACGACGGCGAGATCACGCTCACCGAGTGCGTGCTGCTCGTCGTTGGCTGTCTGTTTGCCTCCGCCACGCCGGTCGCGCTCTACGTCTTGCACGTGAGGAAGGCGATCTGGCCGAACAGCGTGCGTGCGCTGCAGCTCGCGAGTGATCTCAAGCGCACGGCAGCGGCTGCGTTCGTCACGTACGGCGGGCTCTCGATCCTCGCGCGCATCGCTCACACGGTCCTCTGGCGCAGCTCGAAGGGGCTCGCGAGCGGCTGGTGGGACATCGCGCTGTTCCTCGTCAGCGTCGTCGCGGCCGTGACGGTCGGCGGGTTTGCGCCGCTCGTCCGCAACATGCGGCGCCGTCGCGCGGAGTGAGGAGTGTAAAGAGCGCGCCGGTGAGCGACGACCCGGCCCTCGCGTGCGCGGCGTGCGGTGCGGACTTGCCCGCGGCGTTTCCGGGCGCGAGCCTCATGTGCACGTGCGGCCATCGGCTCGAGGTGCTCGGCTCGTCGCCTCCGCTACGCGAGTCGAGCTGTGGTTTCGCTTCGGAAGCCGACGCGGGGCCGTATCGGTCGGCCCCGCCGTCGAACGAGCCCGCGCAGAGCGCGACGTGCCCATTCTGCGGCAACGAATGTCTGCCGATGGTGCGTATCTGCCCGCACTGCGACGTGCGCCTCGAGAACGTTCGATGCCAGCGGTGCTTCTCGCTGCAGGTCCCGGGTTCGTTTGCGTGTACGCGCTGCAGACACGCTCTCGAGCTCGAGCCCATGCTCGACGCGACTGACGCGCCATGTCCACGCTGTCGCCATCCGCTCGAGGCCGCGCCTGGCGACCTCGAGCGCGCGCACGAGTGTCCGCGGTGCGGCGGCATCTTCATCCCGCGTGAAGTGCTGGCGGAGATCCTGTGCGCCGCGGAGCTGGGCGGCGCGCTGCGAGAGGTACCGGCGCGGCCGGTGTCCGAGCTCGGCGGTGGGTCGGTCGACGCCGGGCCCTTCGGGAGCCCGGACGACGTTCACTATGTCTCGTGCCCGCAGTGTCACAACGCGATGAACCGCGTGAACTTCGGCAAGGTCTCAGGGGTGATCCTCGACGTGTGTAGAGCGCACGGAACCTGGTTCGACGCGGGCGAGCTTACGCGCGTCGTGGCCTTCGCAGGCGCGGGGGGCTTCGAGCGGACCCGCGCGAGCGAGCGGCTCGAGCGGTGGCGCGGTCTGCTGGTCGATTTTTTTCGAGGGTAGGCGTGGATCGAAAGACCGCCAACCGGGTCCCGAGTCGACCTCGCTCACGGACGCAAGTATCGGAAAGAACTACGTCTTGTCTGGTGTAAGGCAGGGTACGACAAATGCATCCTCGCAGGCATGGACGACCGTGCCGTTCTCCGTGTGCGTGAAGAGAAGGCGCCGACGTGGGCGATGATGGCGCCGCTCCTCTACCTCTTCGCATGCGCTGCGGCCGTGCGTGCGTGCCTCCTCGATCGAAGCGCCGACATCGGCATCGCGGGGCTGCTCGTGGCGGTTGGCCTCACGCCCGCGTTCGTCCTGCCGGCCATCTTCTCGACGCGCGGGACAAGCCTCGAAGCCACGAACGACGGGCTCCTCGTCGGTGGACGCCTCGTCAAGATCGACGCCGTGCGGATCACGCGTGCCGAGCGAGGCTCCGCGCGACTCTCGGTCGACACGCGCAACGGCGAGACGCGCACGTTCATCGTCGCGTCGCACAAGGACGCGCAGAAGCTGATGTCGCTCCTCCCGCCGGTCAGCGCCCCGGCCGGACTGCTCGCGACCTAGACGGGTCTAGAATCGCGCTTGTACCGCGACGGCGGAACCGACGCGGTTCGGGCTCTGGAAGACGCGGAGTGACGCCGTGCCCTCGCTTGGATCGCGAACGACGAGCGTTCCGTTGTTGTCGCGAATGAGCTGAACCCACGCGACGACGGCAAACATGTCCGAGATGTCCCAGCGGAGCGCGACGCGCGCCTGCATGATTGCCGAGCGATCCTTGTTGTAGGGAAGAATCGACTCGTCGCCCTGCTGGCGCACGACGATCACGCGCTGTGCGGGGACGCCGCCGTCGGTGAACTCGCTGCGGAACGTCGCGGGGAGCTGCAGACCGGCGCCGATGCCGGGCGTCAGGTGTGCGGCCGGGAAGTGGTAGTCCGCACCGATCGAGCCGAAGAGCTCGGCGTCGGTCTTCGCGCTGCTCGGGAGGGTCTCGAACGGGATGAAGCCCGGGACGTTACGAACGACGAAGTTCAACTCACGGTAGATGCCCGTCGCGCTGAACCGGAGGTAGCCCGCCTTGACGACGCCCTGAACGGCCGCGCCGCGCGCCGCCTGATCCTTGACCGCACCGGCTGTGTCGAAGTC
The DNA here is from genome assembly GCA_043717125.1 of Polyangiaceae bacterium. GTDB lineage: Bacteria > Myxococcota_A > Polyangia > Polyangiales > Polyangiaceae > Labilithrix. The sequence goes on along the minus strand of JAYSXP010000294.1, from coordinate 984 downwards.
CTTGAGGTGCTGCTGCAGCCAATCGAGCTCCGCGCTGACGCTGAAGCCGAATTGATTCGCGTCGTACTTCTCGGGCTTGAACAGGATGAGCGGCTTGTTCGGGTCGTTCCGGTAAAGGAGAAAATCGACCGACTGCGGGACCGGCATTCCCTGGTGGAACACGATGCGGCCGGAGCCGCCGTACGTGTAGACGTTCTTGCCGCGCACGTCCTCGAGGTCGAACTTGCCCTGCTGGAAGTAGCCGCCGCCGACGTCGAGGTGAAGGTTGTCGATGGGGTCGGCGCCAGCGCCCGCAAGGAAGCCGTAGTTGACCTCGCCGACGCGCACGGTCTCGACGTCGTTCTCGCCACCGGGCGAGAGCACCTGCTCGGGCTGGATGATGGTCGCCGTCTTGAAGCCGCCGAAGATGTAGAACCTCTCGGCGTCGTACTGGATCTTGAGGCCGGGAGCGGCGCCCTGGATGCGCGGGAAGATCGACTGGTTGATCGACGCTGCGGTACCGCCCCACGACAGGTCGTAGAGGTAGCCGAGACGGAAGCGATCCGTGTCGAGCGGGAAGAAGACCGCAGAGAGGCCTTCCTTGTCCGTCGCGCCCGTCTGGTAGTGGAGCCGGAGGTACGAGCCCGAGTCATAGACTGCGGCGTTGAGATTGCCGGTGTTCGCCGCGAGCTGCGCGAGGTCGAAGCGCATGACAAGCGCCGCTTCCGTCGTCAGGTGGTCGATGAACGCGGGGAGCTTCTTGTACATCACGAGGTGCGTGATGTTCTCGCGGCCGGAGAAGCGGGAGTTCAGGTTGTCGAAGAAGAGACGGTACTGCGAGCGCTCGCCGACGCCGAACGTCGGAGAGAGCGGGATGAGCTCGCCGGTCTTGTGGAGGAAGTCGTCGTCGCCGAACGTCCACGTGAGTCGCGTGTCCATGAACCCGCGACCGTCGGCGGCGCCGGGAGGAGGAGAGCCGGCGGCGCGCGCGCCCGCGGTGCCGCT
>JAYSXP010000293.1:0-4916 GCA_043717125.1 Polyangiaceae bacterium | reverse complement strand
CGCGCGTCCTCACGAACGCCCACGTCGTCGACGGCGCGAGCAAGGTCCGCGTGAAGCTCGCCGACGAGCGCGAGTTCGAGGCCAGAGTGCTCGGCAAGGACGAGCGCCTCGACATCGCCGTCGTCGAGCTCATCGGCGCCAAGGATCTCCCGTACGCCACGCTCGGCTCGAGCACCGCTACGCAGGTCGGCGAGCCTGTCGTGGCCATCGGCAATCCCTTCGGCCTCGGCAGCACGGTGACGAGCGGAATCGTCAGCGCAAAGGGTCGCGCCATCGGCGCCGGCCCGTACGACGATTTTCTCCAGACCGACGCGTCGATCAACCCGGGCAACAGCGGCGGGCCGCTCTTCGATCAGCACGGTCAGGTCATCGGCATGAACACGGCCATCGCGCCGAACGGACAGGGCATCGGCTTCGCGATCCCGTCGGACGAGATCCGCGAGGTGCTGCCGCAGCTCATCGCCTCGGGGCACGTGAGCCGCGGCCGGCTCGGAGTGAGCATCCAGGACGTCGACCCGAAGCTCGTCTCGGCGATGAGCCTCGGGGCCACGAAGGGCGCGCTCGTCGACGACGTCGAGAAGGGCGGTCCTGCCGAGAAGGCCGGCTTCGCCTCGGGCGACTTGGTCGTCCGTGCCGGGAGCACGGAGATCGTGCACGCCCGCGACCTCACGCGCGCGGTCGCTCGGCAGGCCCCGGGCAGCAAGGTCGACATCGTCGTGCAGCGCGGCGCCAAGACCGTGCAGCTCCCGGTCACGCTCGGCAAGCTCGAGGACGAGAAGACCGAGACGCGCGCGCCGGCAAGCGACACGACGCCCGAGTCGTCGGGGGGCCTCGGCCTCCAGGTCGGCGACGCGCCGGGTGGCGGCGCGCTGGTGCGGCGCGTCGCGCCCGACGGCCTGGCCGCTGGCTCGCTCGAGCCGGGCGACGTCATCCTCGAGCTCAACCGGCAGCCCGTCACCTCCGCGAGCGACCTCGTCGGCAAGACGCGGGCGACGGCGACGAACAAGCCGCTCCTCTTGCGCGTGAAGCGCGAGGGCATCACGCGCTACGTCGCGATCGAACGCACGAAGTAGCCGGCGTGACATGGAGGGCCGAAGGCTGTCACCCGTTCGGGTGACGCGTCCTCCGGCGGCCACGGCGCGTGCGTCCGCGCCGCCACGCGCGGCGTGGCACGCGGTGAAAATGGGCACGAAAAGCCTCTCGGAACGAGCTCCGCCGTACGGCATACCGGCTGCAGAGAGGGTGCACGCGCGTCGCCTCCGCGCCCTGCCCGCCCCCCGGAGCCCTCCATGTCGATGTCGTTCTCGCGCGCCCTGCGGCGCGTCGCGGTCGTTTGTTCGGTCGCCGCCGTGCTCTTCGCGACCTCGCTCGCGAGCCGCGCCGCCAGCGCCAACGACGCCACCGTGGTAGCGCGCACCGCCCACGTGCCCGCGTTGCACGTAACCACGCTGCGCGTCGCGGAGACTCGCGGTGTCTATGGCTCCACCCCGGTGACGATTGGCGTCGAGGGCGCGAACGTGATGGCCTTCCCGCCCGCGAAGAGCGTCGCGCGCGCGCCGATGACGGTCGTCTACCTGCACGGTCGACATGCGCGGGTCGCGAATGGATGCCCCTGGTTTCGCTCCGGCGCGAGCGAGCTCGGGTGGCTCGTGTGCCCAGAGGGTCCGGAAGAGCAGCCCGACGGCTCATGGTCGTGGGGCGCGGACGTTTTCGCGCAGGGCGCGATCGTGAGCCGTACGCTCCGAGCCGCCGCAGCGAACGGCGCGACCAGGGAGCCCGGCGTCGCCGTCGGCTTCTCGCAGGGCAGCTACGTCGCCGTCGATCTCGTCAAGGCGCACCTCGCGCGCTTTCGCGGGCTCGTCCTCCTCGGCGCGGAGATGCACCCGAACGCGCGGGCGCTCCGCGACGCCGGCGTGAAGCGCGTCGCGCTCGGTGCCGGCAGTCTCGACGGTGCGCACGACTCGCTCGTGCAAGAGGCTCGACGCCTCGACGGCGAGGGCCTCGAGACGCGCTTCTTCGAGCTCGGCCACGTCGGCCACACGTACGCGGTGGACGAGACGACCATCCTGCGCGACGCGATCGCCTGGGCGGGGGGCCTCGACGGCTGAAGCGCTACGGCGCTGTCGCGTGGCGGAGCGACTGGCTTGCCGCGTAGACGAAGCGACGTGCGCGGTTGATGTGCCCCATCGGCTTGTGCGCACGGATTGAATGCCACGGCGTGAACGCGAGCTGGTCGCACGCCGCGGTGGCGCCCGGCGCGACGTCCTGCGGAGGCATCACGATCTTCGCGACCGGAAGGATCGGCGAGTCCGTCTCTTCCCAGACGACCGAAGAGTTCTCGATCGGCGTCTTCGCGGGATCGGTCTGGAGCTGGACGTAGAGCGTCATGCAGACGCCCTCCTTCGCCGCGAGGGCGAGGTCCTTGCGCAGATAGTCGTCACTGTCGCGCGCGGGCTCGCGAACCAGCCGCAAGTCGCAAGGCCGCGTACTGAACTTGACGGCCTGGTGTGCGCCGAGGTGATAGACGCCGCCGCTCCAGTAGCGCTCGGTCACCACGCTGTCGACGGCGTTGGTGCGAACGAGCGCCTTTGCCGACGTTCGCGCGTGCCCGGCGAGAAAGAAGAGACCGGAGAGGCGACCGCTCGCGTTGGCGCGCGCAAATTCCATGAACTCCACGGCGTCGCGTCCGACGGGCGTGGGCGAGTTCGTCATGAGGAAGTCCTGCGTGTCCGCTTCGTCGGCCAGGTACTTCTCGTCCGGAACGCCAAAGACCTTGAACGCGAGACCGCGCGCGTCGAGCTCCCCGTCCGCCTGCTTCCAGCCGACCCCGTTCGAGAAGCGCGCGACGACGCGCTTCGTCTGCTGCCCGTTGGCGAAGAGCCCGAAGCGCGTCCGCAGATCGCGATGCGGGTCGAGGCGGAGCTCGCCGTTCAGACACGCATGCGACTTGGCGTGAAAGCCGCGCTGCAGCGGCTGACTGCGGTCGCTCGAAGCCTTCCGCTGCAACTCCTGGATCTGGCGCGAGAACTCGGCGAACTGCGCGGCCTCGCTCTCGGCCGTACCGAGGAAGTACTCGGTGTTCATGGCCGGCGTGTCGTCGTGCGGCACCTCGGGCTCCGCCGGCTCCGCGTTCGGGTCGATCACGGGACCGGGACGCACCGCGAGCCGCTCGGAGGCGTGTGCGCACCCCGTGAGTCCGACCACGACGGAGAGCGTGACGAGACGGAGACGATGTTTGGGTTCCAAGGAGCCACGAGTGAACCTCAGAAGCCAGGGCGCTCGCTACCTAGAAAGTACGTCCCGGAAGGTACCGCGTTCCGAACCGCTCGGCGGGGCCTTCCGCGCCGCCCAACCCACCTCAACGATGCGGCGGCAGCTCCGCGGCTTCCCAGTCTGCGAGCTTGCGGTACAGGGTGCGACGGTCGATGCCCAGCGCCTGCGCGGCCCGCGTCTTGTTGCCGCCGAGCAGCGACAGCGCACGCGCGACGTACGCACGCTCCAGCGCGTCGACCGTCACGATGTCTCCGTCCGTGTTCGCCGCGATGCTGAACGGCGTCGGCTTGTGCTCGCGGATCTTGTCCGGGAGGTCCCGGTCGCTGATCTCCCCCGGGCGGCACAGCGCCGTCGCCCGCTCCATGCAGTTCTCCAGCTCGCGAACGTTGCCCGGCCACGGATAGGCGACGAGCTTCGCGATCGCGGCTGGCGTGAGCACGAAGGTCTGGAGGCCCTGTTTCGTGGCGAACGCGTCGAGAAAGTGCTGCGCGAGGAGCGGGATGTCACTCATGCGCTCGCGGAGCGCTGGGATGTCGATGCGCACGACGTTCAGCCGGTAGTAGAGGTCTTCGCGGAACTTCTTCTCGAAGATCTCGTCCTCGAGCACGCGGTTCGTCGCCGACAGGATGCGCGCCTCGTAAGGAAACTCCTTGTCGGATCCCACTGGACGGATCGTCCGCTCCTGGAGCGCGCGCAGCAGCTTCGGCTGGACGTCGATGGGCAGCTCGCCGATCTCGTCGAGGAACAGCGTTCCGCCGTTGGCCTGCTGGAAGAGGCCCATTCGCGTGGCCTTCGCGTCCGTGAACGCGCCGCGGGCATGTCCGAACAGCTCACTCTCGAGAAGAGAGTGGGGGACCGCCGCGCAGTTGATGGCGACGAAGGGACCCTCGCGCCGCTTGCTCTTGTTGTGGACCGCGCGCGCGACGAGCTCCTTGCCCGTGCCGGTTTCGCCGTGGATGAGCACGGACGCATCGCTGTCGCCGACGCGCTCGATCAGGTCGGCGACCTTGCGCATCGCAGGGCTGCCGCCGACGATGATGCTCTGGTTTGCATGCTGGGCCGCGCGAAGCTGCTTGATCTGCTCGCGGAGGCGGCGGTGCTGGACGGCACGCGACACCACGACGCCGAGCGTCTTGCTCTCGATGGGCTTGGTGACGAAGTCGTACGCCCCGGCGCGGATCGCGCCCATCGCGGTCTCGAGGCTACCGTAACCGGTGATGAGCACGACCGGCACGTCGGGCCGGAGCGCGATGATGCGCTCGCAGAGCTCGAGGCCGCTCATGTCCGGCATCGTCAGATCGGTGAGCACGACGTCGAAGTCGCGCGTCGTTACCTTCTCGAGAGCGTCGGCCGCAGTGGTGCACGTCGTCACCTGCATGCCCTGCCGGGCAAGCGCCATCTCGAGGAGCTCGCAGGTGTCGCGCTCGTCGTCGACGACGAGGACTTCGGTCTTCTTCATCGCGTGCCTCGTAGGGTGGACATCAATGTCGGCGCAGGAGCCAAGCATTGATTGTGCCACCTACGATCGCCGCAATAAGCCCGGTTGGGCCCGCCGGTCTGAGACAATCCGCCACGAAACGCGCAGCCCTGCCACACCCGACAACAACGCCACGTCCGGTCGCTGCAACGCTGCCACGATCGGG
>JAYSXP010000292.1:0-38058 GCA_043717125.1 Polyangiaceae bacterium | reverse complement strand
CGCGCGCAAAGGGCTCGTGGAGAAGCGTCATTGCCTCGAGGGGCACGAACTGCGAGTCGTCACGCCAGTGCTGGAAATCCAAGCGATCGGCGCGATCGCCGGGCCGCGAGGTCTGGAGCTCCACATACGGACCGGACTTCACGTCTCGCGCGAGGCGGAGGCTCGGCGCGCCCGGCGTCGCAGCCGACGGCGCGTCCGAAGGCACGAGCATGCCAGTCGGCATCGTCGGCCCCGAGATGCCGCCAGCGTCTCCGTCGCGCCCATGCCCGTCGCTGCACGATCGACAGCCGGCGAGGGTGAGGACGGCGACGAGGAGCGCGGCAGACCATCCGAACATGACGCGTCCTACCATGCCACGCTCCGCGTACCGCGATACGGAATGGGCCGAGGTCGCGTGCGAAGGTAGACGCCGAGCACGACGACGGGCTACCTCTCCCGTCGTGTCCGCGGAGGTCGAGCCGAAGGCGACGAGCGCCAGCAAGAAGGCGAAGCGTCCCGTCGCGCCTCCCTCGCGCGCGGCGGCGTTCTTTCGCGGCTTCTGGATCGTGGTCGCCGCGCTGTACCTCGTGACGGTGTGGCTCGACGGCGTGGGCAGCAACTGGCCCGCGAAGGTCACGCCGCGTCCCTGGCTCTACTTCGCGCAGGTCGCCGCGCTCTTCGTGAACGCCGCGCCGAAGGTCATCGACTACCGCGCGGAGGGCTGGTCGTGCACCGAACGGAAGTGGAGCGAGCTCGACGTCCGTCCCTACTTCCGCATCGACGTCGACAACAAGGAGAACCGCTTCCAGCGCGCGCTGCAGTTCTATCGAAGGAACCGGACCGTGATGCGCGCGCTCGAGGACTTCCTGGTCGAGCGTCACGCCGCCTCCGGTGCGCCGGCGATCGGCGGCGTGCGCTTCTCCAGCTTGCGACTGCCCTATCCCGCGCCAGGCGAGCATGTCGCTCCGTACGAGCGCCTTCCGCTTGCGAGCTACCCGAGCGAGCAACGCGTTCAGTGGTACTGGACGCCGAGGCCGCGACGCATCGAGCGCTGCGGTCACGCGACGGATCCGAACGAGGGCCCGCACGAGGACGAGGGGGATCGCCCGCGCGACAGCGATCCGAAGGAGGTGGAGCCATGACGGAGCCGTCGCCCCTCGGTGCGCGCATGTTCATCGGCGATCGCTTCTTCTCGTGGCTGAAGGAGCCGGTGCCCGTGCTGCGCCTCGAGCTCGTTCGCTTCGCTGCGCCGCTCGCCATCCTCGGGTTCATGTCGAGCCGTCTCGCGTATGCGGACGAATGGCTCGGCAAGGGAGGATTTCGCGTCCCGGATCTGGGCGTCGCCGATGCGCGGCAGCCTCTCTATCTTCCGTCCCTCTCCAGTGGAGCGGCGTGGTCGGTGGCGACCATCTTCGTGGTGTCGGGGCTCGCGGTCTCTCTCGGCTTCCAGGCTCGCCGCGCGGCGTGGATCTTCGCGGCCGTCGCGGCCTACGTGGCGCTCAGCGATCGACTTGCCGCCTTCAGCGTAAGCAAGCTCGCGCCCATGATCGGGATCGCGCTGGCGCTCAGCCCGTGCGGCGCACGCTTCGGGATCGACGCCTGGCGCAAGCGCCGCGCGAGGCCCAAGAGGGCGCTGCCCACGCACGTGATCAGCGGCTCGGTCCGCTTCTTCCAGCTCCTGATCCCGACCATCTACTGCGCATCTGGCATCGCGAAGGCGCGCGGCGACTGGCTCCATCAGCCGTTCGTGCTGTGGACGCACCTCCACGGCAGCTACCAGACCGGGGTGACGCTCTTCCTCGCGAACCTGCTCCCGCCGGTCGCGTGGACGCTCATGCAGGTGCTGACGCTGGTGCTCGAGACGTTCGCGCCGCTCTGGTTCGGCTGGTACCGCACGCGCCCGATGGCCGTGCTCGCGGCCGCGTCGATGCACACGATGATCGGCCTGATGTTCGGCCCGGTCCGTTACTTCGCGATGCTGATGGCGACGCTGATCGTCGCGTCGCACCTCTCGGCGCCACGCCTGGAGCGAGCGGAGCAGTGGCTCCGCCGCACTCTTCAGGCCTGAGGAGTGGCGCTCTCTAGGCCGCCGGCCTAGGGGACCGGGTCGGGCTTCACGCCGTGCTGGCTTGCGTTCGCGCAGCCCAGCTCGACGCCCGTGGGTCCGCTCTGCTGCTTGACGATCTTGAACTCGACGCGACGGTTCTTCTCCCAGGCGGACTCGTCGTGGCCAGGATCCTCGGGGCAGAACTCGCCGTAGCCCTTGCTCCGGAGATGGTCCTTGGGGACCTTCCGCTGGATGAGCGCGTTCATGACGCTGTTCACGCGATCCTGCGTGAGCCTGAGGTTGTACTCGTCGGTCGCGCGCTCGTCGGCGTGTCCGGCGATCTCGAGGAGCGTGAACTCGGGATGGTGGATGACCGTCGTGGCGACGGCATCGAGGATCTCGTTCGACTCGGGCAGGATCTCTGCCGACGCGGTCTTGAACTTGATCTTCTTGAGGATGACGAGCGCATTGCCGTCGATGATGACCGTGCCCTTGTCGGGACAGCCGTCCTCGTCCTGGTAGCCGTTGTAGGTCTCGGGCTCGTTCGGGCACTTGTCGACGACGTCAGGGATCTGGTCCTTGTCGTTGTCGGGATCGGGGCAGCCGTCCTTGTCCTCGAAGCCGTCCTTGTCCTCGGGATCGTTCGGGCAGAGGTCCTTCTTGTCGGGGATGCCGTCCTGGTCGTTGTCCGGGTCGGGGCAGCCGTCCTTGTCCTGGAACCCGTCCTTGTCCTCGGGATCGTCCGGGCACTTGTCGAGCTTGTCGGGGATGCCGTCGCCGTCGCGGTCGCCGTCGGAGCCCTCGGGACAGCCGTCCTCGTCCTGATCGCCGTCGCGGTCTTCAGGCTCGTTGGGGCAGCGGTCGTCCTTGTCGAGGATGCCGTCGTTGTCGTTGTCGGGCTCGGGGCATCCGTCGGCGTCCTGGAAGCCGTCGAAGTCCTCCGGCGAATCGGGGCACTTGTCGACGTCGTCCTTGATGCCGTCGCCGTCGCGGTCGCCGATCGAGGGCTCGAAGATGAAGCCGACGAAGGCGCGGAAATCCGCGGCCTCGAAGCCCTGCGTGTAACGCGGGCCCGCGCCGAGCATCAGGTAGCTGTTGCGCTCGACGAAGATCTTGAGGCCGCCGACGACCTCGTTCGAGGGCTTCACCGCGCTCGCGGCGTCGCCGTTGAGCAGGTACGTCGCATAGGTGTCGGCGATGAGGTCGACCGGCTCGAGGATGCGATACGCGAGACCGGCGCCGTAGGTGATGCGGTTGCCGTCCTTGAAGAGACCGTCCTTCAAGCTGATCGTCGTCTCGCTGGGCGCATGCAGGCGCGCGCCGACGTTGACGCCGACCTTGAACTGCCCGACGGATCCGAAGCGCTTCTCGCCGATGACCTGCGGCCAGACCCACACGCCCGGATCGGCGCCGGCATCGCGCGGCGCATCCGAGACGGGGATGCCGACCTGCGTGGAGACCGCGAGGCCAAAGCCCTTCTCGACGCGAAGGATGCGGAGCTTTCCGTGGAGCGCGATGTAGCTGACGGTCTGGGAGTCGAACTCGTTGCCGAACCACTGCTGGCCGTTGGGGCTCGTGGCGGTCGGGCCGGTCTGAACCGCGGCCGCGGGCGTCGCCTTGTTCACCTGCGCGCCGCCGGACATCAGATTCACCGGCATCGTGAGGCCGAGAACGAGGATATTGGCGATGCCGTAGTTGAACTGAAACGTTCCCTGGAACGAGTGATTGATCAGCTGGCCGTCGTCTTGGCCGTTGTCCTTCACCCGGAGGAGGTTCCGCCCGTAGTCGAGCACCAGCCCGAAGCTGATGTCGTTCTTCCCGAGGATGTCCGTGCCATTCGTGGCAAAGAACCCCTTGGAATCGAGGGCAGGACGGAAGAGGTGGGTGTCGAACCCCTTCCCGTTCCCCTCGGGTATGGCGCTCACCTTTGGCTGCGCTTGCGCGGCAGGCTCGGCAAACATCGCGAGGCCGAGTGCGGCAAACCCCGCTAGAAATGGGCGGAAACGACGTTTGTCGCGCATCGAGACGCTCACGGCGGCGACGGTAACACAACCGTAGATCGCGCGCGAAAATCCCAGCGCTGTGGGAACGAGCCCCGGCGTACACTACGCAGCGGATGCCCCCGCGTGTCCCCGTCGGGTTCTTCGGAACGGCCCTCAGGGCCACCCTCTCGCCCGCGATTTCCGCCGCGATTTCCGCCGCGATCGTGCTCTTTGCGTCGTCCGCCGCGGCCGACCTCCAGCTCGACGGTCGGTGGCAGCAGGGGCCTCTTCGCGAGGATTTCACGGTCCAGCAGTGGCTCCCGAACGGCTGCGGGCCCACCCCGCAGACCGGATCGACCGGCGGGGGCGAGATCGTCGCGATTCGCCTCGAGGGCGACGAGCTCGCCTTTGTGGGCGGCGGCCGCGTCTACCGCTCGAACCAGTGTTACGACCAGATGCCCACGCTGGCCCGGGAGACCCACTCGCGCGACGCGAACGGCAAGACGTGGCGGACCCGGTGCACGACGCCGCCGAACGACCCGCGCAAGGCGATCCTCAACACCCTCGTCGTCGCCCAGACCGACACGCACATCGACGTGATCGAAACGGGTCGCTACGAGATCGTCCTCGAAACGGGCCGATGCGTCGCGGACGTCAAACGGACGCGCACTTACAACCTCGTCGCGGCGGACAAGCCCGCTGCGTCCGCGGCTCCGGTGCCAGCTCCGGCCGCAGCGCCGACGCCCAAGGCCGAACCGAAACCGTCGGTCTGCGAGTCCCCGGGTGAACCGACCCGGCTCGAGGTGCGGCCGTCGAAGAAGCTCCTTCGCACGGGCGAGAGCTTCCAGTTCCGTGGCCTCGTGCTCGACGACAAGGGCTGCGCGACCCGCACACCGACGACCTGGAAAATACCCGCCGGAGCGCCCCCCGGCGTGACCGTCGATTCAAAGGGCCTCGTCACGATCGGCAGCGGCGCGGCCGAGGGAATGCTCGAGATCGTCGTCGCCGCCGCGGGCAGGGAGACGCGCGTGAGCGTCGAGGTGACCTCACCCGCGCATTACGACGATCTCCTTGCGAGCTCGGGCCTCAACGCGTCCGGTGAGACCGACGCCGCTGCGGTCGTGACCCTCGCATCGAGCTCGCTTGGTGCAGGCGAGGGCACGGTCGAGGATCGATCGAAGACGCGTCGTTGGGTCTTCGTCGGGATCGTCGGCGGCGTGCTGGTCGTGCTCGGCGTGCTCGCGCTGGTGGTACGTGGACGCTCCCGGCGCGCTGCGGCGATCGTGCGTGACGCCACGGAACGCCACGAGGCCGAAGTGGCTGAGGTACTCGAGCGCCGGCGAGTCCGGGAGGAGCAGCACGCGATCCAAAAACGAGCTCATGAGGAGAGCATGGCTGCAGCCGCGGCGGCCCGCGCGAACCCCAAGGTCCAGGTGGTCTCTCCGGAACTGGCAGTCGCGGCGAAGGGATCTCCCATCGGAGGGCTCGGGGCGGCCGCTGCGCCCGCCAAGCGCGGCAAGATCTGCCCGACCTGCGGCGATCGCTTCGACGGCGCTGCCGAGTTTTGTGGGAAGGACGGAACCCAGCTCGTACTGCTGAACTGAAGGGTGGAGCGGGTGAGGTTTGAGGACTTATCGAAGCCGGGTTACGGTCCGGGATGGGGGCGTTTCTTTGCGGGTTGCTCGCACAAGTCAGGCGGACGTGTTCCCGTATGCGTGCGCGACTTGCTCGGAATCAACCTGCCGGTGGCGAAAGTTCCAACGTCGTTCCCCTCGGGAGCGTCGAAATCCCAGGGCCAGCTTGATCGCTTCGATCGGCCCCCGCTATACTCACAACGCAGTACGAACTCGCCCATTTTCGCGAGCGATCGCGCCCCTCTACATCGAGCGCGAAGGATGAATCCGCGATGAAGATCCAGTGCCAATCTTGCCAGGCCAAGTACACCATCGCGGACGAGAAGGTCCTCGGTAAGGTCGTCAAGATTCGCTGCAAGAAGTGCAGTGCAACGATCGTCATCAACGGGAACGAAACTCGTCCCGCGGAAGACAACGCCGACACGCATGTCTTCGACTATGCGGGCCAGGCCAACGATCCGTGGACGGTCAACGTCGCGGACGGCGATCAGCGCACGATGACCGGCCAGGAGATCGTCACGGAGTACCGGACGGGCGTCGTCAACGACGAGACCTACTGCTGGAAGGACGGCATGGCCGACTGGCTGCCGCTCCGCGAGATCGAGCAACTCTACGGCGCCGTGAAGCTCGCGCCGCGTGGCCCTGCTCACTCGCTCGTCGAGGAGGATCTCTCGGTTCCCCCGCAGTCGATCCCGCCGCAGTCGTCGAACGCGGCCGCGCTCTTCTCGGCCGCCGACGCGGCGCCGGTCGAGTCCCCGTTCGCGGGTGGGGGTGCCAACGGCAACGGCTATCACGAGCCCGCAGCTGCAGCGCCCGTCGCGGCGCCTTCCGCGGCGCGCCGCGGTGGCGGTCGTGGTCAGGGTGCCGATCTCTTCGGCAACGTGGCGAGCGCCGGCGGCGAAGAAGACGTGATGACGAGCGCCGCGACTGGCGGCGGCGGCATGCACGGAGGTGGCGGCGGCGCGGGTCTCGAGGAGCAGAAGCTCACTGGCCAGCGCAACGAGAGCAGCGTGCTCTTTTCGCTCTCCGCGCTCACCGAAGGTGGCAAGTCCGACGCCGCAGCTGCGTCGAACCGCACGACGGCGACGAGCGATGGCTCGGGCCTCATCGACATCCGCGCGCTGAGCCAGAACATGGGCTCGGACGACAAGAAGGACACGAACGCGCGCGTCGACGACATCATGAACCTCAGCGGTGGCGGCGCCTTCGGTGCGGCCCTCGCGGCTCCGATCCTCGCTCCGCCTCCGCTCGAGATGTCGAACGACGCCTACGCCCAGGGCGGCGGCGACTCCGGCAGGTCGAACAAGATGCTCATGATCGCGATCATCGCGGGCGCCGCGATGATCGCGATTGGTATCGTCGTCGCGGTCGTCCTCGCGCGTCCGAGCGTGCCGCCCGTCGATGCGCTCAACCCGTCGGGGACCGGCAGCGCTCTCGCGGCCGCGGCTCCGAACGCGAGCGGCGCGGCCGGTGCGGTGGCCGCCAACGATCCCAACGCGGCGGGCGCCGTCACGGCACCGGCCGGCGACAACACGCCTCCGCCTCCAGGCACGGGCAACGCGAACGCGAAGGCTCCAGCAGTGACGGGCGCGGCCAAGCCCGGCGGCGGCGCCGTCGCGGCGGCCAAGCCCGCGGCTGCGGATCCCGGCGCCGTCGCGGCAGCCACGCCGAAAGCACCGGAAGCCCCGAAGGACTTCGGCTCCGCGCTCGCGGCCGCGGCCGGCAAGCCCGCCACCGAGGCCCCGAAGGACACGGGAGGCGGCGGTTCGACCGCTCCGTTCGATCGCGGAGCGGCCCAGGGCGCGCTCGGCGGCGTCAACGTCCAGTCATGCAAGAAGCCCGACGGTCCGACCGGCTCGGGTCACGTGAAGATCACCTTCGCGCCGAACGGCTCGGTCTCCTCCGCGGTCGTCGATGGCGGTCCGTTCCCCGGCACGCCCGTGGGCGGCTGCATCGCCGGCAAGTTCCGCGGCGCGCATGTCCCCGCGTTCGGCGGCGGGCCGGTCAGCGTCGGCAAGAGCTTCACGCTCAACTGAGGGTGAGCCGCGCCGCGTAGAAACGCGGCGTCCTCACGCGAACGGATGTCCGCGCTCTTCATCGGCCTGGCCGTAGGCGCGGGCTTTCTGTTCGGGCTCCGCGTGGGCCTTGCGCTCGGGCGCAAGAACGCGCTGAAGCATCTCGCCCGCAAGGCCGAGAAGGATCGCGCGGCCCTGAAGCGTTAGGGCATCCCGCGCTTCTCTTTCAATCTCGGTGGGGCACGCGCTAGCGTCGTGCTCACCATGCCGCGCGCCCTCGGAACGATGATACTCGCGCTCGCCGTCGGCGCCTGCACGTCCTCGCCCGCGGTCTTGACGCCCTCGTCGCCCTCCCCTCCGCCGCCGCCGGCCTTGCTCGCGCTCGCCGAAGCGGAGGTCCCCGTCCTCGCGACGGGATCTTCCGCGTCGGCACCGGCGTGGTCGCCGATCACCCAATCGCCGTGGGCCGCCGAGGCCAATCGCGATCCGCGCGAGGCCTCGCTCACCTCGGCGTGCGGGACCGACGACGGAGCGCTCACACGCGTCGCTCATGAGCTCGTCGAGCTTCGCGCGCGTGGCCTGGGCGCCCCGGACTCCGCAGCGATCGTCGCGAGGCTTAGAGCCGCGGGCGAGCCGTACGTTCGACCGCGAGTGATCGTCGCGACGGGTCAGGCGCCGATCGACGACGCGAAGCTGCGAAGCGCGCTCGATCGAAGCTCGCGAGCGGGAACCCCGGTGCGCTGCGGTGTGGGCATCGCGAGGACGCCCCACGGTGGCGAGGTGATCGTCGCGCTGCGTGTCGATGCGCTCGCCGATCTCTCGCCGCTCCCGACTCGTGCACGGACCGGTGAGTGGCTCTCGTTCGAGGCGCGCCTGCACGTGGCCGCGCGGTCCGCGAAGCTCATCGTCCTCGGACCTCACGGCGCACCGCGCTCCGTGCCGACCTCGCTCGACGCCACGACGGGCATAGCCCGTGGACGCTTCGCGCTCGATACGCCCGGCCCATTTACCGTCCAGCTCGTCGCCGATGTCGCCGAAGGGCCGCGACCGCTCCTCGAGGCGAAGGTCTTCGCGGACGTCGTCCCCACACCTCCTGGCGAAGAGCCGCCCGCTCCCGGCGAGGACGCTGCGCCCGCGATCGCCGACCCTGGCGGTGACGGTGCTGCGCTCGCACGAATGGTCGCCGCCCTGCGGATGTTCGAGGGCTCGCCTACGCTCGCGCACGACGACAAGCTCGACGCGCTAGCGAAGGCGCACGCGGAGCGGATGCGCGACGGTCACTCGGTCGCGCATGACCTCGGCGACGGCGACTTCCGCGACCGCTTCGAGGCGGAAGGCACGCTCGACGCGCACGCGATCGGCGAGAACGTCGCGCACGCACCGACGCTCGCGCTGGCACACCGCGCTCTGCACGCGAGCCCCTCGCATCGCATCAACCTTCTGCGTGTAGACTACACACACATGGGGGTTGGCGTTGCGCGCGCTGCGGACGGCAGCGTGTACGTGTGCGAGACGTTCGCGGCCACCTCGCGGGCCAACCCGAACCGCGCGTCGCGCTGACCCTCTCGTGGGCCAGCGCGCGCTCGGGAGCTACTTCTTCGGGACCTTGTTCGCGTCGTCCTCGTCGACGATCTTGAACTCGACGCGCCGGTTCGCAGCGCGGCCCGCATCGGTCTCGTTTGGCTCGATCGGCTTCTCGAGCCCGAAGCCGTGCGATTCAAGACGCGTGTTCTCGACACCGTGCTGGGCGAGCCAGGCCGCGACCGAAGCCGCGCGATCGGCCGAGAGCTTCTTGTTGAGATCCGCGGGGCCACGGTTGTCCGTGTGTCCCTCGATGCTCATCTTCTTGATGCCCTTGTTCGACTTCAGGAGGTTCGTGATTTCCTGGAGCATCGGGAAGCTCTCCGGGAGGATGACGGCCGAGCCAGTGGCGAAGTGTACCTGCTGCAGGATACGGACGACGTTGCCCTCGACCTTGATGAAGGTCGGGCAGCCGTTCTTCTTCGGATCGGTGTTCTTCTGGCCGGGCTCCTTGGGACACGCATCCTGCGTATCCGGGATGCCGTCGGAGTCGGCGTCGTCCTCAGGGCAGCCGTCGCCGTCGTCGATGCCGTCCTTGTCCTCAGGGACGTCGGGGCACTTGTCGAACTGGTCGGGGATGCCGTCGCCGTCGCGATCCGGAGGCATCGGGCAGCCGTCGCTCGGGTCGTTGCCGAGATGATCCTCGGCGTCGTCCGGGCACGCGTCGATGTCGTCCGGGATGCCGTCGTGGTCGCGATCGGACGAGTGCTCCGCGCGGCGCCGTGCACGGAGGTCGGCCCTCCGCTCGGGTGAGGGCGCATCGGAGTCGAGGATCGGGATGTACGTTCCGAGGAGCCCGATGATGCGCAGGTCCGGGGCGCCGTACGCATTGACGAAGAGCCGCGAACCGCCGCCGGCACCAACCCACCAGTGGTCGGACGGACCGAACTTCATGCGGCCTTCGACCTGCCACTCGATCGGCGTGTTCTGCTTCTTGAAGAACGTGTCGCCGATGATGTTGTCGCCCTCGATGCCCGTCGACCCGAAGAACGTGCCGCCGAGCCGGAACTTACCGTCCTTGATCGGGATGAAACCGCCGAGTGCCCAGCGCCACTCGTTGCCGATGCCGAGGCCCGAGCCGCCGTTCGGATCGTTGATGGCGTGACGCGGGCGGAAGTGGAGCCCGAGGTTCGCCGCGAGCGTGATGAACTTCACGGTGTGCTCGCCGGTGAACATGACCATCGCGCCGGTGGAGCTGTCGCCGCCGAAGTTCGTGGGTGTGCCCGTCGGGGCGAAGACGCTGAGCTGCGCACCGAACGCGGACTTGCGGTCGTCGGTGCGGAAGAGCGTGCCGCGGAAGTCGAGGCGGAGGTCGCCGGCGCTCGGGCCGCCTGGCGTCACGACGGTCGTGTTTCTCCCGCCGGGCCCCTGGATGTCGCCAGGCCCGTAGTTCGGGTTGCCGCCGTCCTGGAGCGGGCTCCACGGGAATGTGACACCGAACGTCGCGCGGTCGAGGACCTGGAAGCCGGCGCTACCGTAGATCGTGAACTGATCCTGGATGACCGCCGTGCGGTTCGTGCGGGCGAGCACCTGGTTGTCCTGGGTGATGTTCCTCACCTTGAGCGGACGCAGCGAGTAGCCGAGGGCGAGCTGGCCGTAGAAGATGCTCCGCTGCTGCGTCGTCGGACGGAACAGGGCGATGCCGTCGTCCGGGGCACCCGGCACCTCGAGGCGATCGAGGTGGAACGTTTTGACCTGCGCCTCGGCGCGCTCGCTCGCGCTCAGCGCGGTGGCGGCAACTGCGGCGCCAGCGAGCACGTGCATGCGGCGCATGCGACCAAGGGGGCGACCCTTCTTCTTCCGAGAAGCTGCTCTCATTCCCAATATTTTCGCGGCACTAGCGACGGCTAGTGGCCTCAAGACGAAGGGTACTGCGGTCTCTTGCGGGGGGGCCCGCGAGCACGAGCAGCCTAACCCGTTATGGCTGAGTCCACGTAAGGAAAAGACGCTCGAACGCCCGATGGCCCCCCTTCTGAGGGGAGTGCGCTTGACACCGCGGTAAGACGGTGCTTTTTTCCACGGCCCTCTTCCGCGGGGATTCCCCCGCCGACTCACGAGAAACGCGAAACTGTCATGGCAAAGCCGAAGCGAACTTTTCAGCCCCACAACACGCGCCGCCTCCGTACCCACGGTTTCCGCGCTCGCATGTCGACCAAGGGCGGCGCCAAGGTTCTCGCGAACCGCCGTCGTAAGGGCCGCGCGCGTCTGACCGTCTCGATCTACGCAAAGTAGGTCGTTCGCGTCCGACCGCGGCATTGGTCTCATCCCCGCGTTCGCCTTCCCCCTCCGTGCGCCAGCCGCATGTTCCGAGCTTTTCGTTCGGCAAGGAGCGTCGAATCCGGCGCCGTGCGGACTTCCTGCGCGTGCAGGCCGTCGGCCAGCGCTCGTCGACGGCCCACTTCGTTCTCCTCGTGGCAGCTCGCGAGCCGGACCGTGCCGCGTGCGCGCGTGTCGGCTTCGTGGTCACGAAGAAGGTCGGCAACGCGGTCCAACGCAACCGGATCAAGCGCGTGTGCCGTGAATGTTTCCGCATGTGGCCCGAGCTCGTTCCCGACGGGATCGACCTGGTAGTGATCGCTCGAGCCGGCGCCGACGAGCTCGGCCTTGCCGAGGTGCGGTCCGAATGGGAGCGCGCCCGGCCGGCCCTCCTCAAGCGGTGCGCGGCCGTGCTCGCGTCGAACGTGGCGAAGGCGCTGAGAGCCACGAAATGAGCCTGACGGGCACGAATTCGTGGGGGCGGGTGGTAGCGCAGGGCGCCCATCGGCCTCATGTTCGGGCGGCCTCGATGCTCGCGCGTGCGCTCATCTTCGTCGTTCGGCTCTATCAGTGGTTGCTGCGCCCTTTCCTCGGGGGCAGTTGCCGCTTCGAGCCGTCGTGCTCCCGCTACGCAGTGGCATGCCTCGAGAGCCACGGTGCCGCCCGGGGCAGCTTGCTTTCGGTCAAACGCCTGTGTAAGTGCCACCCGTTTCACCCAGGCGGCGTAGACCTGCCCCCTCCCGCGGAACCCGCCTCCTAAAGCACCGCCTCAGGATCCCCGAAAGCACCGAATGGAACGAAGCAGTGTCCTGCGCTGGGGCGTGATCGCGATCGCGATCTTCCTCTTCTACAGGTTCGGTTGGCCGATGATCTCCGGCTCGAACGACAAGCCGCAGGTCATGTCGGCCCCTGAGATTCCCCAGATCACATCGCCCAGCTTCGTGCCGGACGCGCTCGATGCGCCGGTGAAGGTAGGGGAGCTCAACGCTCCGCTCGAGGGCGATCTCTGCACGATCAAAGGCGTGCGCTTCGAAGCGCAGCTCTCGTCGCGCGGCGCCGCGCTCACCCACTACTTCCTGACCGACGCGAACTACGCGCGCTCCGACGCCCACGACCTCTCGACGACCCCGGACCACGAGCGCTGGCGCAACCTCCGCACGACGTTCCGCGGCAAGGACGCCGACAGCCAGGTGAAGTTCGATCGCTTCCTCTGGAAGCTCGAGGCGGACAAGGCCGAGAAGTCGTGCAAGTTCAGCTACGAGGACGAGGACGTCCGCATCGTGAAGACGGTCGCCGCGCACCCGACGCGCGCGTTCGAGCTCACGGTCGACACGCAGGTGACCAACCTCGCGAGCACGCCGAAGCGGCACCAGCTCACGATGGGCATGTTTGCGTTCCGCAAGAACAGCGAGATCAAGGGCAGCCTGGGCCGCGTCTCTCCGTTCCAGACCGAGCTCTCCTGCGCCGTCGGCAAGGACGTCGTTCGCAAGGGCAAGGACGACTTCAAGGCGGGCATGTTCACGGTGGCCGGCGCGGACCGCTACGCCGCCGTCAACAGCCACTACTTCTCGCAGGCGCTCGTTCCGCAGCCCGGTCCGAGTGAGCAAGGCGTCGTCTCGGACGCACCGACCTGTGGCCTCCTCGCCGAGGGCTGGGCGCTCCTGCCCGGGCAGGCGACCAACTCGGATGATGCCGCGGCGATCTACCAGGCCAAGCTCACCTACCCGCCTCATGAGCTCGCCCCGCAGACGACGGCGACGTACCGCGACATCGCGTTCTTCGGTCCGAAGGAGCGCGAGGTGCTGGCGCACACGGCCGGAGGAACGCCGAAGCTCAACGAGCTCCTGAACCTCGGGTTCTTCGCGCCGGTCGCGAACGTCCTCGTCAAGATCCTCGATTTCATCCACGACCACATCACGTTCGGCAACTGGGGCCTCGCGATCATCGCGATGACGATCGCGCTGCGGTCGCTGCTCTTCCCGCTGACGTACAAGTCGATCAAGACGACCATCGCGATGCGCCGCCTCAAGCCCGAGGTCGACTCGCTGAACGTGAAATTCGCGGACGACGCGCAGGCCAAGAACCTCGCGATGATGGAGCTCTGGAAGAAGCACGGCGTGAACCCGTTCGGCGGGTGCTTGCCTCAGCTCGTCCAGATGCCCGTCTGGTTCGCGATGTACACGACGCTCCAGACGGCGGTCGAGATGTACCACGAGAAATTCTTGTGGTTCTCCGACATGTCCGCGCCCGACCGCTTCTACATTCTTCCGCTGCTGCTCGGCTTCTTCATGATCGTGCAGCAGCGCATCGTCCCGCAGCAGGGCATGGACCCGATGCAGGCGAAGATGATGATGTACATGCTGCCCGCCGTCTTCACGGTCATGATGCTCTTTCTCCCCGCTGCCCTCGGCGTCTACATGCTCACGAACAGCCTGCTCGGCATCGGCCAGCAGCTCGCTGTCGAGCGAATCGCGCCGCGGGACAAGGGGCCGGGAGAGATCGTGGTCAAGGAGAAGGGAACTCCTGGTAAGAAGAACCAGACCAAGGCCGCAGCGTCCTAGCCGACCTTCGGGAGGCTGTGTCGTGTGCGTCGCACACGACCTAGCGTTTTTGAAAGGGAAATCACGTGTCCGATACCGAGCAGAATCCAGGCGCAGCAGCAGCTTCCGAAGACAACGGCGATCACGATGATGACGGGCCTCTCGATCCGCAGACCGAGCGCGCGCTCAACTTCGTCGACATGCTCCTCGAGAAGATGGACATGGATGCCGAGGTCACGCTCGCGCCGGACGACGGCGAGGGCTCGGCCGATGAGATCCGCCTCGAGATCGAGGGTCCGGACGCAGGCCGCGTGATCGGCAAGCGCGGCATGGTCCTCGAGGCCATCCAGTACCTGACGACGCGCATCGCCCACAAGCCGGGCGAGCCGCGCAAGCACATCGCCGTCGACGCCGAGGGCTACCGTGCTCGTCACGAGGACCAGCTCGCCGAGATGGCGCGCAAGCTCGCGCGACGCGTCGCCACGGAGGGCAAGGTCATCACCTTCGACCCGATGAGCGCGCGCGATCGCCGTGTCGTGCACATGGCGCTCAAGGAGGTCACCGATGTGCGGACCGAGAGCCACGGCGAAGGCCCGGATCGTCGCGTGCAGATCATCCCGGTGAAGGGCGGCACCGGCCCGGCGTCCGGTCCTGCGGCGGACGCCCGCGAAGACTGACGAACCGCGCTACGCTCCGGGCGTGGCTTCGTACAAGAACCTCGACGGTACCGTCCCCGACAAGGGTGTCGGCGCGCTGCTCAAGTGGCAGGTCACCGATCGCATCGCCGGCAAGCGGCGGCGCGATCGGACCCCTTTCGTCACCCCGCGTCGCGAGAACGACGGCTCGGCGCTGAAGAGCCACGACCCGCACCTCACGTGGGTCGGGCACGCCACGTTCGTGCAGCGGCTCGGCGGCCAGCTCCTTGCGACCGACCCGATCTGGTCCACCCGCATCCACACCATCGTGCGCGAGGCGGCACCCGGCGTCGCGCTCGAGGTCACGCCGAAGCTCGACGTCGTCACCGTATCGCACGCGCACTACGATCACCTCGACGTGCCTTCGCTGAAGGCGATCGGGAAGGATGCACTCTACATCGTTCCGCGGGACAACGCCGACGTGCTCACGGGCGCGGGCCTGCCGAATGTCGTCGAGCTCGGGTGGTGGGAGTCCCATCGCGTCGGTGACCTTAAGGTCACGCTCGTGCCGGCGCAGCACTGGTCGATGCGGGCGCCGTGGGACAAGAACAAACGCCTCTGGGGCGGGTTCGTCTACGAGTCACCCGAAGGCACGAGCTATCACGCGGGGGACACGGCGTGGAGCGAGGGCGTGTTCAAGGCGATCGCTGAGCGCTTCCCGAAGATCGACTGGGCCATGCTGCCGATCGGCGCTTACGACCCGACGTGGTTCATGAGCCAGCAGCATATGGGGCCCGAGGAGGCCGGGCGCGCGTGGGAGCTGCTCGGCGCGAGGACGATGGTCGCGATGCACTGGGGCACGTTCCGCCTCACGGACGAGCCGCTTGGTGAACCGCCCGAGCGCCTCCGCAAGTGGTGGAGCGAGCGCGGGTACGCCGACGAGCGCATGTGGATCATGGACCTCGGCGAGACGCGATCGTTGCGCTGATCAGCAATTCTGGCCGCACGCCTTTGCGCGCTCGAGCAGGAGCTCTCGCTCGCGCTCGTTCTGCGTGAGCTTCGCAGCTCGTTCGAGCTCCGTGCGCGCCTCCTCGAAGCGTCCGAGCTTGGCGAGCAGGTCGCCGCGCACGCTGGGAAGCAGATGATACCCGGCGAGCGCGGGATCGTCCGCAATCGCATCCACCAGCGCGAGACCGACCGCAGGACCGAACGCCATCGAGAGCGCGACGGCGCGGTTCAGCTCGACGACGGGGCTCGGCGCGATCTGCGAGAGCGCGGCGTAGAGAATGGCGATGCGACTCCAGTCGGTGTCCGCTGCGGCTCGAGCGCGCGCATGGCACGCGGCAATCTGCGCCTGGACGAGATAGGACGTGAGGCGCCCCGCGCGAGCCGTCTCCTCGGCACGGAGGAGCGCGGCGAGGCCGCGTCCGATGCGCTCGTGGTCCCACGTGCTGCGATCCTGCTCGAGCAGGAGCACCGGTTCGCCACGCGGCCCAATGCGCGCCGTGATGCGCGAGGCCTGAATCTCCATCAGCGCGACGAGCGCGTGCGTGTCCGGCTCGGAAGGCACCAGCTCGGCGAGCAGGCGGCCGAGGCGGAGGGCGTCCTCGCAGAGAGCGGGCCGCATCCAGTCCTCACCTGCCGTCGCCGAGTAACCCTCGTTGAAGACGAGGTAGACGACCTCGAGCACGGCGGCGAGGCGCGGTGCTAGCTCGTCCGCGCTCGGTACCTCGAAGGGGATCTGCTTGTCCGCGAGGGTCTTCTTCGCGCGCACGATGCGCTGCGCGATCGTCGGCTCGGGGACGAGGAACGCCCGCGCGATCTCGACGGTCGCAAGGCCGCCGAGCAGACGCAGCGTGAGGGCAACCTGCGCGTCTCGAGGAAGCACGGGATGGCATGCGACGAAGACGAGGCGGAGGAGGTCGTCACCGACGTCATCATCGGCGTCCTCTTCGAAGGAAGGCGTTGTGCTCGACGAAGACTCCTGGGCGATGGCCTCGTGCTTGACGGCGATTCGCCGCAAGCGGCGCAGCTCGTCGATCGCGCGATGCTTTGCTGTCGCCATGAGCCATGCTCCCGGGTTGTCCGGCACACCGGTCTCCGGCCACCGCGTGAGCGCACTGACCAGAGCCTCCTGCGCGATCTCCTCGGCGAGGCTCACGTCACGGACGAGGCGTACGAGCCTCGCCGTGACCTTTCCTGCCTCGGCCCGCCAGATCGCCTCGACGGGGTGTATCTCGGGGGCCGGCACGGCCTGGGATCAGAGCACTGTTCGCCCGTGGGGCGAAAGCGATCACTTCACTTCGGGTAAGACATCACGGTGCGGACCTCGACGCCGGTGAGCTTGGCGCCGGGGCACTTGGCGGCCCACTCGATGGCCTCTTCGCGCGACTTCACGTCGATGATGTAGAAACCGCCGACGACCTCCTTCGCCTCCGTGAAGGGACCGTCCGTCACGACGCGGCTGCCCTCCTTGAACGAGATGCGCGCGCCGCTCGCGCTCGACTCGAGCGCCTCGCCGCTGAGCATGACGCCGGCGCTCTTCAGCTCGGCCGTGTACTTGATGTACGCGGCCTGCATCTCCTTTCCCTGCTCGACCGTCGACTTCGTCTGGGCTTTCTCGTCGCTGTTGATCACGATCATGAATTGCATCGGAGTGCTCCTCTTCGGGGCCCATCGTGGCCTCATGAGCACGACGAGCCAAGGGGCCCGCCATCGACACTGCATCGGTCGATTTTCAATTTTTCGCAAGCCCCTGAATTCGTTACCAATGCCTCGCCTTACGGCCGTCGACCGGGCCGTCGAGCGGCGGGCGCTGCATCCTCCCGAGGGCGGAGAGCCGCGCCCAGGGGAGTCCCATCGCGCGGGCTGCCTCGACGTCGTCGCTGCCGACGCTGACGACCGCGTTGGCGAGCGGCGCCAGTAGCTTCTCCGCGTCGACGAGCGACGCGCAGGCCGCGATGTGGACGTGGCGGTAGGGCGGCGGAAGGACCAGCGGCGTGCCCGGCGGTGCGATGCCTATCGCATGCTGACTTCCGACGAGGACACGACATGCGTACGTCATCGTCGCGACGTAGCGGCCCGAGGCGCCGCGCTCGTCGGCGGGGAAATCGCCTCGTGGGATGGTGGCGCCCAGGCGTTCGAGCTCGGCGTGCAGTGCGTCGCCGAGCGCCCGCGCGCGCGCTTCGTCGCCGATCACGAGCGCGATGCGCGGGCTCAGGCACCCCCGCTGATCGAAGACGACGACGTCGTCGGCAAGCGCCCGCGCCGCGCGAGATAAATCGGCCGCGGCGCTGACCAGCGCGACGCCCATTCCGCTTCCGTGCCCCAGCACGCAAACGCCTCCACGCGCCTTTGCGCGCACGTCGGCGATGGTCTCGTCGCGTCCGTAGACGTGGATCTCGCCGGCCTCGACGACGGCGACGTCGAGCGCTTCGTCGATTCGAAGGTGGGCGTCGCCCAGCGTGTTCGCCGCGCTGACGAGCGCACGAGCAAACGCCGGATCGCGACGAGAGGGCCGTACGACGACTTCGTCCGACGCGGCGCGAGCGAGCACGATGGCGCGGAGCGCTCCGACGAAGACGTTCGCCGACAGGACGACGGCGACGTGCGAGACGTCGCCAGCGCACGTCACGAGCCTGGCGAGCTCTTCGTCGGTCGCCTCGAGCTCGACGTGGCGTTCTAGCGCGAGCTCCACCCCTTCGGTCGACAGCCCCGTGGATTCGACGATGGCCGGCACCAGCTCCGCGCGCTGTTCGAGGACCGCGCGCGCGGCCTGGAGTAGCCGTCTCACGTCCGCGATCCGATCGGCAGCGCGACGCACCATGCTTCGATTCTAGCCGCGGGTACGGCCGAGGAGCTCGTCGATCGCGATGGAGCAACCGCGTGCCGGCGCGCCGGGAGCGCGACCAAGGAGCTCGAAACCGCCTGAATTTTCGGGTCCGACGCGCCTCACCTGGTCCTGCGTGAGCACGGCCACGGCGCTGTCGACGTTCATGAGGTCGAGGACCTTCGCGATACCGATGGAGCCGTGCGGGACGGCCACCAGCGTGTCGGGGTCGATAGGAACGACGCGCGCCCACGGCGGCTCGGCATAGACACCGAGCGGCGAGGTCTCGTCGAAGAGCGTCCGCTCGTAGAACTGGCTCGAGAGCTCGGTCATTCCGTATTCGCCGACGATCGCACGCTCGTTCAGGGCGAACACGCGCGCGAGATCGGCGCGGAGGACGGCAGGCGGAACTTCGCGGCTCCTTCCCTTGTAGCCACCGGTCTGCATGACGCGGCTCCCGTGCGGCAGGTCGAAGCTCGCCTTGCCGACGGCCTCCACGAAGTGAACGAACGCGAACGACGTGCCGAGGACGAGCATGGGCTCCGCGCGTGCGAGCGCGATCGCCACGCGCTCGTCGAACGCGGCGAGGTCGAGCACGCCGTCTCCGTCCACGAGGTACGTCGACCCCGCCGCCGCGAGCGCACCGAACGCCCGCACGAACGTTTCGCACATGTGGACGAGCGAGGAGTCCGCGGAATGCGATGGCGGGGGCCCGAGGACCACAACGGGCGCGGGCTTGGTGAAATCGCGCGCGAGCCAGTGACGTCCGAACGCGATCGCAGCGGCGTCGTACGTGGCGACGTCGCGCATGGCATGTTCGCCTCGCGTGCCGACAGTCGTCCCGCTCGTGCGAAACGTGATGCGCGTCCCCTCGGGAGGAAACGTCGCGACGCGCGTCATCTTGAAGGCGTCGGTCGGGACGGGCGGAAGGTCGGCCGCGTCCGTGACCGTCGCAATGTCGACGCCGCGCGCGCGACAGAGCCGCGCGTAACCCTCGATGCGTCCAGCCTGGTAGCGCGCGAGGTCGCAAGCGAGCGCGTCGAACGGCTCCGGCGACGGTACACCGGCGACGAACGCGGCGACCATCGCGCGGGCACGGGCGTGCAGGAGCGCGCTCTGTTCGTCCGAAAAAGTCACACTCGTCGTGTAGTGCCGAGATTCAGCGGGGGCCAGCGCCGTGCGCGTGCTCGGCGACCTCGTCGTCGAGAGACGAGGCGAGCTTGCGGTAGAACTCGACGTGGTCGAAGCCGGTCAGCGGGTGGCGCCCGTGCTTCGGCTGGCCGACCTCGTCGAGGTGGTCGGCGGGGATGCAGCCCATGAATTTACCCCACTTGGCGCTCTCGACGGTCACCATGCCGTCGTTCGGACGCAGCTCGAGGCCGTGCGCGACGAAGAACGAGGCCGGGACGAGTGTGGGATCCATTCCGTCGCGGATGCCGAGACGGGTTTGCAGCTTGCCCTCGCACGCGTCGTAGTCCTTGGGGTTGGGGATACCGACGATCTCGCTCACGCCCGCCCACGAGATGTACGCGACGCGCGCGTCGTCCTTCACTTCGGGGTTGAAGGTCTCCTTGGTCGCCTTCTCGCTGATCGACGAGAGCGCCGCCCTCACGTCGCTGTCGTCGGCGAGATCGCGATCGGTGAACGTGCGGCCCCACATCGAGGCCATCGCGTTGACGGCGTCTTCGACGTCGTCAGGGATGACCTTCAGGAGAACGTCGGCGACGTTCGAGCCGCGGTGGGGCGTCGAGATCGTCGTGAGCGACGCGACGCGATCGCCGTAGCCGAGCTTCGAGATGAGGTAGCGCGAGTCGAGGCCGCCCATCGAGTGAGCGATGATGTGGACCTTGCTCGCGTCGCATCCGGGCTTGGCGCGGCATTCGCGCTGCGCGGCGTCGACGTGAACCGCGAGCTCTGCGGCGCGCGCGGGCACGCCCTTGTAGGGAGAAACCTGCGCGGCGTGGACGACGTGCCCGTCCTCGCGAAGCTTGTCTGCGACCTTGTAGAAGCTCCACCGATTGGTGAGCGACCCGTCGAAGCCGTGAGCGAGGACGATCGCGTGCGTCGAGACGCGCGCGGTGAACGCGTCGGCGCCCGTGAGCGACTCGTCTTCTCCGCTGCGGCTCGACGGCTCCGCGGCGCAGCCGACGGCAGCAACGAGCGACACGGCGGCGAGGAGCGCGAGCTTCTTCATCGGGTTCGGACCACAGCTGTAAGCAAGGTGCGAACCGTCGGGGTCCACCGCGGAATCCTTACTTTTTTCCCGAATCGTTAGCCAGATAACGAACGTTGCTGGGGATCCGGTGCCCCACCCACCTGGCGAAAGCGCGTGAGCTATTGCGCGTTCGGCTCGCTCATGGGCGGCGGGTTGCTCACCGGCAGCACGCCCGGCACGAAGCTCCACCTCGGCGTCCAGGCGGGGCTCGATTTCGCGCCCGCGCTCGCGACCGATCCCGACGGCATGACGCGGCTCCCGAACGCGGCGTTCAAGCAGCCCGGTCGCGGCATCACGCTTACGGAGGGAACGCAGTCCTTCTCGGGACCCACGCTCGGTCTACAGTTCGGCCACTGAGCTCGTGAGCGCGAGGGCGAACGCCGCGAGGAGCTCCGGCTCGATCGTCAGCGAGGGCGACAGCGTGAGCGTGTCACCGCGGACTCCGCCGGTCAGCACGATGTAGCCCCGCTGCAGGAGCGCACGCGCGACCGCGAGCGCACTGCGCGCGTCGGCGAGGCGGACGCCGACCATCATCCCTCGCCCGCTCACCGCCCACCCCATGCCCGCTGCGGCGAGCTGAGCCATCCAGCGCGCACCGACCTCGGCGGCGCGAGCGGCGAGTCCACCGCGCACGGCCTCGATCGTGGCGAGCGCCGCGGCGCAGGCCGGCGGCGAGCCGAAATGCGTGCCAGTGTGGATCGCGCCGCCTCCGTGCGCGCCCCACGCCTCCATCGCGGACGAGCGACCGACGCACGCGGAGATCGGTACACCGCCGCCGAGCCCTTTGCCGAGACAGATCACGTCAGCGACGACGCCCGCGTGCTCGGAAGCGAGCATGGTTCCGCTGCGACCCATGCCGGTCCAGACCTCGTCGAGCACGAGGAGCGCGCCGGCCTCGTCGCAGAGCGAGCGAAGCGCGGGAAGAAACGACGCGGGAGGCACGACGCATCCGCCGCGACCGAGGATTGGCTCGACGAGGACCGCGCCGATCGTGCCCGACTTCAGCGCGGCGCGCACCGCGGAGAGGCTCTCGTCGAGCGTGCCGGTTCGCGCCGCACCACGCGCGTCGTCCTTCGACGGATAGGGGGCGAACGTCACGTCGACGCCCAGCTGCGCGGCGAACGGCTCGCGGAAGCTCGGCGCGAGCCCGCACGCAGCAAGCGGACCGTACGACAGCCCGTGATACGCGCCCTCGAACGCGACGACGCCCATCTTCTTCGTCGCGAGCGCCGCGGTCTTGAGCGCGCACGTGACGGCATCCGCGCCCGACAGACCGAGCATCACACGCGCGCCGGGCTCAGGAAAAAGCGCGGCGATCGCCTCGCACGCACGCACCTTGAGCTCCGACGCGTAGACGTCGCCGAGCGCGAGCGGCAGATCGCTCGTCGCGGCGCGAGCGGCATCGGTGGCGGCGTTCGGGCCGTACCCGAGGAGGAGCGCACCGAAGCCTGCGGTGAGATCGACGTAGCGGTTGTCGTCCACGTCGAAGACGTTCGATCCTGAGCCGCGGGCGTAGACGATGGGAGCTTGCTCGGCGCCGGAGCTCGACGCGCGCGCGTCACGCCGGGCCTCGAAGGAGGGCGACTCGACGACCTCCAAGCGCTTCGCGAGCTCGCGCGAGCGCGGTCCCGGCGGCGGAACCTTCACTTCGGGGAGCTCGCTCTTCACCACGACCAGAGGGACGCGCGTGCCCGACGTCAGCCGACGACTTTGTTACGACCGCCGCGCTTCGCTTCGTAGAGCTTGGCGTCGGCGGCGCGGATGAGATCGAGGCTCGTCTTGTCCGTGTCGGTGAGGAGCGCGACGCCGATGGAGATCGTGACCGGGATGCTGTCGCCCTGGAAGACGAAGCGGCTGCTCTCGATCTTCTCGCGGAGCCCTTCGGCGAGCGCTCGTGCGCCTTCGAGCCCGGTCTCGGGAAGGATGATCGAGAACTCCTCGCCGCCGTAGCGGGCGAAGACCTCGTCGCGCCGGATGCGCCCCATGACGATGCGCGCGAGCTCCTTCAGCACGAAGTCACCGGCGAGGTGACCGTGATGGTCGTTGATCTTCTTGAAGTGATCGATGTCGAACATGACGAAGGAGAGCTCGCGCGCGTGACGGCGCGCGCGGATGATCTCCTTCTCGAGAGCCTCGAGCAGGTAGCGCTTCACGTGCGCCTGTGTGAGACCATCGATGATGGTCATTCGATAGATTTCTTCGTGGTACTGCGCCTCGACGTCGGTGCCGGACAGGTACTTGAAGATGGTCGGACCCACCTTGATCCGGTCACCGTTCGCGAGCCCGAACTCGCGGCTGATCTGCTCGTCGTTGACGTAGGTGCCGTTGGTCGAGCCGTCGTCAACGGCCCACCACACGTTGCCGCGTTGCTCGAGGTGCGTGTGACGCCGCGACACGCTGTCGCCCTCGAGGACGATGTGATTCTCCGCGCCGCGTCCGAGCCGCACGGGCGAGTAGTCCAGAACGAACCGCTTGCCGAGGAGCGTGGGCTCCTTCGTGTAGATGACGACGATGCAGTCGCTGTTGCGCGGCTTGTCGTCCTCGCCGGTCTCGCCGGCGGGCTTCTGCACGATCGTCGTAACGCGTGTCTTCTCGTCCAGCTCGCTCACGTGATCGCCCGGTTACCTTCTGGCGAGAGTAGGGCTTTGCGAATCGAGGGGTCAAGGCATGCATGTAGGCGCGAGTCGTACGAGCGCGTCATCGGGTGTCGAGGAGCTTCCGGAGCGCGTGCGCTGCCGCGCGCGGCAAAGCGAGCGATCCATCGAGGATTGCGAGCCGTTCGCCGAGCGCCCGAGCCTCGAGGTGAACCGCGCACTTGGACGTTGCGAGCCACCTATCGACGCGAGAATCCGCATCGTCCAGGCGCCGTACAAGGCCCGGGCTCAAGGGCCCGTGGTCAGCGGCACGGACGATCTCCCGCACGCGGAGGCCGGCAACCTCCAGCGCACGCAGCAGGCGATCGGGACGCGCGAGCGCCGTGAAGAGACCGAGGCGCATCCCCGCCGACGAGGACACGAACGGCGCGAGCTCGATCGTACGAGCCGGTGAGCCGAGTCGGACCGACCGCGGCGTGGCTTCCACGTGGACGACGTGGTCGGCAAGCGCGAGCAGCGCCTCGCGAGTCGCTCTTAGATCACCGGCCGGAGGCCCGATCCCCGAGCCCCACGGCGCTGCGGCGTCGAGGGAGAGAATCGAGAGCGAGGAGCGCACGGGCGCGAGCTGAAGCGGCCCGTCGAGGACGATGGCGTCGACCTGCGGGACGAGGTGCGCGGCAAAGTCGACGGCGGCCTGGCGCGACGGCGCGACGACGACGCGTACGCGGTCGGCGCACACGCGCGCGAGCTCGCGAGCGCACGCGAGCGCTTCGTCGCCGACGTCGACGACGGAGTCCCGAGGCGTGACGACACGCGCGGTGCCCGGGGACGCGCGGTAGGCGTGACCGATCAGAACGACGTTCGCGCCGTGGCTCGCGAGCTCGCACGCGCACGCGAGCGCCACGCGGGTCTTGCCGGAGCCGCCGAGTGTCGAGCCGCCGACCGTCACCGTGACGAGCGGCCGCGCGCCGCCCTCGAGGCGCAACGGTACGCGCAGAGGCCTCGACAGAGCACGGCCCGCGAAGGCCGCATGAGCTCGCCCGAGCGCACGCGAAGCCGGGTTCGAGAGGGTCCCCTCCTCGAACCAGCGAGCGATCGTCGTACGGACCTGCGGGAGCTTCCCACCGAGCACGTCGCGACGGTACACAAGGTCCGCGCCGCAGCGTACCATGAAAGACGTGTCCAAAGCCGCGCCGCCCGAGGGCAAGCAAGGCTCGAAAGCCACTCACCTCCACGATCCCGGCGCCCTCGCCGATCGCCAGCTGACGCTCGATCGCGAGCGCACGAAGCGCTTCCCGGACCTGTTCGTCCGCAAGCTCCAGCGCATGAGCACGTCACCGCTCGCCTACCTGCGCGGCGCCGCTCCGCTGTTCTTCGAGATCCTCAAAGCGCACCCCGAGCTCGCGGAGGGCCCAGGTGGCGAAGGCTGGATCGTCGGCGACATGCACCTCGAGAACTTCGGTGCCTATCGTCCCGACCCGCTCGGCGCCGCAGACGACGCTTCGCCCAAGGACAGCGCGAAGAAGGTCCGCTTCGACCTCAACGACTTCGACGACGCGATCGTCGGCCCTTGGCGGCTCGACGTGCTCCGCCTCGCCACGAGCTTGCTGCTAGGTGGTCGCGAGCTCGGAGCCAACGGGCTCGTTGCGCTCTCGCTCTGCGACCTCATGCTCGACGCGTGGGCACGCAGCGCGTGCGACGGTGCTCCGCTGCCGACCGAGCTCCCCGTGCCGATCGCGACGCTCACCGAGCAGGTTCGCGCACGCTCGAAGACCGCCCTCCTCAACGCGCGCACCGCGGTCACGGCCGGCAAGCGCCACTTCGTCCGCGGACCGCGCTATGCGGATCTTCCCGCCGACGTCGTCGCCGCGGTGCCGGAGGCATTCGGCGCGTACGTCACGGCGCTCCCCGACGAGGACCGACCGCACAAGGGCTCGCTCGACATCGTCGATTGCGCGCTGCGCATCGCGGGCACCGGCAGCCTTGGCGGGCTTCGTATCGCAGTCCTCGTCAAGGGCAAGGGGGGCCCCGACGGCGGCTGGGTCTTCGACATGAAGGAGCAAGGCGACCCTTCGGCGTCGATCATCGTCGGCGCGCCGACGCTGGTGCCCGCCGATCGCGTGACGACCTCGCTTCGCGCATGCGTCGAGCGGCCTCCGCGCATGCTCGGCAGCACCTTCATCGTGATGAACGCCGAGAAGCTCTCCATGTTCGTCCGGAAGCTCTCGCCCCAGGAGGACAAGCTCAATCTGCGCCGCCTCAAAGACACGGACCTGCCGAGCCTCGCGACGTACCTCGGCGCGCTCCTCGGGTCGGCGCACGCCCGCGCGGCGACGAAGGTTCCGAAGCGATGGGCTGCCGCGGACCTCGCGACGATCCGCGAGCATGCCATCGCACTCGCGGGCCTCCACGAGGCGATCTACCTGAACCTGTGCGAACGCATGCGAACGATCCTGCCGAAGACATGACTCTTCGCTTAGCCTGATCGGCATGGAGTACGTCCACCTCGGTCGCACGGGGCTCAAGGTCAGTCGTCTCTGTCTCGGCACCATGAACTTCGGTCCGCAGACGAGCGAGGCCGACTCGTTCCGCATCATGGACAGCGCGCTCGAGCGCGGGATCAACTTCTTCGATACCGCCAATGTCTACGGCTGGAAGAAGGGCGAGGGCTGGACCGAGCAGATCGTCGGACGGTGGCTCGACCAGGGCGGCGGGCGCCGCGAGAAGGTCGTCCTCGCCACGAAGGTCTACGGAACGATGGGCGACTGGCCGAACCAGTCACGCCTCTCCGCGATGCACATCGTGCGCGCGTGCGAGGACTCGCTACGGCGGATGAAGACCGAGGCGGTCGACCTCTACCAGATGCACCACATCGATCGCGCGAGCTCATGGGACGAGATCTGGCAGGCGATGGAGACGCTCGTTCGCCAGGGCAAGGTCATTTACACGGGCTCGTCGAACTTCGCTGGCTGGCACATCGCGCAAGCCTGCGAGGCCGCGCGGCACCGCCATTTTCTCGGGCTCGTCTCGGAGCAGAGCCTCTACAACCTCCTCGATCGCACGATCGAGCTCGAGGTCATCCCGGCGTGCAAGGCCTACGGGCTCGGGCTCATTCCGTGGAGCCCGCTCAAGGGGGGCGTCCTCGGCGGAGTCCTGAAAAAGCAGGCCGATGGGCGGCGCTCGAGCGACATGGCGCAGAAGGCGATCACCAAGCACGGCCCCGCGCTCGAGAAATACGAAGCGCTGTGCGACCGGATCGGCGTTCCGCCTGGCAACGTCGCGCTCGCCTGGCTGCTCACGAATCCCGCGGTCACCGCGCCGATCGTCGGACCACGCACCATGGAGCAGCTCGACTCGGCCGTCGCCGCGCTCGAGGCAAAGCTCGACGACGCGACCGTCAAGGAGCTCGACGCGATCTTCCCGGGACCCGGCGGCGCGGCGCCCGAGGCATACGCCTGGTGACGCTCAGACCGACCTTGCGGTGAGCCTGCCGGAGATGCTCCCGCCTATGGTGCAGAGCAGCGCGACCAGCACGAACGTGTAGGGCGAAGGAATCGACGGCGCCGGCGGAGCCGTGGGGTCGGCAGCAGCGGCACCTCCACCGGGAGGAGCGTGCGCGGCGAGGTTCGCCACGACCGCGCTCGCCCCGACGCCGTGACCCGAACCGCCTGGGCGGCTGTCGTGACCGCCCTTGGCCGCGGGCGTCGCGGCGTGTCCTCCGCCGTGCGCGGCCGAGGACTTCTTTCCTTCTGCGATGAGCGCGGCCTCCTCCTTATGGCGGCCGAGCCACTCCACGTTGCCGGTCTCGACGTCGTACATCGCGCCCACCAGCTGCGCCTTGCCGCTCTCGACCCGTTCCCGGACGGACTCGCTCTCCTTGAGCAGCGTGGCCATCGACTGCAAGACGTTGGCTCGCGTGGCCTCGGGGACGAGGTCGCTGTCCGTGGCGGACGGGTACTGCTTGCGCGTCGCGTCGACCGCGTCGTTGATGTGCCCGACGAGCGCCGGGATGTGACCGTGCACCGTCGCGTGCGTCGCGACGGCGGTGACGAGGCCGCATCTGGTGTGACCCATCACGACCATGAGCGACGTGCCGAGGTGCTCGACGCCATACTCGGCGGAGCCCATCTCGTCGGTGTCGACGACGTTGCCCGCGACGCGAATCGTGAAGATGTCGCCGATGCCGTCGTCGAAGAGGACCTCCGGCGGAACGTGCGAATCGGAGCACGCCAGGATCGTCGCCACCGGATGCTGGCCGGCGGCGGTCTCGAGGAGCCGCTTCGCACCGAGATGCGGGTGCGTCGGCGCACCGGTCTTGAACCGCTCGTTGCCCGCCTTGAGAAATGCGAGCGCCTCGGCGGGCGTGACGCTCGTCGCGGGTGCGGCGGCGGGTGCGGCGGCGGCGGCAAGCTTCGGAGCAGCACCGTGGTGGGCATCGTCGCCGAGCGCCGAGGCGGTGACGAGGAGGAACACGACGGGCAGAGCAGCGGCGACGAGACGACTCGGCATTGGTTACGGGGACCGATGCGAAATGCGCGCCATGACGCGAGAGCTGCAGAACGCCCGGGATGCCCCTAATCGAGGGCAATCGAGGGTGTCAACGCACCGTCACCTCCCGCACCAGGACCGACGCACGGATGACGGATGCGCTACGTTTTACGTCGTGAGTAGAGCTTCCTTCGCGGCTTCGGGTCTCCTCTTCGGCGCCGTCGTTCTCGGGCTCGTCGTGGCTCCGAAAGCGGCCCACGCCAACGGTCGTTTTCCCGAGTCGAACGCGATCTTCTTCGCCCCGAACGACGCCGACGTCGTCCTGCTCCGAACGACGTTCGGCCTCGTCACCTCCCACGACCGTGGCAAGACGTGGGACTGGGTGTGCGAGCGCTCCGTCGGTCTCGCGGGCGTCGAGGATCCGATGTTCGAGGTGACGCCCGACGGGACGATGCTGAGCTCGACCTTCCAGGGCCTCGCCGTCTCGCACGACCGCGCCTGCAACTGGTCCTACGTGGGCGGCGAGCTCAAGGATCTCGTCTTCATCGATCTCGCATCGCGGCCGAGCGCGCCGACGAACATCGTCGCATTCGCGAGCTCCTACGACGGCCAGGACGACGCCGGCGCCATCTTCTTCAAGTCGCTCCTCTTCGAGACGAAGGACGAGGGAAAGAACTTCGCGGCGCTCGGTCCCGGCCTCGACCCGACGCTGCTCGGCTCGACGGTCGACGTCACGCCGAGCGATCCCGATCGCATCTACGTGTCGGCGAAGCGAAACCCCGGGACGGCGGCGACGGCAGTGCTCCTCACGTCGAAGGACCACGGAAAGACGTTCGAGGAGAACCCGATCGCCCTGATCTCGCCGGAGAACGGCGCGTTCATCGCCGCGGTCGATCCGCTCAACGCCGATCGGCTCTACGTGCGGACGTCCAGCGCGACCGACATGCCGTCACGGCTGCTCGTCAGCGACGACGCGGGCAAGAATTTCCGAACCGTCTTCACCGGGCAAGGTTCTCTCGCGGGCTTTGCGCTCTCGCCGGACGGCAGTAAGGTGTGGGTCGGCGGCCGGCGCGACGGGCTTCGCGTCGCGAGCACCACCGACTTTGCGTTCACGCAGAAGTCGACCGTCGAGGTGCAGTGCCTGAAGCTCGCGACGGACGGCCTCTGGACCTGCTCGACAGAGAAGAGCGGCTTTGTCGTCGGTCTCTCGAAGGACGAAGGCGTGACGTTCGAGACGAAGCTACACTTCTGCGACATCCGCGGGCCGCTCGCCTGCCCGGTCGGCTCGACGACGCACACCGAGTGCGCGCTCGGAGGGACGACCTCGATGGCCTCGCCGCCATGGCCGCAGCAGCAGGCGACGCTCGGCTGCAGCGGCGGTGAGCTCGATGCCGGCGGCGGTGACGGCTCCGTGGACGGCTCGATCAATCCGCGTGCTCCCGACGACGGCGGAGGCGGAGGCTGCACGTGCTCCGTGCAGGCCCCCTCGCCGGCCCCGTTCGCCGCAATGCTCGCGGGCCTCGGCGCCGCGATCGCGTTCGTCCGTCGTCGTCGTCGTCGCTCTCGCTGACTGGCTAACGCTTGAAGGCGTCCTTGAGTCGGCCGACGGCGTAGCTCTCCGCGTCCTTCGCGTCGGCTACGGCTGCGCCCATCCCGAAGAACTCGTGGGTGACGCCTTCGTAGAGCTTCTTGTCGACGGACACACCCGCTGCGTCCAGGCTCTTCGCGAGCATGTCGCCGTCCGACCTGAGCGGATCGATCTCGGCCTGCACGATCGTGGTCTTGGGAAGACCCTTCAAGTTTGCGTGCACGAGGTCGAGCCGCGGGTCGTTCTTGTCGTCGGGCGTCCGGATCGATTTCTCGACGAACCAGAGCATGCCGGCCTTGTCGAGCGGCTTGGCGTTGGCCCATTCGACGTAGGACGGCGTATCGGTCGTCATCTGGGCGATCGGGTACACCAGGAGCTGGTGCAGAGGCATGGGGGCCCCCTTGTCGCGCGCCGCCATCGAGACGTACGTGGCGAGGTTACCGCCTGCGCTCTCGCCGGCGACGGCGATGCGCTTGGGGTCCCCACCGAACGACGCGGCGTTCTTCGTCACCCACTCGTAGGCTGCGAACGCGTCGTCGTGCGCGGCGGGAAACCTGTTCTCCGGCGCGTGGCGATACTCGGCTGACACCACGATTGCGTTCACACCCTTGGCGAGAACGCGAGGCGTCGCGTCGTAGACGTCCAGGTCGGCGATGACGAAGCCACCGCCGTGGAAGTAGACGATGACCGGGAGCGGCTTCTTGTCGTCCGTCTTCGGCGTATAGATGCGCGCTTCGACGGGGCCACCGGCGCCGGGAATCTTGCGCGTCTCGACCTTCGCCATTTCAATCGGCGCGGTGCTCTTTCCTTCCTTCATCAGCAGCGCCTTGACCGCGTCGGCCGGCGTGGGCTGCTTGCGCGCCTCCTCGGCGGAGAGCGTCGCGAGCGGCTTGCCGCCGAGCGCGCCGAGCTGCTCGAGGACCTTCTTCATGTCGGCGTCAGCGGCCTTCATCGGATCCTTCGCCGCCTTCTCGGCGTCGGTCTTCGCCGCAGGGTCGCGCAGCTTCATCTCAGCCGAACGCGTCTCCGGCGTCGGGGCGGCGTTCGACTCGGCTGCGTTCGGCGCGGGCGCCGGCTTGATCTCGTCAGTGTGGGTCCGGTCACACGCCGTTCCGTGCAGCGCGACGGCGCCGATCACGAGCGAGACGAACGCGGTCTTCGAGTGCGAAATGGATTTCATCGAACATGCCTCCGAGGCGCGCCCATGCGCCCCGCGTGCCATAGGCTCCGACACACCGCACCCCTCCGGGCGCGGGCTTTCACGTCGTGCCTGCGCGACATCGTGCCCTCGAGCACCATCCTGCGAGGCGAGGTGCCTCGGTCTGCGTCCCGATAGCGGCACACTCGCGTGCGTGATCGCCACCCGGGATCGTGGAAGTCGTCGCAGAGGGTGGCGTCCACGTTCGCGCAGAAGGGCGCGGTGGCGCCGGCCTCGGTGCCGGCGTCGGCCCCGCCCTCCGTCGCCTTCATGTCCGTCGTCGACGCGTCGCCCGACGGGACGGCGCGTCCCGCCAGGCCGTCGAGGTCGACGAAGAGCGAGCAGCTTTTCACCCCGAGAGATGCCCCGACGATCGCAAACCGAAGCGAGCGCTGCTGGCACCGCTCGGCCTGACGTACCCGCAAGTATCTCGTCCTCCTCATCCTCTGGGAGGAAGACGGCCTGTCCGTCAGCGGGCTCGGAACGCGACTCTAACCTCGACTCCGGAACGCTCACGCCCCTGCTCAAGCGTCTCGAGGCGCAGGGCATCGTCACGCGGCAGCGCGACCCCGAAGACGAGCGGGTGGTCCTTGTCTCGCTCACCTCGTCGGGAAAGCGACTCCGCGCCAGAGCCGAGGGCATCCGAGACCGTGTCGCCTTCGGCTCGCCTCCCAGCGAGCTCGCCGCGCTCCGCGACTCGCTCCACGAAGTTCTCCACCGTCTCCACGCACCCCAAGCGGAGGTGCCGGCGAGGAAGATCCCGGCTCCTCGAACCAGAAAGCAGAGATCCCGATGAACGTCCTCTACACGGCACAGGCGAAATCGATCAACGGCGGCCGCAACGGCTCGGTCAAGAGCGAGGACGCGAGGCTCGACCTCGCCCTCTCCGTCCCGAAGGGGCTCGGTGGTGACGACGGCCCGGGCACGAACCCCGAGCAGCTCTTCGCGGCCGGCTACGCGGCCTGCTTCTCCGGCGCTCTCGGCGTCGTCGCTCGCGCGAGGAAGAAGAACCCCGGCGCCTTCACGATCGACGCGAAGGTCAGCCTGGGCAAGGCGGGTGAAGCGTTCCAGCTCGCCGTGACGCTCGGCGGCCACTTCCCAGATCTTTCGAAAGAGGAGGCGAAAGAGCTCCTCGAGGCCGCCCACGCGATCTGCCCGTACTCGGTGGCGACGCGCGGCAACGTCGCGGTCACGCTCGAGGTCGTCTGAACGGCGGGCGCGCGCGCGGGAGAACCAGGTGCCCGCGCTCATCGGAGCAGGTCATCGCGTCGTCACGTACGACCGGCGCGGCTTCGGCGGGTCGTCGCAGCCGTGGGGTGGTGACGACTACGGCACGTTCGCGTCCAGCCTCGACACGCGCGACCAGCGGGGCTGCGTGAACCGGCTCGTCAATTCGTCATGTTATCCCGATCCGGACAGACGCTTCCCGCGTAGTGCCACGACAGCGCCTATCTCGGCGTTTTCGGGGGCCAGCCGAAGGAGAAATGATGCGCTTCATTGATTTGTCATCGATCGGGATCTTGGCCGCGCTCGCCCTGAGCGCAGCCGGCTGCAGCAGCAGCGACTCTTCGGACGGCTCGAGCAAAACCAGCGGGACCACCACGACCGACGCCGGCACGTTGAGCCTCTACGAGCGGCTCGGCGGCAAGTCTGGCCTCGAGTCCTTCGTCAAGACAGTCGTCGAGACGAAGATCCTCACGGACGCCGAGCTCAAGACGTTCTTCTTCGCGCAGGTCGCGATGCCGATTCCGGCGGGCTCGCCGAGCGCCACGCAGATCGTCGTGTGCTTCGCGCGTTTCGTGGGCACGGCACTGAAGGCCGACACTTACCCGGGCGCGCCCGTGAGCGATCCGGCGAACACGAACAACCCAAACCACACCTGCCGCGACATGGTGAAGTCACACCGACCGTTCCTCAACATCGGCTCGGGCAACTTCGACAAGTTCATCGGCCACATCGCGACCTCGCTCATGCCGCTCGTCAAGCCCACGGCGACGAAGGTCGGCGAGATCACGCAGGCAGAGTTCGAAGCGCTCGCCGCTGCGTTGAACGGCACGAAGGGCGACATCGTCAGTCCCGGCGCGCCGGCGAGCGGCCCGTTCGTCAAGCCATGAGCGCCACCGCCACCCGCGGCGGGTCATCCGCGATCGCGTGCGACGCGCGACAGCCGCCGCCGGGGCGAAGCCGCCTCTCTCGATTCCTCGTCCTTGCGCTGGGCAGCGGGTGGCTCCTCACGGGGCTCGTCGGCGTCCTGCACCTGCCGTTCGCAGCGCCACTTTTACGGAAGATCAGCCCCGCGTCGCTCTGTCCGATCACGCGCGGTTCGCCCGCGCAGATCGATCGTGCGCACGCGATCGGCGCGGCGGCGATCCGCGCATCGGCGACCACGAACGCGCGGTCACGTCCGGCGCTCGGCTTCGTCCTCGACAAGACCACGCGCGCCGACGTCGACGCGTGGGCCGCGCGCCACGGCGTGTCTTGCGAGAACATCGGGGGCAACGGCAACCTACGACGCTGCGTCGATGTGCCCGCCGTCGCGGTCGGCGAGCCGGTGAGCTCCGGTCCGCTCGAGGAGGTCTCCTTCGAGCTACGCGCGACGGGCGAGCTCGTGAGCGTCGAGACCTTTCGGCGTCATCTGGCGCCGTCCAGCGCCGCCGTTGTCGCCGCCGCGCTCGAGCGAGGTGTCGCGAGCGCGGTCGGTGCTCCGAGCACCACGGCAGGCGAGGCCGCAGAGGCGCATCTCGCGCGCGGCTTCCTCTCCTCCTACGTCGCGGAGCACACGTTCACGGATTACCGCGCGACGGTGACCGCCACCAACCTCGGCGACTCGGGCGTGATGGTGCGCGAGCAGTACTTGTCGGTTCGCTAGGGCGTGTGCAACGCGTACGACACACGGTCACGAAAGTCCTTCAGACCTCGAACTCGGCCTTCTCGAGGACCTCGCGGACGCGCCACAGGAACGAGTTCGCCGCGACGCCGTCGACGATGCGGTGGTCGTAGCTGAGCGCCATGTACATCACGGGGTGAATCGCGATGTGGTCTTCCTTGTCGGGCCCCTCGACGACGACCGCGCGCTTCTTGATCTCGCCGATCCGCAGGATGCCGACGTTCGGCTGGTTGATGATAGCGCCGCCGAATAGGTTGCCTTTGAGGCCGGGATTCGAGACCGAAAACGTCGAGCCGGAGAGGTCGTCGACGGTGATCTTGCCGTTTCGAGCGCGGCCTGCGACCTCGTCGATCGCGCGCACGATGCCGCGCACGCCGAGCTCGTCCGCGCGGCGCACGACAGGCACCACGAGGCCATCCGGGGAGTCGACGGCGACGCCGATGTTCACGTCCTTGAAGATGACGAACGAGTCGTCGAGAACGCGCGCGTTGACGGTCGGGTTCTCGCGAATGGCTCGCGCGACTGCCACGACGACGAAGGCAAGCATCGTGAGGCTCATTCCCTCCTTCTTGTAGCGATCCTTGTTGGCCTCGCGGAGCTTCGACGCCTTGAAGAGATCGCACTCGGCGACCGTCACCACGTGGGGCGACGCGATCTTCGAGTAGACCATGTGGTCCGCGGTGATGCGGCGCCGGCGTGTGAACGGCACGATCTGATCGCCCGGCTTCGGACGGTACGGCGGCACCTTGAACGCGCCGAACCCAACGCCCGGAACCGGAGGCACGAAGCCGCCGCCCTGGTTGATCATCTGCGCGATGGCCGGCGCGGCGCTCGCTGCGGGAGCGGCCTGCTGCGCACGCATCAGCGACTCGGCCTGGCCACGCTGCGCGAGCGACATCGGGGGCTCCGTGCGCGGTGGCACGTCCACGCCCGCGCGCATGACGTCGTCACGAGTGATGCGCCCGTGGTCTCCCGAGCCCTTGACGTCCTTCAGATCGACGCCCTGTTCGAGCGCCGCTCGACGCGCGGTCGGAGACGCGAGCGGACCGAGCGCACCCTGGCTCGGCGCAACCGGTTCGTCGCCGCGTGTCACCACGTTCGGGGAGCCGATGAGAGGCGCAGGCAATACGACGCGCGCCGCCGGCGCTCCGGCGCCAGCGCCTTCGTCGAGCTGACAGATGACGGTCTTCACCGGCACCACGTCGCCCTCCTTCGCGAGGAGCTTCATCACGCGTCCGCCGGCAGGGGCGGGCAGCTCGCTGTCGGCCTTGTCGGTCGCGATCTCGGCGATGGGCTGGTCCTTGACGACGACGTCGCCCTCCTTGACCCGCCACTTCGTGATGGTTCCCTCGGTCACGCTCTCGCCGAGCTGGGGCACGATGACGTCGATAAGCATTTCAGCTCGCACGCTACCGTAGGCATGGGGCCCTTCGCAACGCAGTCAAGACCGCGCGACCCTTGAAACCGCGGCGTGGGCTCGCCTCGCCGAGCCTACGAAGAGGCCTTGCGGACGAAGGAAGCCACGAAATATCCGTCGGTACCGTGCTCGTGAGGCAACAGGCGGAACGAGGTCCCGCCATCTCCGGCGAGTTTTACCGCGATCGGTGCATCAAACGCGGCCGGAGCCAGCCCCATGTCACTCGCCGCGGCGATCACGTCCTCCGACTCCTCGCGGAGGACGCTGCACACGGCGTAGACGACGCGACCGCCAGGCCGAACGAGCCCCGCTACCCGCGCGAGGATCCTCATCTGCAGCTCCGTGAGAGCCGGGACATCTTTCGCCGTGCGACGAAGGAGGAGCTCGGGCCGGCGGCGAATCGTCCCCGTCCCCGAGCACGGCGCATCCACGAGGATCCGATCGTACGGGCCCGTCGCGGCGCCCGTGCCCGCTGCCCAGTCGACCGCGAACGTCGAGCGCGGGGCGAGCCCGATACGCTCAAGCTCGCTCACGAGCCGCTCGAGCTTCGCGGGATGCAGATCCGCCGCGTCCACCGAGCCGCCCGGACCGACGGCGCGAGCCAGGAGGCCCGTCTTGTTGCCACGGCCGGCGCAGGCATCGAGCACCGACTCGCCGGCGCGCGCACCGAGCGCTGCAGCGACGACCTGCGAGCCCTCTTCTTGCGACGTCCACGCGCCGTCGGCCCAACCGGGCAGATCGGTGAGCCGTCCGGCGCCACGCGCGACGATGGCGAGCGGAGAGACGAGGCCCGCTTCGATGGAGGCATCGGGACGCGCCTCGCGCAGGCGGGCGATCCACGTGTCGCGCTCGGACGCGATCTCGACGCGAAGCCCGAGCGGCGGCGACTCCTCGGCGACGAGGAGACGGAGCGCGCCCTGCTCGCCGACGGCACGGACGATCGCCTTGGCGAGGTCGGGATCGGCGGCATCGAGCGCGGCGCGCGCGATCTCCTCGGGCCCGGGCTTCGGCTCACTCGCGAGCTTGCGCAGGACGGCGTTCACGAAACCGGCAACGCGCGGACCGCGCAGCGCCTTGACGACGCTCACGGCCTCGTCCACGGCGGCAAATGCCGGCACGCGGGTCAGCACGAGCACCTGGTACGCGGCGACGAGGAGCTGCGCGCGCACCTGGACGTCGACCGAGCCGATCCCACGCGTGGCGTGGCGATTGAGGCGCTTCTCGAGCCATCCGAGGAGCCGCAGCGTGCCGTACGCGAGCTCGGTAGCGAGCGCGCGGTCGCGCGCGTCGAGCTGGATGTTCCGTTCGAGGTCGGCGTCGAGCGCCGCTGCGGCGTACGCCTTGTCGCGGAGGACGCGAACGACGACCTCGGCCGCGACACTCCGCGCGGTCGGCGCTCTCCGTGGCTGCTTGCTCACGCGAGGTATCTACGCCACGTGGGCGTCGACGTCACTCAGGCTTCACACGGACGAACGGCGGAGCCGTGTAGGTCGCGTTCGTCGTGCTGAACGGCTGGATGTGGACGACCGCCTTCTCGCACGCCGCGAGCACGATGCCGCCGCCGTTGGCCTTCGTGAGCCCAGGACACCACGAGCTCGCACCGGCTTCGGGGCTCGAATAACCGGCACCCCATGCGATGCCTTCGGAGATCTGGCCGGTACAGGCGAGGCGCTCGCTGTCGTTCGCCGGCGGCGTGGGACGCCGGTAAAACGTGAGGAACGCGTCGTCTTGCAGGCCGTCGGCGGTGCAGACCGCCCACGCCGAGAGCGTGACCGCCAACCCGGCGGTGTTCTGGACGACGAGGTACTTGCCCGGCCGTTGCGTGTTCGGGTCGAGAGTCGTCGCCGCGCAGCTGCTGTCAGCCCCTGTATCGGAGAAGAGAGACATGAGCGGTGCCGCCGCGAAGTTCGTCGCGAGCGTGGTCACATTTCCGATCGCGCCGAGCGCGACGTCGACTCCGGTCGTATCGCAGCCGATGGTGAGGGTCTTCGGAGCGCTCGTGCCGCCGCCAGGCGCAAGGTTCGTGACCGTGATCGCGACCGAGCCCGGGTTGATGAAATGGCTCGAGGGGACGACCGCCGAGAGCGTGGTCGGCGTCACGTACGTCGTCATGAGAAGAATGCCGTTGCTACGGACCGTGCTGCTCGAAACGAAGCCCGTGCCGGTGACGGTGATCGCGCGGTCCGGCGAGCCGGCCGGGATGCTCGCGGGGTTCAGGCTCGTGATGCCGGGCGCGCCGTTGAGCGCCGTGAAACCAAGAGCCGTCGACGTACCGCCGCCAGGCGTGGAGTTGACGACGCGGATGGAGATCGTTCCTGCGCTGGCGAGCTGCGCGGCGGTGAGCGTCGCCTTGAGGTGCGTCGCGTCCTGATAGGTCGTTGCGGCGGGAGCGCCGTCGAACGTGATCTGCGACGTGAGGAAGAAGCCGAGCCCCGTGACGACGACGTCGGTGGGTCCGGAGCCGACTGCGCCGCTCGACGGCGCGAGCGAGCTCGCCTGCGGGACCGGATACTGCACGCGAAACACCACGGGAGCGGTGAGACCGCCACCGGGCGGCGGATTGCTGACGGCGACCGGAAAATCACCGGCCGCGCCGAACGAGGACGCAGACACGGAGGCGGTGAGCTTGGTGCCGTTCACAAACGTCGTGGCGAGCGTGGTCCCGTTGAAGATCACGTTGCTTCCGGAGACGAAGCCGGAGCCGTTGACCGTGAGCGAGAGCGCGGCGGAGCCGACGAACGCGGCCGAGGGGTTGATCGCCTGGACGGCCGCTTGCGGGTTCGCGATCGTGAACGAGATCGACGCAGAGCCACCGCCGCCGGGCGCCGGATTGACGACCGTGACCGGAACGCTGCCGGTGTTGAAGAGGAGGCTCGCGGGGATCGTCGCATCGAGCGAGGTCGAGCTCGTGAAGGTGGTCGTGAGGTCCGTCCCACCGAAGACCACCTTCGCGCCGGGCACGAAACCGATGCCGCTCGCGGTGAGCGTCGTCGGACCGGTGCCGGTGATGACGGACAGAGGAGAGAGGCTGGTGAGGGTCGCGCCCGGGTTCCGGACCTCGAACGTGATCTCCTTGCTCGCGCCTCCGCCGGGCGGGCTCGTGCCGACCGAGAGGCGGAGCACCGCGACCGCGGCGAGCTTGGTCGTCGGGATGGTCGCGCGGAGCTCGGTGC